>JBPPMN010000295.1:0-6538 GCA_051306055.1 Acidimicrobiales bacterium
CACTGGGCGCGAAGTGGAGGTTCTCCAGCCACATCGGCTCGAACCACGAGAACGGCACGTACATCTCGACCGCGTCGACCTCGCGTCGGGGGTCGGTGATCCCGGCCTGCTTGTACACGTCGGCCGCGCAGTCGGAGCCACCCCGGGGCAGCACCGGATCCCGATCGGCGGACATGGTGGGCTCCGAGCGCATGGCCGTGCCCCGCACCCAGGCCACCGGCTTCGTGGCGCGGTCGGCCACGCCCTCGCTGGTGAGCACCATGGCGCAGGCGCCGTCGGAGCTGGGACAGGTCTCGCCGTAGCGGATGGGGTCCCTCAGCATCATCGAGTCCTTGATGGAGTCGAAGCTGATGTCGTGCTCGTGCAGGTGGGCGTAGGGGTTCTTCAGCGCGTTCAGGCGGTCCTTGAGGGCCACCAGGATCCCGATGTGGTCAGGCGCCTTGGAGCGGCCCATGTACGACCGGATGTGGGGAGCGAAGTACCCGCCGGCGCCGGCGTGCAGCGGCGGCTGGAACGGGATCGGCATGGAGAGCGCCCACATCGCCTCGCTCTCGCTCTGCTTCTCGAAGGCCACGGTGAGCACCCGCTCGTGGATCCCGGCCTGGACCAGCTGGCTGGCCACGATGGCGGTGGACCCGCCGACCGAGCCCGCGGTGTGGACGCGGAACAGCGGCTTGCCCGTGGCGCCGAGGGCATCGGCCAGGTACAGCTCCGGCATCATCACGCCCTCGAAGAAGTCGGGAGCCTTGCCCACCACGACGGCGTCGATGTCGTTCCAGGTCATCTCGGCGTCGGCCAGCGCCCGGGAGGCGGCCTCCCGCACGAGGCCAGCCATCGAGACGTCGCCACGGGTGGCCTGGTGCTTGGTCTGCCCGACGCCGACCACGGCAACTCGGTCTTTGCCCATCAGGCTTCGTCTCCTTCGAGCACGCACACGAGGTTCTGTTGCAGGCACGGGCCCGAGGTGGCGTGGGCCACACCACGGCTGGCCTCGCCGTCCATGATCCGCTGGGCCACCTCACCGATGCGGGTGAGCCCGGCCACCATCACCGGGTTGGCGGCCAGAGCGCCGCCGGAGGGGTTCACGTTCTCGTGGTCGCCCAGCCCCAGCGCCTCCCGCAGGATCAGCTCCTGCGGGCTGAACGGGGCGTGGAGCTCGGCCACGTCGACCGGACGCTCCCCCACCCCTGCCTTCTCACCCGCTGTGCGGGTGGAGGCGGAGCTGGTGAGGTCGCGCAGGCCGAGGGCCATCGGCTCGATGCGGTGGTCGATGCCCCGGATCCAGGCCGGACGATCCCGCAGCTCACGAGCGCGGTCGCCCGACGCCAGGATCACCGCGCAGGCACCGTCGGTGATGGGCGGGCAGTCGCTGCGCCGCAGCGGATCGACCATGGGCTCCTCGGCCAGCAGCTCGTCAGCGGTCCGATCCCACGCCAGCTGGGCGTTGGGGTTGCCGAGGGCGTTGCGCCGGCTGCGGGCCACGACCTCGGCGAAGTCGGCCTCGGTGGCCTTGCCCGCCTCGATCAGCGAGCGGGCCTGCAGGGCGGCCAGGCTGATGGCGTCGGGCCACAGCGGGGCGACGTGGTACGGGTCGAGCTGGCGGCTCAGCACCTCGTGGATGGGGCCGGGGGCCGACTTGCCGTAGCAGTACACCAGCGCGGTGTCGACGTCGCCGATCTGGAGCTTCACCCACGCCTCGTAGAGGGCCCAGGCGCCGTCCATCTCCACGTGGCTCTCCTGGATGGGAGGCCACGGGCCGATGCCGTCGAGGGTGGACACGAAGCTGAAGGCCTGACCCGACAGGTAATCGGTGGAGCCCGAGCAGGTGAAGCCGATCTGCTCCTGGGTGAGGCCGGCCTCGGCTCGCACGTCTTCGATGACGGGCATGAGCATCTCGACCTCGTTGCGCACCGTCTCGGCCCGCACGTTGGGCATCTGCGCAACCGCGATCACGGCGACGTCGATCACCACGTCACCCCCTCGCCGGGCTGGGTGACGGGCACGTCGGGCTCGCCGTTGGGCCGGAAGTAGCGGATGCTCTCGAGGGTGGGGCCGAGGTCGGCCTCGTCGACCCACACCGCCTCTACCCGCATCCCGATGCGGACGTCTTCCACGGGGCACTCCTGGATCAGGTGCATGAGGGGGAGGTCGGAGCCGTCGAGCAGGATCAGCCCCGAGGTGTAGGGGATCTCCATGCCCTGGCCGTAGAAGGCCACGTTGACCACGCAGAAGCTCACCAGCGTGCCGACGTGGGGCAGGTCGACCTGCTCCGACGTGGGGACGCCCAGCTGTGGGTCGGCGCCACGCGACGGCACGTAGACCTTTCCGCCCGGTGCCCGCTCACCGAGGATCTTGCCCTCGGACAGGCCGTTGAGGAACCGGGTGGTGGCCAGGCCGGCGGTGTAGGTGAAGTCCAGGCGGGCCGGCGTGCGCACGGAGCGCACCTGCTCCACGCCATCGAGGACGGCCGGGATGGTGATGTCGGTCATCAGGCTTCGGGCTCCCAGCACTCGAGATCGTGGATGGTGCCCTCACGCTCGGCCGCCCAGCGGGGACGGACCCGCATGCCGGTGGCCATGGCGTCGATGGAGCCGGCGTCGACGGCCTGCAGGAACCCCACCCCGGCACCGTCGGGCCGCACCAGGGCCCACGCGAAGGGATGCTGCAGCGGGTGCTTGGGCATCGGATGGCGCACCCAGGCCCACGTGTCGACCACGCCGCCGGGCCCCACCTGCACCAGCTCGGTGAGGTCCTCGCCGGTGTGCGGGTCGTACTCCACGGGCGGCACGATCACGGTGCCGTCGACCCCCTTGATCCCCAGCAGGACCTGCTCCCGCAGCCCCGTGAGGAAGGCCCCGATCACCGGGCCGGTCGTGCGGGAGAAGGGATATTCGATGACGAGCGGTGCGCTCAGCACTGCTCCTCGTTCGGCCGGTTCGGCCATGCGCGTCGCCTCCACAACTAGAACACGTTCTCGTTTCTGATGGTCTATCAGATCCTGACCGGTGCCCCCTTCGCCGGGCGGCTCGGAGCGCGAGACTCCAGCCATGGAGCTCACCCCGCCCGCCGTCCTCCGCTCGATCGCCGGGGGGCGCGTCGCCTACGGCCTGGCCATGGCCCTGCTGCCGCGCCGCCTGCTGAAGCTCCAGTCGGGCGAAGAGCCCTCGGGCTCCTTCATCTGGCTGGGCCGGGTCTTCGGCATCCGAGACGCCGTTCTGGGGATCGGCGCCCTGGTGGCCCCCGACGCCGAGCAGGCCCGGGCCTGGTACGTCGCAGGGGCGGTGGCCGACACCTGCGACCTCGTGGCGGCGGCCGGGGGGCGCCGGCACCTCGGCGGGAAGGGCGCCCTGGTGGCGTCGCTGGTGGCCGCGAGCGCGGCCGGGGCCGGCTGGTGGGCCCTCACGCAGGTGGGCTGACCAGCCGGCCCCGGGGCGTCGCTAGAAGCTGATGACCTGGCGGATGACCTCGCCGCGCTGCATGGCCTCGAAGGCGTCGTTGATGTCGTCGAGCTTGATCCGGCGGGTGATCATGGCCTCGAGGTCGAGCTGGCCGTCCTTCCAGAAGCCGAGCAGCTTGTGGAAGTCGGTGCGCACGTCGGCCGAGCCGTAGTAGCTGCCCACGAGGACCTTCTCCGAGAAGAACAGCTCGAAGGCCGAGAACTGCACGAACTCGTCGAGCTTGCCCACGCCCACGATGCAGGCGGTGCCGCCCCGGCGGATGGCGTCGTAGGAGGCCCGCATGGTGCTGGGGAGACCGATGGCCTCGAAGGAGTAGTCGAAGCCGTCGCCGCCGGTGAGGCTGGCCTTGAGGCTGTCGAGCTCGTCGGGCTTGCAGGCGTGGGTGGCGCCGAACTTCTTGGCGTCCTCCAGCTTCTGGTCGTTGAGGTCGACGGCCACGATCACCGACGCACCGGCCACCTTGGCGCCCATGATGGCGGAGACCCCCACGCCGCCACAGCCGAAGACCACGACGGAGGAGCCCTCGGTGACCTTGGCGGTGTTGATGGCGGCGCCCACGCCGGTCATCACGCCGCAGCCCACCAGGCTGCCGATCTCGAGCGGGATGTCGCTGTCGATCTTCACCACGCCCTGGTGCGGGATGATCATCTCCTCGGCGAAGGTGCCAGCGCCGGCCATGCCGAACACGGGCGAGCCATCGAGCGTGAAGTGGGGCGTGCCGCCCATCACCATCTGGATGTTGGAGCAGAGGTTGGGCTGGTGGCGGGGACCGCAGTAGGCGCACTCGCCGCACGGGGGGCTCCACGCCACGATCACGTGGTCGCCGACGCTCACGGAGGTGACCCCCTCCCCCACCTCGGCGATGATCCCCGCGCCCTCGTGGCCCAGCACGCACGGCGGCGGCTGCGGGATGGTGCCGTTCATCACCGACAGGTCGGAGTGGCACACGCCGGTGGCCTCGATCTTGACCTTCACCTCACCGGGGCCGACGGCCACCAGCTCGATGTCGTCACGCACCTCGAGTGCGGTGTCGCCGATGTTGCGGAGCAGCGCTGCGCGCATGGTTGCATTCCCCCTGATGTGGTGCGGCCGGTGGTGGCTGGAGCGAGCGTACCGGTTGGAGCCGGACTGGAACCCGTTCTAGTCTGACGGACCGTCAGATGCGCAAACCCCGGGGGATCCATCGCATGTCAGGCTTCTACAAGTACGCCCAGGCCGAGCCCGACTTCGTGGCCGTCGTCGACCCCGACGGCACGGAGCACCCCGCTGGCGAGCTGCTCGGTCGGGCCAACCGCTACGTGCACCTGCTGCGCTCAGTGGGACTCGAGACGGGCGACACCGTGGCCGCGGTGCTGCCCAACGGGGTGCTCCCGATCGAGGTCTACCTCGCCGCCCTCCAAGCGGGTTGGTACTACGTGCCGATCAACTACCGGCTGTCGGCCCCCGAGATCGGCTACATCCTGGCCGACTCCGGCGCCAAGGCACTGGTGAGCCACGAGCGCTACGCCGCCGTGATCGAGGCCGCCGCCGACGAGGCGGGCTTGCCTGCCGCAGGGCGCCTGGCCCACGGCTCCATCCCCGGCTTCCGCGACGTGGAGGAGGCGCTGGCCGCCCAGCCCGACACGCTCCCCGACGACCGCGCCGCCGGCGCCGCCATGCACTACACCTCGGGCACCACCGGCAAGCCCAAGGGGGTGAAGCGCAAGCTGAACGATGCCGACCCCGACATCATGGCCGAGCTGTTCACGGGCTTCTTCAGCCTGTTCGGGATCCCCCACCGCGAGGACCAGGTGCACCTCTGCACCTCGCCGAACTACCACACCGCCGTCACCACCTTCGCCGGCAACGCCCTGCACTCCGGCCACCGCGTGGTCTTCATGGACAAGTGGGACCCGGAGCAGACCCTCGCCAAGATCGAGCAGCACAAGGTCACCCACACCCACATGGTGCCCACGCAGTTCCACCGCATGCTCCAGCTGCCCGACGACGTGAAGGGCCGCTACGACGTGTCGTCGATGACCTGGGCCATCCACGCCGCTGCGCCCTGCCCCATCGACGTGAAGCAGAAGATGCTCGACTGGTGGGGACCGGTGATCTGGGAGTACTACGGCGCCACCGAGGGCGGCGGCACCACCGCCACCCCCCAGGACTGGCTCAAGTACCCGGGCACGGTGGGCGCCCCCTGGGCCATCTCTGAGCTGAAGATCACCGACGACGACGGTGCCATCGTGCCGGCCGGCACCCCCGGCACGGTCTGGATGAAGATGGGCGGGCAGGACTTCGAGTACAAGGGCGACAAGTCGAAGACCGACGAGAACCACGACGCCGACGGCTTCTTCACGGTGGGCGACGTGGGGTACCTCAACGACGACGGCTACCTGTTCCTGTGCGACCGCAAGAGCGACATGATCATCGCCGGCGGCGTGAACATCTACCCGGCCGAGATCGAGGGTGAGATCCTGGCCCACCCCGGCGTGGGCGACGTCGCTGTCTTCGGGATCCCCGACGACGACATGGGCGAGCAGATCAAGGCGGTGGTGGAGCCCAAGGCCGGCGAGCAGGCCGGCGATGAGCTGGCGGCGTCGATCATGGCCCACATCGAAGGTCGGCTGGCCAAGTTCAAGTGGCCCAAGAGCATCGACTTCGTCGAGGAGCTCCCCCGCGAGCCCACCGGCAAGCTGCTCAAGCGCCAGCTCCGCGATCCCTACTGGGAGGGGCGCGAGCGCGCCATCTGACCGGGCGGTCGACCGACCGAACGGACACCGCAGGTCAACGCGGGCGGCTCGGGACGAATCGCCGGAACCACCGAGCCACCCGCAGGGAGCGCGACTGCTGGGTCTCCAGGCCCTCGACGCGGAGGACCGCCGGGCGGGCCGCGCCGTGTGCGGGCCGGCGGACCTGCTCGGTCTCGACCTGACGTGACCTGACCTGACCTCAGTCGATCGGCCCAGCGACGACCGCCCCCGGAGCGGGCCGGACGTCGGGGGCCGGGGTCCGCCGTCGCGCGACGACCTGGCGAGCGGCCACGGCGGCGATGGCGAGGGTGGCGAGCGTCGCCTGGAGGAGCGCGGGGAGCTCCT
>JBPPMN010000215.1:0-7901 GCA_051306055.1 Acidimicrobiales bacterium
TGTGTATAAGAGACAGGGGCGGCGTCGACGTCGGCCGGGGTGGAGCTCCAGCCCACGCTGAGGCGGAGGCTGCGGTGGGCGTCGACGCCCATGGCCTCCAGCACCGGCGACGGCTCCAGCGCCTCCGAGGAGCAGGCCGAGCCGGAGTGGGCGGCCACCCCGGCGCGATCGAGGCCGAGGAGCACGGCCTGCGGCTCGATGCCGTCGATGCCCACGCAGACCAGGTGGGGGAGGCGCTCGCTCGGGTGGCCGTAGAGGGTGACGCCGTCGAGGGCGGCCAGGCCGGCCCGCAACGGATCGGTGAGCTCGGCCTGGGCGGCGGCCTCGCGCTCCTCGCCGCCGTCGGCCAGGTCCGCCGCTGCGGCGCCGAAGCCGGCCAGGGCGGCCACCGGCTCGAGGCCGGCCCGGCGGGCGCGCTCCTGGTCGCCGCCGACCAGCAGCGGTCGCAGCCGCAGGCCGCGCCGGACCAGCAGCGCTCCCACGCCGGGCGGGCCACCCAGCTTGTGGGCCGACACGCTCAGCAGGTCGGCGCCGAGGTGGTCGAAGGCGATGGGAGCCCGACCGGCGGCCTGGGCGGCATCGACGTGGACGAGCACGCCTCGCTGGCGGCAGGCGGCCACCACGTCGGCCACCGGCTGCAGGGTGCCCACCTCGTGGTTGCCCCACTGGACGTGCACCAGCGCCGTGTCGGGGCGCACGGCGGCCATGAGCTCGTCGGGATCGACCCGTCCTGCGCCGTCGACGCCCACCACCGTGACGTCGCCGTGGGCCTCGGCCGAGCGCCGCACGGCGGAGTGCTCCACCGCCGCGACCACCTGGTGGCGGCCGCGCTCGGCGGCCCCCCAGCAGGCTGAGGCGATGGCCTCGGTGGCCCCGGAGGTGAACACCACGGATCGGGGCCGGGCCCCGAGCAGCGCGGCCACCTGCTCACGGGCCGTCTCCACGGCCACCCGCGCCTCCATCCCCTCGGCATGGATTCGCCCCGGATCCCCAACGGCCCGATCCAACCAGTCGACCGTCGCCTCCCGAGCCGAAGGCCGCAGAGGAGATGTAGAAGCGTGATCGAGGTAGTGCCGGGTCATGCCGTCGGCCGTGTCAGCTGGTGATCGACGTGACGCACTTCTGGTCGCCCATGGGGCGGCTCTCGGCCGTGGTGGTGTCGGCCTGGCCGTAGAGGGCACCGAGCATGCCGCGCACCAGTCCGCGATCGACGGCGCAGATCACCGGGTGCTCGATGGCTGCACCCCCGAAGGGGCAGTGGTCGGAGACGATGCGCAGGCCGTCGCCGTGGCGCTCCGCGTGGGCGGCGAAGCCGTGGGCGGTGAGGGCGTCGGCCACCGCGTGCAGGGCGGTCTGGAAGGAGCGCTGGGCGGCGCCGGGTGCGCTGCCGTCGACGATGGCGGTGGCGTCGGGGCCGCCCATGGAGGCGGCCATGGCACGGCCGAACTCGAGCCCGACCTCCTCGGCCATGGATTCGGCGGCGTGGGCGGGCAGCAGGGCGAGCGCCTTGCCGAGCAGCGTCACGAGGAGGTCGTCGTGGCGGATGGGCAGCTCGAGGGTCATCTCCGGCGCCGTGGCCCGATAGCGCTTCGAGGGGCGTCCCGCCCCCGTGCTGCTGCGGGCGGTGGCCACCTCCACGTAGCCCCCACCGGCCAGCTTGTCGAGGTGGTGGCGGGCGACGTTGGGGTGCAGCGCGAAGCGCTCGGCCACCTCCCCGGCGGTGACGCCCACGCTCGGCGCTTGGCCGTCGACGAGGGCTTCCGTGCGCTCGTGGACGAAGAGGTAGATCTCTCGCCGGGTGGGATCGCCGAAGGCCGACGTGATCGCCGTGACCGCCGAGGAGAACTCGGTCGGTGTGAGCGTCGGCTGCGGGGTGGCACCCATCGACCGGTATTCTACCTATGCCCGTAGTGGAAATCCCCCGACCTCTCGCCCCCACCCTGGAGCCGCACCCCATGGCCGTCACCCGCGACGACGTGATCGAAGCCCTCCGCCCCGTCGAGGATCCCGAGCTGCACCGCTCGATCGTCGACCTCGACATGGTGGGCGACGTGCGCATCGACGGCGACGCCGTGGCCATCGAGATCACCCTCACGGTGGCCGGCTGTCCGCTCCGCAACGAGATCCAGAGCCGGGTCACCGGAGCCCTCACCGCCATCGGCGTCACCTCCGTCGACCTGTCCTTCGGCGTGATGTCCGACGAGCAGCGGGCCAACGTCCGCCAGCTGCTCAACGGCGACCCCGGATCCACCGCCGGCAGCCAGGCCGCCCACGGCCACGCCGAGGGCCGGGCCATCCCCTTCGCCGATCCCGAGAGCACCACACGCGTGCTGCTGATCGCGTCGGGCAAGGGCGGCGTGGGCAAGAGCTCCGTCACCACGAACCTGGCCGTGTCGCTGGCGCAGCGCGGCAAGAGCGTGGCGGTCATCGACGCCGACGTGTGGGGCTTCTCCATCCCCCGCATGCTCGGCGTGGAGCACCCACCTGCGGTGATCGACTCCATGCTGGTGCCGCCCGTGGGCGCCGGCGGGGTGCGCTGCATCTCGATGGGCTTCTTCGCCAAGGAGGACCAGCCGGTCATCTGGCGGGGCCCGATGCTCCACAAGGCTCTCGAGCAGTTCCTCACCGACGTCTTCTGGGACGACCCCGACTTCCTCCTTGTCGACCTGCCGCCGGGCACCGGCGACATCGCCCTGTCGCTGGCGCAGTTCCTGCCCCGGGCCGAGGTCTACGTGGTCACCACGCCGCAGCCGGCCGCCCAGAAGGTGGCCCAGCGAGCCGGCTTCATGGCCCAGAAGGTCAACCTCGAGATCAAGGGCGTCATCGAGAACATGAGCTGGTTCACCGGCGACGACGGCAAGCGCTACGAGCTCTTCGGCGCTGGTGGCGGCGACGCCCTGGCCGAGACCCTCGAGGTGCCGATGCTGGGCCAGGTGCCGCTGCTCACCGAGCTGCGGGCCGGTGGCGACGTCGGCCGTCCCATCGTGCTCACCGAGCCCGACAGCGAGCCCGCCCAGGCCTTCGCCCGCATCGCCGAGCGGATCGAGGTCGAGCTCGCTCCCACCCGCCGCTACCGCAAGGAGCTCAAGCTCCTCTAGCGGGTGCCTGCTAGACGGCGTCGGCCTTGGCGTCGGCAGCCGACTTGTGCAGGGCGGTGGCCAGCGGGACAGCATCGCCGCTCTTGAGCAGCAGCGGGATGTGGAGCCGGGCCATCTCGCGGCGCACGAAGTCGCCGGCCACTGCGGTGTAGGCCACGATGCCGACGTGGGGGTGGTCGCGCTGCAGCAGCGGGATCACCTCGAAGCCGTTCATCCTGGGCATGAGCAGGTCGAGCACGATGGCGTCGACCTCGCGGGTGGCGCACACCTCGAGCACCTCGTGGCCGTCGGCCGCCTCGCCCACCACGGCGATGTCGTGGTGGCGCAGCCCGATCCGCAGCAGGAGCCGCACATCGGGCTCGTCGTCGGCCACCAGCACCCGGAGGAGGGGATCGCCGCGGTGGTCGATCTGGGTCACCCGGCCGCCGGGAGGTCGATGGTCACCGCCAGGCCGCCGCCGGTGCGGGGGGCCAGGTGGAGGTCGCCGCCATCGTGGCGGGCCAGGGCCCGGGCCACGGGGAGGCCCAGCCCGAAGCCGGGCGCCGAGGTGACGGCCGCCTCGCCACGGTAGAAGAGCTCGAAGGCGAGGTCGACGTCGTCGCCGGCCAGCTCGGAGCCCCCGCTGGTGACCTCGATCTGGACGCGGCCATCGGCGGTGGTGGTGGCGCGTAGCTCGACCGGCGGTGTGCCATACCGGCGGGCGTTGTCGAGCACCCGGTGCAGGAGCGTGTCGGCGGCGCCCGGCCGCATCCGTGCCGTCGCCTCGTTGACCCCGGAGAGGGTGAGCTCGGCATCGTCGGCGAGGGCGTCCCAGATGGCTTGGGCCGTGGCCACCAGGTCGACCGGTTCGGGATCGCCGACGGGCAGCGCCGTGGTGATGTCGGTGGCCAGCAGCAGGTCGTCGAGGAGGGTCTCGATCCGCCGGGCGCTGCGCAGGATGGCCGGGGCCAGCTCCTCGACCTGGGCGGCGTCGGCGTCGACCAGCTCCTCGGCTAGGCCCCGCAGGGTGGTGACCGGTGTGCGCAGCTCGTGGCCGGCCACGTTGACGAACCGACGCCGGGCCGCATCGAGCGCCTCGAGTGCCGCCGTCACCTCGTCGTTGCCGCCCACGTCGCCCATGCGCCCACCTTACGACGGGGTGAACCACCCCTCGGACGGCATCCGCCGCGCCCGTCGTCGTCGTACCCTCGGTGTGGTGGATCCTGTGGTGCCCGCGCCCGAGGAGTTCCCGCCGGAGGACCGCCTCGTCGGCCGCCGGGCCCTGCTCGGCATGGTGGGCCTCGGCGCCGCCGGGATCCTCTGGGGGGCCAAGGCCCAGTCCGGGCTGGAGGCCTTCCTGCGGCCGCTGACCCTCAACGACCAGACCGGCCTCACCTCGTTCCTGCCCACCAGCGGCCGGTTCCGGATCTACTCCGTCACCGGCTCGATGCCGCAGCGCAGCCGCGAGGAGTACCGCCTGGTCCTCGACGGCGCCGTCGACCGCCCCGCCACCTTCGACTACGCCGACGTCGCCGAGCGGCTGCCCCAGGTGGCGATGACGAAGGACTTCCAGTGCGTCACCGGCTGGCGGGTCGACGACGTGGAGTGGGAGGGCGTGCTCCTGCGCGATCTGCTGGACGACGCTGGGGTGCAGCCGTCGGCCACCCACGTGCGCTTCTGGTCCTTCGACGGCACCTACACCACCACGCTCACGCTCGAGCAGGCGATGCGCGACGACATCCTCGTGGCCCACCACATGCTCGGCGCCCCCGTCACCCGCGAGCACGGTGGCCCGGTGCGGCTCTACGTGGCCCCCATGTACGGCTACAAGTCGCTGAAGTGGCTCGATCGCATCGAGGTGGCCACCGCCCTCGACGATCCCACCGACCCCGGCTACTGGGAGCGCCTCGGCTACGAGACCGACGCCTGGATCGGCGCCTCCAACGGCCGCCGCGACGAGCCGGTCTGACGTGGCGGCCGTCGACACGAGGGTGGGCGACGAGATCGTCCGCTTCGATCGCACGCAGCGCTGGCTCCACAGCGCCAACGGCCTCCTCTTCCTGGTGCTGCTGGCCACCGGCATGACGCTCTACATCGGGCCGCTGTCGGCGCTGGTGGGCCGCCGGGTGCTCGTCAAGGACGTGCACGTGATCAGCGGGCTGCTGCTACCGGTGCCGCTGCTGCTCGCCTACGCCGGACGGTGGCGGGACGGTCTGCGCCGCGACGTCCGTCGCCTGGCCCGCTGGTCGACCGACGACCGCCGCTGGCTGCTCAGCCTCGGTCGTCGAGGTCGGGTCCGCCTGGGGAAGTTCAACGCCGGGCAGAAGCTCAACGCCATCTTCGTGGCCGGCTGCATCCCGGTGATGCTGGCCACCGGCGTGATCATGCGCTGGTTCGAGCCGTTCCCCCTGGCGTGGCGGACCGGCGCCACGTTCGTGCACGACTGGCTGGCGATCATGCTGCTGGCGGTGATCCTCGGCCACATCGCCAAGGCCCTGGCCGACCCGGTGGCGCTGCGGGCCATCCGGCGGGGCACGGTCCCGGCGAGCCACGTCCAGCGCCATCACCCTCGCTGGTGGGCCGAGGTCGAGGCATCCGCGCCGGAGTCGGTCACGGAAGCGGTGGACTCGACCGTAGGATGACCGCCGCCCCTACCGGAGGAGATCTCGTGGACGTCCGCATCGGCCTCACCCAATCGCCCAAGGAGCTCGAGGTCCACCTCGAGGACGACGCCGACCCCGCCGACCTGCGCCAGCAGGTGGAGAAGGTGCTGGCCGACGGCTCCACGCTGTGGCTCACCGACCGCAAGGGCCGCCAGGTGGGCATCCCGGCGGAGAAGCTGGCCTACGTGGAGATCGGCTCGCCGGCCGACGACCGCCGCATCGGCTTCGGGGGCTGAGCGCGCCGCTGGGGAGGCGGCCCATCGCATGACCACCGAGCTGCTCGACCGCAAGCTCCTCTTCGTCACCGGCAAGGGTGGCGTCGGCAAGACCACCATCGCGGCGTCGTTGGCCCTGCTGGCCGCTCAGCACGGCAAGCGCACCCTGGTGGGGGAGGTCGACGCCAAGGGCAACCTGGCCGACTTCTTCGAGATCGGCCCCACCTCGTTCCAGGAGCGGGAGGTGGCCGACAACCTCTTCGCCATGTCGATGGACACGGAGGAGTCGCTCAAGGAGTACCTCAGCCTCCAGCTGAAGCTGCCCTTGGTGGCCCGGATCGGCCCCCTGGCCCGCACGTTCGACTTCGTGGCCAACGCCGCGCCCGGGGTGAAGGAGATCCTCACCGTCGGCAAGTTCCTGTGGGAGGTGCGCGAGCGCAGCTACGACCTGATCGTGGTCGACGCCGTCGCCACCGGGCACATCACGGGCCAGCTCGCCGCCCCGCAGGCCATCCAGGAGCTGGTGCAGGTGGGCATGGTGCGCGACCAGACCGGCTGGATGCTCGACATCCTCGGCGATCCCGCCCAGACCGGTGTCGTGGTGGTGGCCGCACCGGAGGAGATGCCGGTCAACGAGACCCTCGAGCTGGTGGCGCGCCTCGGCACCGAGACCGTCGTCGACCTGGCCGCGGTGGTGGTCAACCGGGTGCTCCCCGAGCTGTTCTCCCGCACCGAGGAGGAGATCTTCGACGCCCTCGCCGACCCGTCGGCCGATCCGTCGCCGGCGGCCGTGCTGAGCGAGGCGGTGGGTGGTCCGGTGCGCCCGATCCTCGACGGTGCCCAGCTGGCCGTGTCGCTGCGCCGCACCCGAAGCGTCCACCTCGGCCGGCTGCGGGACGAGCTCCCCGAGGGCACCCCGCTGCTCTACGTGCCGTACCTGTTCCAGCGCAGCCACGGCGCCCGGGCCACCCGCCAGGTGGCCGAGCACCTCGGCGAGGAGCTGGGCTTCTGATGGCCAAGGCCAAGGCGACCAAGAAGAAGCAGGCCGCCACCACCGGCTCCATCGAGCAGCTGCTGGCCGCCAAGGAGATCGTGATCCACTGCGGCTCCGGCGGGGTTGGCAAGACCACCACGGCGGCCGCGGCGGCTGCGATGGCCGCGGTGCACCACGGCGGGAAGGTGCTCGTGCTCACCGTCGACCCGGCGCGGCGGCTGGCCAACGCCCTCGGCCTCGAGTCGTTCGGCAACGTCGAGACCCAGGTGCCGCCCGAGGCCTTCGCCGCCGTCGGCGTGGAGCCCCGCGGCGAGCTGTGGGCGGCCATGCTCGACACCAAGCAGAGCTGGGACGACCTCGTCCACCGCCACGCCCCCGATGCGGCCACCCGCGACGCCATCCTCGCCAACCCGCTCTACAAGAACATCACCGGCCGCTTCGTGCAGAGCCACGACTACATCGCCATGGAGCGGTTCTACGAGATCCACGCCTCGGGCACCTACGACCTGATCGTCGTCGACACGCCCCCCACCCGGAACGCGATCGACTTCCTCGAGGCGCCCGAGCGCATGGCCGAGTTCTTCAGCAGCCGGCTGCTGCGCTGGCTCACCGCACCGGGCAAGTCGCGCCTCCTCACCGCCGCCTCGAAGCCGTTCTACAAGGTGGCCGACTCGATCCTCGGATCGCAGTTCCTCGAGGACATCGCCGAGTTCTTCACGCTCTTCCAGACCATGGCGCCCGGCTTCGTCACCCGGGCCGAGGCGGTCAACCGCACCCTCTCGGACAAGCGCACGACCTTCTGCGTCGTGTCCACCCTCGAGGCCGCGCCGGTGCGGGAGGCCGAGTTCTTCATCCGGGAGCTCGACGCCCGGGGCCTGCACCTCGGCGGCCTGGTGCTGAACAAGGTGCTGCCCTCCTACCTGCGGCGCACCGCCGCGACCCCGGTGGCCCG
>JBPPMN010000247.1:0-14175 GCA_051306055.1 Acidimicrobiales bacterium
ACGCGGAGCTGGCCGCCCTCGACCGGCCCGCCCCCGAGGACGCCGCCGCCCGCCTTCGTCATCGGCTGGCTGCCGTGGCCTCGGTGCCCGAGGGCGACGGCCCCGTTCAGGTGGTGGCGGCCGTCCACCGACGTCTCGCCGCCAGCCCCGCCGCCCTGGTGCTGCTCACGCTCGAAGACCTCTGCCTGGCCGAGCGGCGCCCCAACGTGCCCGGCACCACGGACGGCGAGCGGCCCGCCAACTGGTCCCTCCCGTTGCCGGTGCTGGTCGATCACCTCCCCACGGACCCCACCGTGCGGGCGGCGCTCCACGGCGTCGCCCGAGCCCGCCCTTTGCCACCATCGCGAGCGGACTAGTCCGATCGGGCCATCCGAAAACCATCCGGGCGGGCCATGGTGCCAGCAGACGATCTGGTCGATACCTGTTCGGGACAAACCGACCCATTGGGCGCGGCCGCGGAAGCCACCGGAGCACCGGTGGCCCGCTCTGCCCCTGCTGCTGGAGACACCAATGATCGACCCCACGCTGCGAGCCACCCCCCGTCGCCTCCGAAGCGACGGCGGCGCCGCCCTCGTGGAGTTCGCCTTCGTGACCGTCCCGCTCCTCTTGATCGTTTTCGGGATCATCCAGTTCGGCCTCATCCTCTCGTTCAAGCAGGACATGACCCGGGCAGCGGCCGAGGGGGCCCGAGCCGGCGCCGTGGCCCTCCCCACCGGCACCGAGACACCGGCTGCCGCCGCCCAGTCCGCCGCCGACGAGGCCGTGCGGGAGGCGGTCACCGAGTTCGGGGGCGGCTTTGCCACCGACAACCCCTTGGAGCCGGGGAAGGGCTGCCAGCGCGACGGCATGACCTGCCAGCCGGCCGTGGTCGCCCCCTGTGCGAGCGAGCCGGGACTCCAGTGCGTCACCGTCGAGCTGGAGTTCGACTACGACTCCCACCCGCTCTACGGCCGGGTCCCCCTGATCGAGGTCTTCCTCCCCAACACCGTCTCCGCCAGCTCCGTCGCCAGGATCAACGAATGAGCGCCCTCCGGTGGCGAGGAGAAGACCGCGGGGCCACCCTCCCGTTCGTGGCGCTGATCCTCCCGGTGCTGATCGTCATGACGGCCTTCGCCGTCGACCTCGGCCGTCAGCGATCGGATCGGCGGTCCGCCCAGGCCGCCGCCGACGTGGTGGCCATCGACATGGTCCGGATCATCGACGACCGCAGCGTCGCCGACATCTACGCCGACCCCGCTACGCAGGACTCCCTCACCGCATCGGCCGCCCGCAACGGGTTCACCAACGCCACGTTGTCCCCGGCGTCGGGCCCGAGGATCACCGCCATCGAGTGGGGAACGATCAGCGCCGTCAACAACGAGTTCGGCGCCCTCGACCCGTTCGATCCCGGCCAGCAGACAATCGTCCCTGACGCGGTGCGGATCACCGCTGCCGACGTCACCGACTACCTCTTCCAGCCGGGATCGGGATCCGTCGAGCGCACGGCCGTGGCGCAGGCCAGCGACCGCAAGGAGGCCTGGTTCCAGGTCGGGTCGTTCCTGGCCGGCGTCAACCCCGCCAGCAACACCGTGATCGGCACGGTGCTCAGCCAGGTCGTCCCTGGGGCCGAGCTGCTCTCCTACAACGGGCTCGTCGGTGCCGACCTGACCCTCGGCCAGCTCGAAGCCGGCCTCGAAGCCGTATCGCCCGGCGCGGGGCTCGACACCCCGATCTCCTACCGCGACCTGGTCCTGGCGTCGGCGACCGCGCTCCAGGCCGAGGGAGGCAACACCGCCGCCGTCGACCTCCTCAACGGCATGGCGGGAACAGCCTCGACGGTGGAGCAGATCACCTTGGGTGACCTGGTCTCCGCCCAAGCGGCCGGGGGCTCCCCCGCGGCCAGTGCCACCTACGACGTCCTCGGCCTCCTCACCGGCGGAGCCTTCCTCATCGACGGCGACCACGCCGTCTCCATCCCGGCCACCAACGTGAACGTGGTCGGTGTCGGCGACGTCGACATGAGCCTCCAGGTGATCGAGCGGCCGCAGATCGGCGGCCCCAACGAGGGCGCCCGCGCCTCGACCGGCCAGTTCAACCTCACCCTCGACACGAACCTCGGCGTGTCCACCTCGCAGGTCACCATCAACCTGTGCACCCTGGGCGAGAGCGGCCTCGGCATCCTCGGCTCGATCGTCGGTGGCCTGGGGAGCTGGCTCACCTGCTTGCTGAGCGGCACCATCAACCGAGCCGTCACGCTCGACGTGCAGTACGACGGGGACATCGACCTGCGGGCCGCCGGCGCCGATGCCGTGCTCCAGAGCATCGACTGCGAGTCCACCCCGCCTCGGATCACGGTGGCCCCGGAACCGATCCCGCTCGAGCTGCTGAGCGACATCGTCCTCACGGTGCGGGCCACCGTCGGCGGTGGTGCACCGTTCGAGATCGGCCGGATCGAGCTCGACGCCGGCGCCGTCACAACCGGCGTCGCCGGACCCCAGACCTTCCTCGACCCCACCGAGTTCGGGCCACCGGCTCGGCGGGTGGGGGCCAACCCACTGGGGCTCGCCGGCTTGCTCAACGTCACCCCCGGCCAGATCGACCTGCTCCAGGTGCCGCTGTCGCCGCTGGTCAGCCCCCTGGCCGTGCCGCTCACCAACGCCCTCAACGCGCTGCTCGCCGAGGTCGACGCCCAGCTGCTGTCGACGGTCGCCAACGGCCTCGGCCTGAGCCTCGGTGGCGCCGATCTCACAGCCCTCTCGATGGAGTGTGAGCTGCAGCGTCCCCGCCTCGTGGGCTGAGCACGAGGCTGGGTCCGACTCGACCCGGCCAGGTACGCTCGGCGCTTCGCCCCGGTAGCCCAATCGGCAGAGGCAGCGGATTCAAAACCCGCACAGTGTGGGTTCGACTCCCACTCGGGGCACCGGCGAGGCCGTGCCCGTGGTCGGTTCACGAGCGGGCATGCCCTTACCCGGGGGGAACTTGGCCCGATCGTGAAACCCTGCACCGGAGGTGCCGGTCGGAGCGCTGATGCTCGCCTTCACGTTCCCCGGTCAAGGTTCCCAGCAGCCCGGCATGGGTCGGCCCTGGGCCGATCACCCGTCGTGGGCGCTCGTCGCCACCGCCTCCGAGGCCAGCGGCCGGGATGTGGCGGCGCTCCTCCTCGACGCCGACGCCGACGAGCTGCGCCGCACCGAGAACGCCCAGCTGGCCACCTACGTGCTCAGCCTCGTGGTGCACGACGCCGTCCGGGCCCTGGGCGTGCGCTGCGGGGTGGCCGCCGGCCACAGCCTGGGCGAGTACAGCGCCCTCACCGCCCTCGGCGCTCTGCGCCTGGAGGACGGGGTGCGCCTGGTGACGGAGCGGGGCGCGGCCATGCAGGCCGCCGCCGACGCCCGTCCGGGCACGATGGCCGCGGTGCTCGGCGCCGACGACGCCACGGTCGCCGATGCCTGCGCTCGCACCGACGGCGACGTGTGGGTGGCCAACTCCAACGCCGCCGGTCAGGTGGTGATCGCCGGCGACGCCGACGCCATCGCCGCCGCCGGGGCCCTGGCCAAGGAGCTCGGTGCTCGCAAGGTGCTGCCCCTGCCGGTCGGCGGCGCCTTCCACACGCCGTTCATGGCCCCGGCCGCCGAGCGCCTACGGGCTGCGCTGGCCGCCACCACCTTCGCCAACGCCGAGGTGCCGCTCGTCGCCAACGTCGACGCCCTCCCCCACCAGCACGCCGACCAGTGGGCCGACCTCCTCGACGCCCAGCTCACCGCCCCGGTCCGCTGGCGCGAGACCATCGAGCGGATGGTGGCTGACGGCGTCACCACCTTCCTCGAGCTGGGCCCGGGCAGCGTGCTCACCGGCATGGCCAAGCGGTCGGCCCCTGACGGCACCGTCAAGGCCGCCGCCACCCCCGACGCCCTCGACACCGTGGTGGAGGTGGCGAAGGCCGTCGACGCCGCCGTCCCGGCCATGGCCGCCGCCGGCCACCACGACGGCGAGCACCTCTTCGCCGCCGAGCGACTGGTCGTCAGCCCCGCCGCCGGTGTGTTCACGCCCGCCCACGACGTCACCGAGGGCCTCCACATCGAGCGAGGCCGGGTGGTGGGACACGTGGCCGGCCACGAGGTGCGCTCGCCGTTCCACGGCACCGTGAAGGGCCTGCTGGCCGTGGCGGGCGAGCGGCTCACCCGGAGCCAGCCCGTGGCCTGGCTCCGCACTGCGTGAAGATCACGTTGCCCGCGCCCGTTCCGGCGCCACGTCCTGCAGGATGGCCCCCGTGACGGCATCGAGCGCCCGGATCACCGGGTGGGGCACCGCCCTGCCCGACAAGGTGGTCACCAACTCCGACCTCGAGGGGTCGCTCGACACCAGCGACGCCTGGATCATCGAGCGCACCGGCATCCGAGAGCGGCGGGTGGGCGGCACCACCACCGGGTTGGGCATCGAAGCCGCCGAAGGCGCCCTGGCCATGGCCGGCTGCACCGGCGACGACATCGACCTCGTGCTCCTGTGCACCTCGACCCCCGACGAGACGATGCCGGCCAGCGCCAGCGCCATCCAGCAGGCCCTGGGCGCGCGCGGCGGCGCCGTCGACCTCAACGCCGCCTGCTCCGGCTTCGTCTACGGCCTGGTCGCCGCCGACGGCTTCCTGCGGGCCGGCTTGGAGCGGGTGCTGCTGATCGGCTCCGAGACGATGTCGACCATCGTCGACTGGGACGACCGCTCCACCGCCATCCTCTTCGGCGACGGTGCCGGCGCCGTGGTCCTCGAGCGCAGCGAAGGCCCGGGGAGGGTGCTCGGCTTCGACCTCGGCTCCGACGGCTCGTTGCGCCACATCCTCCACGCCGACCTCGGCGGCACCATCGAGATGGACGGACCCGAGGTGTTCCGCCGAGCCGTGCGGATCATGGTGGAGTCGGCTCGGCGGGCCATGGACCATGCCCGCGTCACCGCCGACGACATCGCCCTCTTCGTGCCCCACCAGGCCAACGCCCGCATCATCACCTCGGCCGCCGCCAAGCTCGGCTTCGATGACGACCGCACGGCCAACATCCTGGCCACCACCGGCAACACCTCTGCGGCGTCGATCCCGATGGCCCTGGCGGCCGCCGCCGACGACGGGTTCCTCCGTCCTGGCGACCTCGTGCTCACCATCGGCTTCGGCGCCGGCATGTCGTGGGCCTCCGCCGTGATCGAATGGGCCCGATGAGCGACCTCACACCCCGCACCGTGCTGGTCACCGGCGGCAGCCGCGGCATCGGCCTGGCCTGTGCCCGCCGCTTCGCCGCCGACGGCCACCGCGTGGCCGTCACCTCGTCGTCCACCCCCGTCGACGAGGCCGGGCTGCTGAGCGTCACCTGCGACGTCACCGACCCCGACGCCGTCGAAGCCGCCGTCACCACGGTGGAGGAGCAGCTGGGCCCGGTCGAGGTGCTGGTGGCCAGCGCCGGGATCACCCGAGACGGCCTCCTCGTGCGCATGAGCGAAGACGACTTCGCCGACGTGATCTCCACCAACCTCACGGCCACCTGGCGGCTGGCCAAGCGGGTGGTGCCGAAGATGATGCGGGCCCGCTGGGGCCGGATCATCACCGTGTCGTCGGTGGGCGCCTACATCGGCGCTCCCGGGCAGGCCAACTACGCCGCCTCGAAGGCCGGCCTCATCGGCCTCACCCGCTCGATCGCCCGCGAGTACGGCCCGCGCGGCATCACCGCGAACGTCGTCGCCCCCGGCCCGATCGACACCGACATGCTGGCCGCGCTGCCCGACGACGCCCGGGCCGCCATGGCCCAGCAGGTGCCGGTCGGCCGCATCGGCCAGGCCGACGAGGTGGCCGCCACGGTGGCCTTCCTCGCCTCCGAACCCGCTGCCTACATCACCGGCGCCGTCGTCCCCGTCGACGGCGGCCTCGGCATGGGCTTCTAACCTCCATCCACCCCCCCCCACCCCCAGGAGACACACTGATGAGCGACACCTTCGAGCGGTTCCAGGCCCTGGCGGTCGACGTCCTGTCCGTCGACACCGCCCAGGTCACCAAGGAAGCCAGCTTCGCCGACGACCTCGACGCCGACAGCCTCGACCTGGCCGAGCTGGTGATGGCCCTCGAGGACGAGTTCGACATCACCGTCGAGGAGGAGGAGCTCGAGGGCATCAAGACCGTCGGGCAGGCCTTCGACATGGTGAGCGCCAAGCTCGGCGCGAGCGCCTAGTCCGATGCGCCGGGTCGCCGTCACCGGTCTGGGGATCCTGTCGTCGTGCGGCACGGGCGTCGACGCCTTCTGGGAGGGCCTGCTCGGCGCGCCCCCCGAGGGCGAGCGCCGCGTGCACGACTTCGACCCCACCACGGTGTTCGACAACCCGAAGGAGGCCCGCCGGGCCGACCGGGTCACCCAGCTGGGCTTGGCCGCCGCCACCCAGGCCCTGGCCCAGGCCGGCGAGAGCGACGTCGACCCGCTCCGCAAGGGGGTGCTGATCGCCACCGGCATCGGCGGCATCGCCACCCTCGAGGAGCAGATCACCACCTACAACGAGAAGGGCGCCCGTCGGGTGTCGCCCTTCCTCATCCCGATGATGATGCCCAACGCGCCCAGCGCCACCGTGTCGATGCGATGGGGCTGGCAGGGCCCGTGCCAGACGGTGAGCACGGCCTGTGCGGCCGGCACGCATGCCCTCGTCGACGCCGCGCTGTGGATCGCCAGCGGGCGCTGCGACGTGGTGGCCGCCGGTGGCACCGAGGCCGCCATGACCCCCGTGGGGATGGCCGGGTTCAACAACATGACCGCCATGTCGGGTCGCAACGTGTCGGAGCCCTTCGCCGCCAGCCGCGACGGCTTCGTGATCGCGGAGGGCGCTGCCGTGCTCATCCTCGAGGCGTGGGACGTCGCCGAGGCCCGGGGCGCCACCATCCTCGCCGAGGTCCTGGGCGGCGCCTCCACCGCTGACGCCCACCACATCACCGCACCGGCGCCCGGCGGGCGCGGGGCGCTGTCGTGCATGGAGATCGCCCTGGCTGCCACCGGCATCGAGGCCGGCGCGGTGGCCCACGTCAACGCCCACGGCACCTCCACCCCCCTCAACGACGCAGCGGAGGCCGAGGCCATGAGCAAGCTCTTCGGCACCCCCGGGCCCCCGGTCACCGCCATCAAAGGCGTCACCGGCCACTCGCTCGGCGCCGCCGGGGCCATCGAGGCCGTGGCCGTGGTGGAGTCGATTCGCCGTCGCCTCATCCCGCCCACCGCCATCACCACCGAGGTCGACCCGGAGCTGCCGCCCATCGACCTCGTGATGGGCACGCCTCGCGCGTGGGAGCCGGGCCCCAGCCTGTCGAACAGCTTCGGCTTCGGCGGCCACAACGGCACCCTCATCCTCGCCCCCGCCTGATTGCCCTCCCGAGCCCTTCGCTTCTGTGTGCGCCGGGCACCGACATGCGGTTGTGAGCGCACACAGAACCGCAGGGATTCGCGCTCAGAAGAGAGGGTGCTCGCCGGATTCGAGGGCGAGGAGCTTGACCTTGGCGTCGAGGCCGCCGCCGTAGCCGCCGAGGTTGCCGCCGGTGCGCAGCACGCGGTGGCAGGGCACCACGATCGGGATGGGGTTGGTGGCCATGGCGGTGCCGACGGCCCGCGAGGCCTTGGGGTTCCCCACCGTGGTGGCGAGGTCGAGGTAGCTGACCGTGCGGCCGTAGGGCACCTCCTCGTAGAGGCGCTCGAGCACGGTGCGTCGGAAGCCCCTCGACAGCTGCCAGTCGATCGGCAGGTCGAAGTGGTCGCGTCGGCCCTCGAAGTACTGGTCGAGCTCTCGGCGCACCTCATCGAGGCGGGCCGGAGCCTCCACCACCCGGGGGCTCACGCGGGCGGCCAGGTCCACCAAGATGGTGTCGTCGTCCTCCCGCTCGAAGCCGAGGCGCACCAAGCCGGCGTCGGTGGCCGCCAGCAGCAGCGGGCCGATCGGGCTGTCGACGGTGGTGTACGCCACGTCGAGCAGCCCAGCGGTCTCGGCCCGGGCCAGGGCGTGGGCGAGGTCGGCGGTGGGGTCGGTGACCAGGGCGTGGCGTAGCTGGTCGTGGATGGGGTCGGTGATCATCGGGTTGCCTCCTGTCGGAGACCGGCCAGGCCGGCTCGTACGTTCTGCCGGGCCGCCGCCTCGGAGCACCCGAGGACGGCGCCGATCTCGGCGTAGGGCAGGTCGCCCAGGTAGCGCAGGGCGATGGCGCCGCGCTGCTTGTCGGGCAGACGGGCCACCGCGGCCCAGAGGCCCTCGTCGCCGGGTAGGGCGGGGCCGGTCGACCGGTCGGGGAGCTCGGCCACCGGGACCGGGCGACGGGCCGCCGCTCGGTGGTGGTCGAGCACCTTGTGGTGGGCGATGGTGAACAGCCAACCCCGGAGGTTCCGGGCGTCGGTCAGCGTCGGGTACGCCCGCAGGGCGGCGATCACCGCCTCCTGGAAGCAGTCGGGCCCGTGGTGGGGACCCGCCTGGGCGACGCAGAAGCGGTGGAGGTCGACGGCGTGGGCGTCGAGGAGCTGTTGGAAGGGCGGCAGGTTCACTGGGTCACCAACGATCAGGATGCCGCTCGCGTGAGATCAGGCGTCGAGATCAGCCGTCGACGATCACGAAGAGGAGGTCGACCTCGCAGGCCGTCTCGCCCCCCACCGAGGCCACACCGTGCCCCTTTCCGGCCCGAGCCGAGAGGCGGCCCATCTCCACCCGCAGGTCCAGCGTCTCACCCGGCTCCACCTGGCGCCGGAAGCGCACGCCGTCGATCCCGCCGAACAGGGGCAGCTTGCCGGCGTAGCGCGGCTCCTGGAGCACGGCGATGGCCCCCACCTGGGCCAGCGCCTCCACCATCAGCACGCCTGGCAACGTGGGCCGACCGGGGAAGTGCCCCGCGAAGAAGGCCTCCTCGCCGGTGAGGTGCCAGCGCCCCGCCGCCGACTCGCCCGGCACGAGGTCGGTGAGCTCGTCGACGAAGAGGAACGGTGGCCGGTGCGGGATGACGTCGGCCGGGGCCGGGAGGGCCACCGGATCAGTCCTGGAGCGACTTCAGCAGGTTGGCCGGGGTGTCCTTGGGGCTGACCTTGGGCCAGGCCTGCTCGATCTTGCCCTTCTCGTCGATGAGGAAGGCCGAGCGGATGATCCCCATGTACTTCTTGCCGTACATCGACTTCTCGCCCCAGGCGCCGAAGGACTCGGCGACGGCGTGGTCCTCGTCGGCCAGCAGCGGGAACCCCAGGCCGTACTTGTCGTCGAACTTGGCCTGCTTGGCCGGCGGGTCGGGGCTGATGCCGAGCACGGCGGTGTCGCCGATGTCGCCCAGGATGTCGCGCATCCCGCAGGCCTGCGTGGTGCAGCCGGGCGTGTCGGCCTTCGGGTAGAAGAACACCAGCACCTTGCGACCCTTGAACGAGGAGAGCTTCACCTTCTCGCCCTTCTGGTCGAGCAGCGTGAACGCGGGGGCCTTGTCACCGGAGGAGAGCGCCATGGCGCCGAACCTAGCGGGCAGCCGCGGCGAGTCGCCGACGGGTGCTGGCTCGACGAGCCCTCGGCGCGATCGCGGCCGCCCCGAGGGCCAGGGCGATCCCCGCGTAGGCGAGCCACCGACCGGGACCGAGCCCGACGGTGCCCGACAGCTCCCGCGCCTGGGTGAACAGCAGCAGACCGGCCACGGCCAGGCCCAGCAAGCGCGGCCGGAACCAGCGGACGACGTAGGCGGCCAGCGGTGCGGCGACGGCGCCGCCGGAGAGCATGGCCAGAGCGATGGACGCCTCCAAGCCGTCGCTCGCCGAGGAACCGATCAGCGAGCCCGCTGCCACGACGGCCACCGCCACCTCCGCCGTGTTCACCGAGCCGACGGCGAAGCGCGGCGCCAGGCCGCGGTGGAGCAGGAAGGGGGTCACCACCGGGCCCCACGCGCCCACCAGGCCGTTGGTGACGCCACCAGCGGCCGCCGCCACCGACACGCCGCGCACGCGGCTGCTGTCGGGGCCACGTTCGACCGCGTCGGGCTGCATCGGGAGGGGCCGGCTGAAGCGCACGAGGATGCGCAGGCCGATCAGGGCCAGCACGATCGCGAGGATCGGACGCAGGTCGTCGCCGTCGACGTTCACCAACACGGTGGTACCGACCAGCGCGCCGAGGGCGCCCGGCACCGCCAGGCTGGCCACGAGGCGCCGATCGATGTTGCCGAAGCGCCAGTGGGCCACGCCGGACACCGTGCCCGTGACGACCTTGGCCAGGTTCACGGTCGCCGACGCCGCGGCCGGGCTCACCCCGGCGCTGAGCAGGATGCTCGACGACGTGGGGCCGAACCCCATGCCCAGGGCGCCGTCGACCAGGGAGGCCAAGAAGCCGGCCAGCGCGACGAGCAGGAGGTCCTCCATCACCACAAACCCTATCGATTTAGTAGGTAAGAGTCCAACGTCGTGCCGCTGATCCCACCTACCGGTCCGCCGCCTACCGGGCGTTGACCATGAAGTCGGCCGCCCGGTGGAAGTACTCCAGCATCTGCGCCTCGAGCGAGGGATCGGTCCCCCGCGCCACCACGACCTTGTCGAGGGCCACCGCCATGTGGCGGAACCAGGCGTCGCGCTCGGCCTCACCGATCACGAACGGAAGGTGGCGCTGCCGCAGCCTCGGGTGGCCCCGCTCCTCGCTGTAGGTGCCCGGTCCGCCGAAGTACTGCTGCAGGAACAGCGCCATGTGGTGCCGCGAGTCGGTGAGGTCGTCGGGGTAGAGCGGGCGCAGCAGCAGGTCGGATGCCACCCCCTCGTAGAAGCGTTCGACGAGATCCACGAAGAACGCCTCGCCACCCACCGCCTCGAACAGGTTCACCTCGTCGCTCACTCACCCGACGCTACCGACCCGCGGCACGCGCGCCGCTCTGTGAGCAGAACCAGCGCCACCGACCGAGGAACCCTTCACAGACGCAGCAGAGGCGGCAGCAGTCCGTCTACTGAGCCGGGCGGCGCGCGCTACCTGTCTCGTCGGTGGCCGTGGCCGAAGAAGCCGCCCTGGGGGCGGGCGTGGGCGTGGTAGTGGTCGGGGATGTTGCGCATGTTGTCGTCGACGTAGTGGCCGTCGAAGACCGTGGCGCTCACCCGGGCCAGCTGCGTGTGCATGTGGGTGAGGTGCTCTTCGCTGGGATCGATGCCGTGCCAGCGCCACACCACCATGGGCGTGTCGCAGATCTCGCACTCGGCGATCCAGCACACGTCGTCCTCGTGGAACCAGTGGGTGATCTTGGCGGCCTCACAGAGGTCGCAGTGGTCGGCCTTCTCCCCGAGCGGCATGGTCGGCAACCTACCGTCCGCCGCTACCGTGGCCGTGATGGAGAAGCGTCGTGCCGGCACCGCCTACGTCGCCCTGCCCGACAGCGAGCAGGGGCCGGGGGTGCTGGTGCTCCACGCCTGGTGGGGCCTCACGCCGGCCGTGAAGCACCTGTGCGACCGGCTGGCCGAGGAGGGCTTCGTGGCGCTGGCCCCCGACCTCTTCGACGGCGCGGTGGCCGAGACGATCGCCGACGGTGAGCGCCTGCTCGCCGAGGCCGACGCCGATGCCATGGCCCACCTCACCCGATCGGGCCTGGCGGTGCTCCGGGGGCTGCCGGCCACACCCGACCTCCCCGTCGGCGTGATGGGGCTGTCGATGGGCGGGTCGCTGGCGCTGTGGCTGGCCGCTCGCACCGGCGACGAGGTGGCGGCCACCGTGAGCTTCTACGGCGGCCAGGAGATCGACATGGCCGACGCCACCTCGGCCTTCCTCGGCCACTATGCCGACGTCGACGCCTACGTCGACGATGACGGCCTGGCCCTGCTCGAGGCCGAGCTGCACCTCGACGGCCTCGCCGTGGAGTTCCACCGCTACGAGGGCACGTCGCACTGGTTCTTCGAGCCCGACCGCCCAGAGCACCACCCCGAGGCGGCCGCGCTCGCCTGGGAGCGCACCCTCACCTTTCTGCGCGCCCACCTCGCCTGATCGGCCCGGCGGGGGTCAGCCGGCGTCGAGGGCGGTGCGGAGCTGGCCGACGAGGTCGCCGATCTGCTCGGGTCCGGCGCCGTCGAGGAGCAGCCGCATGAGGGCGGAGGCGACGATCACCCCGTCGGCGTGCTCGGCCAGCTCGGCCGCCTGCGCGCCCGTCGAGATGCCGAAGCCCATGATGACGGGGAGGTCGGTGGTGGCCTTGAGGCGGCGGGCGAGAGCCACGGCCTGGTCGCCGACGGTGGCCCGCTCACCGGTGACGCCGAGCAGGTTCACGCCGTACACGTAGCCGTGGGAGTGCTCGCACAGCACGGCCAGGCGCTCGTCAGGGGTGAGCGGCGAGGCGAGCATGACCGTCTCGAGCCCCGCGGCCTGCGCATGGGGCTCCCACTCCCCCACCTCCTCCAGCGGCAGGTCGGGGAGGATGATGCCGCTCACGCCGGCCCGTGTGGCCTCCGAGGCGAACCGCTCGTAGCCCTTGTGGAACACGAGGTTCACGTACGTCATGGCAACCAGGGGGATGCCGGCGTCGGCGCTGCGCAGCTCGTCGAGGATCTGGTCGAGGTCGGTGCCTCGGGCCAGGGCGGCCTCCGAGGCCTCCTGGATGGTGGGACCGTCCATGACGGGGTCGGAGAAGGGGATGCCCACCTCGATGGCGTCGGCACCGGCGGCCGCCATGGCGGCCAGCACCTGGAGCCAGTCGTCGCCGAGGCCTCCGGTGACGTAGGGGATGAGCAGCTTGCGACCGGCATCGCGCTGCTGGCGCAGGTGAGCTTCGAGCGGGCCGATGTTGGTGACGATGTCAGCCATGTCGGCCGTCCAGGATCTCGGCCACCTGGGCCACGTCCTTGTCGCCGCGTCCCGACAGGTTGAGCAGCACGACCTGGCCGGCCAGGTCCTCGCGCGCCCTCGATACCCAGGCCAGGGCGTGGGCCGACTCGAGGGCGGTGATGATGCCCTCCGTGCGGGCCAAGAGCTCGAAGGCGTCGAGCACCTCGTCGTCGGTGACCTTCTCGTAGCGGGCTCGGCCGCTGGCGGCGAGGTGGGCGTGCTCCGGTCCGATGCCCGGGTAGTCGAGCCCGGCCGAGATCGAGTGCGCCTCCTGCACCTGGCCGTGCTCGTCCTGCAGGAGGAACGACTTGGAGCCGTGCACGATGCCGGGCACGCCGTGACCCACCGCGGCGCCGCCGGCCGGCTCGACACCGACCAGCTCGACGTGCGGCAGCTCGGCGAAGCCAGAGAAGAGGCCGATGGCGTTCGAGCCGCCTCCCACGCAGGCGACGGCGACGTCGGGGTCTCGGCCCAGCAGCTCACGGCACTGCTCGCGCGACTCGTCGCCGATCACCCGGTGCATCTCGCGCACCATCCACGGGTAGGGGTGGGGTCCCATCACCGAACCCAGGAGGTAGTGGCTGCTCTCCACGGTGGCCACCCAGTCGCGCATGGCCTCGTTGACGGCGTCCTTGAGGGTGCGGGTGCCGGAGAGCGCCGGACGCACCTCGGCGCCGAGGAGGCGCATGCGGAACACGTTGAGCTCCTGGCGCTCCATGTCGACCTCGCCCATGAACACCACGCACTCGAGGCCGAGCAGGGCGGCGGCGGTGGCGCTGGCCACGCCGTGCTGGCCGGCGCCGGTCTCGGCGATGACGCGGTGCTTGCCCATCCGCTTCGCCAGCAGCGCCTGGCCGAGCACGTTGTTGATCTTGTGGGAGCCGGTGTGGTTGAGGTCTTCCCGCTTCAGCAGCAGCGTGCACCCCAGCTCCTCCGAGAGCCGCTTGGCCTCGTAGAGCAGCGACGGCCGGCCGGCGTAGGTGGTGAGCAACCGGTCGAGCTCACCCCGGAACCCCGGATCGGCCCAGGCCTCGCGGAAGGCCAGGTCGAGCTCGGCGCACGCGCCGACGAGCGTCTCGGGGATGTACTTGCCCCCGAAGTCACCGAAGCGCCCCGAGTCCCCCGGATCACCCATCACCAGCGGAACAGCAGCATCGCTCATGCAAGGAAGCGTGAACCGAACACCACCCCCCGCGCCAGTCAGTACCCCGCACCCCACCAAAAGGCGGCAACCAAGCCAGCAAGAGGCGGTCGGCGACCATTGCGGTACGGGACCCACCAGAAGGGCGCAACCAAGACAACGCCGGCGGGAGGTGGGGGTCGGGCGACCAACACGGCGCGTGAGCCAGCAGAAGGGCGCGACGAAGACAACGCCGGCGGGGGGTGTGGGGGGCAGAG
>JBPPMN010000358.1:0-6111 GCA_051306055.1 Acidimicrobiales bacterium
TGGGGAACCTCACCTACGGTCCCAACATCGACGGTGCCCGCTGGCTCGTCCACGAGGTGCTCCCGCTGCTGCCTGACCACGTCGACGTCCACCTGGTGGGGCCCGCCGCGCCTCCTGTGCGGGCCCTCGGCGGTGCCCGGGTGATCGTGCACGGTGCCGTGGAGGAGCTCGAGCCCCACTACGCCGAAGCGGACGTGGTGGCCGTCCCGCTGCGCACCGGGTCGGGCACGCGCATCAAGGTGCTGGAGGCCTTCGCACTCGGCCGGCCGGTGGTGTCCACCGGACTCGGCGCCGCCGGTCTGCCGGTGCGCGATGGGGTCGACGCGCTGCTGGCCGAGGAACCGACTGCCTTCGCCCGGGCCCTGGTGGTCGCCCTCGACCCGGACCGGGCGGGACCCCTGGTGGCCAGCGCCCGCACGCTGATCGCCGACGCCTACGATGCCCGCGTGGTCGTGGCCGGCGCCGCCGAGCTCCTGTGCGACGCCTTCGCTCCCCGCTCCTCCTAGCAGGGTGCTGAACAACGCGTGGCGCACGCCTCGCCGGCCACCGGCACCGCTCGCTGCGCCCTCGTCCTCACCGCAGGGCCCCGGCTGCGCCGTCGTCCTGCGTCCTTGCGAGCGGCACCGCTGGCTCGGCGATCCGCACTCCGACGTCATGCAGCACCCTGCTAGACCAGGACACCTGTGGCCGCCCTCTCCTCACATCCCACGGCTCGCACCGATCTCGAGGTCAACGAGGTCGACGACGGCCTGGTGATCTACGACCTCGCCGGCGATCGGGTGCACTACCTCAACCACACCGCGTCCCTGGTGTTCGTCCTGTGCACCGGCACCAACGGCGCGCCGGTGATCGAGGAGCAGGTGGCGACGGCCTTCGGTCTCGCACCAGGCGAGGCCGCCGACGCCGTGGCCGGCTGCCTGGCGCAGCTCCAGCTCGAGGGGCTCCTCAGCTGATCCACCGCTTCCAGGTGCTCTGGCACGCCGTCGAGCTCGACCTCGACGCGGCAGCACCGGAGGTCGATGTGGCCCTGCGCGGCCTGCGCCAGGGTGCGATGCACCCGATGGCGCCGCGGACATCGGTGTCGTTGCGCGTGGTCAGCGCCGGAGGGGTCCACCACGTGGAGGACAACGGCGATCTGCTGGCCACCGTCGCCACCGCCCGTGCCGTGCTCGACACCGCCTTCACCCGCACCTACCGCCGCGCCCTCGAGCTGGCCGCGCTCGGCGGGTGGGTGCGGGTGCACGGCACGATCCTGCAGGTGGCCGGACAGCGGTGGGCAGTCGTCGGGCCTGCCGGCGCGGGCAAGACGACGCTGGCCATCGCGGCGCTGGCCGCCGGCGAGCAGGCCGAGGTCGACGAGAGCTTCCTCGTCCGCGACGGCGAGGTGCTGGGCGTGGCCCGCCGCTTCCACGTGAAGCCGGGGAGCGAGGCCATCGTGCCGGCCGCTGCCCCCTGGCTGGACGCCGCACCGGTGCTCGAGGGCACTCCGCCCCTGCGGCTCCTCGACCCCACGGAGGCCGGGCGGCCCTGGCACCTCACCTGCGGGCCCGTCGACCACGTCGCCCTGGTGGAGCGGGGTGCGGCGACCGATCTCCGGCTCGTGGGGGCCACCGAGGCGGCCCCCTCGGTGATGGGTCAGGCCTTCCCCACCGTGGAGGCCCGCAGCACCGTGGTGCGCGAGGTGTCCAGCCTGCTGCGGGGTGCCTCCGTGCACCGATTGGCCGTGGGACCCGACGGCCGCGCGCTCGAGGCCCTGCGAGTCGTTGCCGCCCCGGGCGGTGCCCGGTAGTGTCGGCCTGTTCCGGCGCCGAGCGCCCTGAAGCCAGGCGGAGTCCCATGCCCCAGGATCCTGAAGGTCACGACGAGGTCCTCGCCCACGTGGGCACCGACCGTCGGCAGTTCGTGAAGCGCCTGATCGTCGGCTCGGCCTTCGCCACGCCCGTGGTGTCGTCGTTCTCCATGAGCGGCGTCAACTCCGTGTTCGCGCAGGACACCAACGTGTCGGGCCAGGACCCCGACGACGACGTCAGCGGCAGCGACTCGGAGAACACCGACGGCTCCGACGGCGAGGCCGATGGCGGCACCACCGACGACGGCACGACCGACGACGGCGGCACCGGCAACACCGACGACGGCGGCACCGGGAACACCGACGATGGTGGCACCGGCAACGTCACCATCGACGACGGTGGCACCGGCAACACCATCAACTGACCGAACCGTCGACCGGGCCCGTGCGGCTGAGCGCGGCCCTCATCGTCAAGGACGAGGCGCACCACCTTCGCCGGTGCCTGACGTCGCTGCGCGGCATCGTCGACGAGATCGTCGTGGTCGACACCGGCTCCACGGACGAATCGGTGGCGGTGGCCCAGTCGCACGGCGCCACCGTGCTCCACCGCCCGTGGGACGGTGACTTCGCCGCCCCCCGGAACCTGGGCCTCGACCACGTGACCGGCGACTGGGTGCTCTACATCGACGCTGACGAGCACCTCGCCTCGACCACGCGAGGCCACGTGGAGGCCGAGCTGGCCGACCCCGGCGAGCGGTACGTGGCGATGCGCATCCGGCTGCGGACCCATCATGGGTACACCCCGCTGCGCGAGTACCGGGTCTGGCGCTCGCGCCCCGATGTGCGCTTCGAAGGCGTGATCCACGAGACGCACGTGCGGGCCCTGCGCCGGGTGGCCGCCGCTGAGGGCCTGCTCATCGGGGAGGCCGACCTGCAGCTCGAGCACGAGGGCTACGAGGGCGATCTCACCCACAAGCACCACCGCAACCTCCCTCTCCTCATGCGCCAGCTCGAGGCCGACCCCCAGCGCGTCTACCTGTGGAGCGAGCTGGGCCGCACCCGGCGCGAGCTCGGCGATCCCGAGGCGGCGGTGGAGGCCTGGCGGTCGGGGGTGGAGGCGGCTCGGACGAAGCCCGGGCGGATCGCAGTCGACTGCGTCGCCCACTTCGACCTCATCCTCCACCAGGCTCGTGCCGGCCGGCCCGACCCCGCGCTGGTGGCCGACGGCGACGACCTCTTCCCGGGCAACCCGCTCGTCCTCTGGGCGGGCACCGTTGACGCCCTCGTGCGGGGCGACCACGCCACGGTGGCGAGCCGGCTCGACCAGCTGCTGGCACTGACGGCCGACGACCTGGCCAAGGACTCGCTGGCCCTCAAGGAGCGCATCCTGGGTGACTGGGGCCACCACGCGCGCGGCATGGCCCGCTTCCACCTCGGCGACCATGCGGGGGCGGCGGCCGACTTCGCTCGCGCGGAGGCGCTGGCCCCCGGCATCGAGGAGTACACCGTGAAGCGTCGGCTGGCCGAGGCGCGCACGGCGGCCGCCGGGTGATGTGGTGATCGGCGGGGGGACCACCCGTGCGCTCACGACCCTGCTGCGGCCGGCCGGGCCCCTGGGTTCGCTGCCCGAGGCTGCGGCCGACTGGGACCGCCTGCTGGCGATCGCCGACCGCCACCGGCTCCTGCCCGCGCTGTGGTCGTCGCTCGAGGCCTCCGGTGCGCTGGCGCCGGTGCCCACCGCGGTGCGGGCCACCCTCGGTGACCGCCTCGGTCCCGCCCGGGCCCTGCCCGCCATGGCGTTGGAGGATGCGCATCGCGCCAACGCTCGGCGGGTGGCCGATCTGCTCGAGCAGGCGGCGGAGGTCGTCGGCGCCATCGCGGACGTGGGCGTGGTCGTGGTGCCCATCAAGGGCGTCGACGCGCTCTGGAGCGGGCGGTACCCCGATCCCGCGGCGCGCACCATGACCGACCTGGATCTGCTGGTGGCCCCCGGCCAGGCGCGGGTGGCGTGGGAGGTGGTGCAGCGCCTCGGCTACCAGCCGGCGGCCGCCGCGCCCGCCGAGCACCACCTCACCCCGCTGGCCCGCCCCGGTCGGCCGGGCTCGGTCGAGGCGCACACCGCGCTCCTGCGGGGCCGCTGGGCCGGCCTGCTCCCCGCCGAGGCCGTGGTGGCCCGCAGCCGGCCGGCCGATCGGGGGCCGGGGCACCGTCTGCACCGCGACGACGCGGCCGCCATCCTCGTGGCCCATGCCCAGCTCCAGGACGAGCAACGCCTGCTGCTGGAGCTCCCGCTGCGCTCGCTCCACGAGACGGCGCTGGCGCTGCACCACGACGAGCCGGTCGACTGGGACGCCGTCGGCGGTCGGCTGGCCGCGGGAGGCGCGGCAGGCGTGCTCCACGACCACCTGGCCCTCGTGGAGCGGCTCTTCGACGTTGGATCTCCGGTGGTGCTGGCGCGATCGGCCCGGCGGCGCGCCGCGGGACTGGTGGCGCTGGCGGATCAGCGGCGGCTGCGCGGAGCGCTCGGCCAGGCCGCGTTCGTGCCGCGGTCGCTGGCCAGCGACCGCATGGTCGCCCTCCACGGGGGCGCGGCGGCGGGCCCCGGGCTGTGGGCCACCCGCGCCCGCCACGTCGCCGCGGGCGTGGCCCGTCGCGTCACCGGCGGCGGATCAGCACCCTGAGCGCGACCCCGACCCCGACGAGGTCGGCCCGCCGGTTCAGGCGTGCTGGGTCTCGAGCCACCGCTCGGCATCGATGGCGGCCTGGCAGCCCGATCCCGCGGCGGTGATGGCCTGGCGGTAGGTGTGGTCCTGCACGTCGCCGCAGGCGAACACGCCCTCCACGTTGGTGGTGGAGGCGCCACCCCACTGGCCGGTGATCAGGTAGCCGTTGTCCTCGAGCTCGAGCTGGCCCTTCACGAGGTCGGTGTTGGGCTTGTGGCCGATGGCCACGAACAGGCCGGTGACGTCCATCTGCTCCTTGGCGCCGGTCTGCACGTCTTCCACCACGATGTGCTCGAGCTTGTTCTCACCCACGATGTCGGTGACCACCGTGTTCCAGCGGATCTCGATCTTGTCGTTGTTGAAGGCCCGCTCCTGCATGATCTTGCTGGCCCGGAGCTGGTCGCGCCGCACGAGCAGCGTGACCTTGCTGGCGAACTTGGTGAGGAAGGTGGCCTCCTCGATGGCGGAGTCGCCGCCACCCACCACAGCGATCTCGTGGTCGCGGAAGAAGAAGCCGTCGCAGGTGGCGCAGGTGGACACGCCGTGTCCGATGAGGCGGCCCTCGTCGGGCAGGCCGAGCATCAACGACTGGGCACCGGTCGACACGATCACCGCACGGGCCCGGTAGGTGGGCTCGGCCGCCTCCGGGTTGCCCACCCACACGCCGAACGGGCGGGCGGAGAGGTCGACCCGGGTGACCTTCTCGGTGCGGATGTCGGCCCCGAAGCGCAGCGCCTGCTCGCGGAAGCGCAGCATGAGCTCCGGGCCCATGATCCCCTCGGGGAAGCCGGGGAAGTTCTCCACCTCGGTGGTGAGCATGAGCTGCCCGCCGGGCTGGTCGGAGGTCGACGACGGCTCGCCCTCGATCACCAGGGGAGCGAGGTTGGCGCGGGCGGCGTAGACGGCGGCGGTGAGGCCGGCGGGGCCGGAGCCGATGATGATCACATCGTGGACGTCAGGGGCGGTGGGTTCGGTCATCGGAGCCTCTCGAGGGGGACGCAGGGGTGAACCGGCGGCGGGCGCCGCTTGTTCCGCTCAGGCCTCGGCCGAGCGGGTGCGTTGCGACCACATGCCCATGCCGATGAGCGTGAACAGGAGGCCCACGATGGCGTGGGCGGCCCACACGTGCTGGTCGCCGAACACGCTGTCGGGCAGGTAGGCGTCGATGAAGCGGACCAGGCCCACGGCGAGGAGCACGGCCACCATGATCCCCACCAGCAGGGCGAACATGCCGTAGACGAGCGCCCGGGCCGCCGTGATGGCGGGGCCGGTGGTCTTGTCGCGGACGGAGCCCACCACGCGCTCGATGGTGTCGGCCGCCTGCGCCGGCCAGTCGTGGGTGTCGACGCCCGCGGGCGACGAGACGGGACGGTCGGGGCTTCCGGTGGGGGCCATGGGGATCCAGCCTAGAAGATGCGCGCCGGACCTGGTCCCGCTGACCGGTACGGTTGCCGCCCGATGCCCTGGCGCCCGCTCCTCGCCGTCGTGAGCGCCGCCGCGGTGGCGGCGGTGGGTGCCCTGGTGCTGGGCGAGTACGAGTTCGAGGGGACGCTGCCGCTGGTGGCCGGCCCGCTGTTCGGGCTGGTGGTGGCGGAGGTG
>JBPPMN010000372.1:0-8906 GCA_051306055.1 Acidimicrobiales bacterium
CATCGGGCGTCCCCGGCGGGCACGCAGATGATCTTGGCGTCGGGGCCCGCGTCGTCGGTCATCCAGAACACGCCGACGGGCCGGGCCGCCACCCAGCAGCCGGGGAAGGTGGGGTCGTCGAGGAGCACGAGGGCGTCGAGGGGGTCGGTGTCCTCCGAGAGCGTGTCCGGGATGAAGCCGTAGTCCGCCGGATACGTGGTGGCCGTGAACAGCCGGCGGTCGAGCCGCATGATGTGCCGCTCGTGGTCGTACTCGTACTTGTTCCGGCTGCCGCGGGGGATCTCGATGACGACGTCGATCTCGGTGCTCACGGCCCGATCTTGGCAGCAATGAGTTCCGGAGCGCGAAGAGGCCAGCGCTACCCTCGGCAGATGGAGCTCCGCCGCATCAACGGGATGCCCCCGTACGTCTTCACCATCATCGACGGCTTGAAGATCGAGGCGCGGCGAGCCGGTCGTGACGTGATCGACCTCGGCTTCGGCAACCCCGACATCCCGTCGCCGGAGATCGCGGTGGAGAAGCTGTGCGAGGCCGCTCACAACACCCGCAACCACCGGTACTCGGCCAGCCGGGGGATCCCCAAGCTGCGCCAGGCCGTGGCCGACCTCTACAAGCGGCGCTTCGACGTCGACCTCGATCCCGACACCGAGGTGATCTCCACCATCGGCGCCAAGGAGGGGTTCAGCCACCTGATGTGGGTGCTCCTCGGCCCCGGCGACGCGGCCATGGTGCCGTCGCCGTCGTACCCGATCCACCTCTGGGGGCCACTGTTCGCCGGTGCTGCGCTGCGGGAGGTGCCGATGACCACCGGCGCCAACGACGACGGCGAGCTCCTCGAGCGGATCCGCTACGTGTTCGACCACTCGTGGCCGCGCCCGAAGGTGATCATCTGCTCGTTCCCCCACAACCCCACCACGGCCTGTGTCGATCTCGACTTCTTCCAGGAGCTGGTCGACTTCGCCCGTGAGAACGACGTGATCGTCGTGCACGACAACGCCTACGCCGAGCTGGGCTTCGACGGCTGGGACCCGCCGTCGATCCTCCAGGCCGAGGGGGCCAAGGAGTGCGCCGTCGAGCTCTACTCGATGACCAAGTCGTTCTCGATGGCGGGCTGGCGCATGGCCTTCCTGGCCGGCAACCGCGAGGTCGTGCAGGCCCTGGCCAAGCTCAAGTCCTACCTCGACTACGGCGCCTTCCAGCCCATCCAGATCGCCGCCACGGTCACGCTCAACGAGGCAACCGACTTTCCCCGCGAGGTGGGCGCCGTCTACCAGACCCGTCGCGATGCCCTCTGCGACGGCCTCGACCGCATGGGCTGGGAGATGGCCCGCCCCAAGGGCACCATGTTCGCCTGGGCGCCCATCCCGGAGCCGTACCGCGAGATGGGCTCCATCGAGTTCGCCTCCCACCTGGTGCGGGAGGCACAGGTCGCCACCTCACCGGGCGTGGGCTTCGGCCCCGACGGCGACGGGTTCGTGCGCTTCGCGCTCATCGAGAACGAGCAGCGGATCTCCCAGGGCATGCGCAACCTGAAGAAGGCCCTCACCAAGCTCGGCTGATCAGGTGGGGCCGAGGCCCTCGAGGCAGAAGGCGATGGCGGCGTCGGCCACCTCGTCGGCGGGCTCGCCCCGCTCGTAGATGTAGGTGCGGGTGAGGTGGCCCACCACGCCCACCATGGCGTGGGCCACCACGTCGGGATCGGTGTCGCGGATGCGCCCCTGCGCGATGGCCTCCTTCACGTGCTTCACCACGTCGGCCACCGCGATGTCCTGGCCACGCTTGAGGGCGCCCACGAAGGTGGACTCGGTGGCCGCGAACTGGATGAGCTTGTTGTGGTCGCGGTGGGCCTCTGCCCACACCATCGACGCTCGCAGCCCCTTCACGATGCGCTGGATGGGGTCGTCCTCCCCGGCGATCACCTGCTGCTGCTTGCGGCGCAGATCGGTCTGCGCCTCCTTCAGGATCTCGAGGAAGAGCTGCTCCTTCGAGTCGAAGTACCAGTAGAAGACGCCCTTGCCCACCCCGAGGCCGGCCACGATCTCGCTCACCGAGGTGGGGTGGTACCCCTGGGTGGCGAAGCGCTCAGCCGCGAAGGCCATGAGCTGGTCCTTGCGGTCCTTGCCGCGCTGGGTGAGTCGCCGTGCCATGGACGACGACGGTACTCGACTTGACTGTTCGGTCAAGAGCGTCCGGTATGGCTGTTCTCCCGGCTGTGCCCGTCGGGAAACACGTGGTTCACACGGGCTCCGTAGGTTCCTCGCCATGGAGACCTTCGTGGTGCGCATGTGGCTGCCCGACCGCCCGGGGGCGCTGGGCCAGGTGGCCAGTCGGATCGGCGCCGTCCGAGGCGAGATCGTCGGCATCGACATCCTCGAGCGTGGGGCGGGCCGAGCCATCGACGAGCTGGTGGTCGACCTGCCCGACGCCTCGCTCAAGGACCTGCTCGTCCAGGAGATCCAGCAGGTCGACGGCGTCGACGTGGAGGAGGTGCGGCCCGTGGCCGACGCCTTGCACGATCCCCGCCTCGACGCCCTCGAGACCGTCGCCATCCTGGTGGGGGCCACCGAGCGGACCGAGCTGGTCGAAGCGGTGGTGGTCCACGCCCGGCGCGCGGTGGGGGCCGAGTGGTCGGCCGTGGTGGCGCTCGACGACGGCACCGTGATGGCGGAGGAGGGCCCGGCCCCCGCCGCCGCGTGGCTGGTGGCCTTCGTGGAGGGCAGTCGGTCCTCGGCTCGGGTGGCGGCTGGAGAGGCCGGCCCTGACGACGTGGTGTGGTCGCCGCTGCCGGCGGCCGGCCTGGCCCTCGTCGTGGGCCGCGGCGGGGTGGCCTATCGGGCGCGGGAGCGTCGCCAGGTGGCGGCCCTCGCCCGGATCGTCGACACCCGGCTGCGCGAGATCATCCGCTACTCGTCGCTCGTGAACCACCCGTCCGTCGGACGCTGACCGCAGGAGCCACGCCATGTCCAGCTACGAGAGCCCCAAGGGCGGCACCCGCCAGCCCACCCCGAAGCCGACGCCGACGCTCGGCCGCATCCCGATGGACGCCTGGCGACAGCCCTCCGGCGGGGTCCGCACGGTCCAGCCCCGTCCCGGACCTCGGGGCTGACCCCTCAGGCCTCCCAGCGGCGGGCCCGCTCCACGGCCCGGGTCCAACCCGATCGCAGGGCGTCGACCGCGGCGGTGTCGGCGGTGGGCTCGAAGGTGGCGTCGAGGTGCCAGTTGTCGGTGATCTCGCTCGTGGAGGACCAGACGCCCTCGGCCAGCCCGGCGAGGTAGGCGGCCCCCAGGGCGGTGGTCTCCTGGATCACCGGGCGGGAGACCGGCACCTGGAGGTGGTCGGCCTGGAGCTGCAGCAGCAGATCGTTGGCCGATGCGCCGCCGTCGGCCTTGAGGGCACGGATCGGGTGACCCGACGCCTCGCTCATCGCCGCCACCACGTCGGCGGTCTGCAGGCTGATCGACTCGAGCACCGCCCGGGCCAGGTGGCCGCGTCCGGTGCCTCGCGTGATGCCCACCACGGTGCCGCGAGCGTACGGATCCCACCACGGGCTGCCCAGGCCGGTGAAGGCCGGCACGAGGTAGCAGCCCTCCGTGGTGGGCACGGTGGCGGCGAGGGCCTCGATGTCTTCGGCCCGCTCGATGATCCCCAGGCCGTCGCGCAGCCACTGCACGGCCGCGCCGGTCGCGAAGATGGCGCCCTCGAGGGCGTAGGCCCGGGTGCCGTCGGCCAGCGTCCAGCCCACGGTGGTGAGCAGGCCGTCCACGGGCTCCGGGCAGCGGTCGCCCACGTTCATCAGCACGAAGCTGCCGGTGCCGTAGGTGTTCTTGGTCATCCCCGGCTCCAGGCAGGCCTGGCCGAAGAGGGCGGCCTGCTGGTCGCCGGCCATCCCCGACACCGGGATGCCGGCAGGGAGCCCCGACCCCTCGGCGGTGAGCCCGAGGCGACCGCTCGACGGCCGCACCTCGGGCAGGGCCTCCAGTGGGATGCCGAAGCGGTCGAGCAGCTCGGGGGACCACTCGAGCGTGCGGATGTCGAACAGGAGGGTGCGGCTGGCGTTGGAGGGCTCGGTGGCGAAGGTGCCGCCATCGGGGCCACCGGTGAGGTTCCACAGCACCCACGCGTCGATGGTGCCGAGGGCCAGGTCGGGGCCTCGCTCGACGCCGCCCTCGGTGAGGAGCCACTCGGCCTTGGTGGCGGAGAAGTAGGGGTCGAGCACGAGACCGGTGGTGGCCCGCACCGTGGGCTCGAAGCCCTCCTCCCGGAGCTGGTCGCAGCGGGCGGCCGTGCGGCGGTCCTGCCACACGATGGCCCGGTGCAGGGGCGTGCCGGTGCGGCGATCCCAGGCCACCACGGTCTCCCGCTGGTCGGTGATGCCCACCGCGGCGATGGGCTCGGTGAGGCCATCGGCCAGCTCGGCCAGGGTGGCCCGCACTGCGTCCCAGATCTCGACCGGCTCGTGCTCCACCCAGCCGGGGCGGGGGAAGTGCTGGGGAAACTCCCGGTAGGCGAAGCCGACGGAGCGGCCGTCGTCGCCCAGGGCGAAGGCGCGCACGCCGGTGGTGCCGGCATCGATGGCGATCACGACAGACATCGGGTGGAGAACCTATAGGTTCGCGGTCACCGACCAGGAGGTCCGAGATGCGAGTGGCGATGTTGACCGGCGGTGGCGACTGCCCCGGCCTGAACGCAGTGATGCGGGCGGTGGCCCGCAAGGGGGAGCGCACGTACGGCGACGACCTCGTGGGCTTCCTCGACGGCTGGAAGGGCGTGCTGGAGGGCAACACGGTGCCGCTGGGGGTGGCCCAGCTGCGGGGGACGCTGCCGCGCGGGGGCACGATCATCGGCTCGTCGCGCACCAACCCCTACAAGGTCGACGGTGGGCCGGAGCAGGTGAAGGCCACCCTCGAGTCGCTCGGGATCGACGCCCTCGTGGCCATCGGCGGCGAGGACACGCTCGGCGTGGCCCACCGGCTGGCCGCCGACGGCGTGGCGGTGGTGGGTGTGCCCAAGACCATCGACAACGACCTGTCCGCCACCGAGCTCACCTTCGGCTTCAACACTGCGGTGCAGATCTGCGTGGATGCCATCGATCGCCTCCACACCACCGCAGAGAGCCACGATCGCGTGATGGTGGTGGAGGTGATGGGGCGCCACGCCGGCCACATCGCCGTGTGGGCAGGCATCGCCGGCGGCGCCACGATGACGCTCATCCCCGAGAAGCCCTTCGACGTGGAGGCGGTGTGCGACGCCATCCGCCACCGGCACACCGAGGGCCAGCGGCTGGCCTCGATCGTGGTCGTGTCGGAGGGCGCCGTGCCCACCGAGGGGTCGATGGAGCTGCAGTCGGGCGAGGTCGACGCCTTCGGCCACGTCCGCCTCGGCGGCGTGGGCAGCCGGCTGGCCGAGCAGATCGAGGCCCGCACCGGCTACGAGACCCGCGTGACCACCCTCGGGCACGTGCAGCGTGGCGGCACGCCCACCGCCTTCGACCGGGTGCTGGCCACCCGCTTCGGCGTGGCCGCCATCGACGCCGTGCACGACGGCGCTTGGGGCACGATGGTGGCCCTGCAGGCGGGGTCGGTGGTGCGGGTGCCGCTGTCGGAGGCCGTGGGCGAGCTGAAGCTGGTCGATCCGGAGCTCTACGAGGTGGCCCAGGTCTTCTTCGAGTGAGCGATCACGACTGCGGGGCCAGCGCCGCGTAGTCGGCGCGCCGCACAGCTCCCGACACTGGCGCACCCTCGGCGTCGGGGGCCTGCACCTCCTCGCCCTCCACCAGGAAGCGCACCTGGCGCACGCCCTCGACCTCGGTGGCCGTGTACACGAGCTGGGCGAAGGCGTTGGCCAGCTCGGTGCCCTGGATGGCCAGGAGCTCGTCGGAGATGTCGATCACCAGCTCCCCGGAGTCTTCGTCGAGCTCGGTGCTGAGCAGGACGGTGTCGGTCGGGATCGAGGTGCTCACGCCCGTCTCGAGCTCGGCCTCCGAGGGCGTGCTGAGCAGTGAGGTCAGCAGCTCGCCTGGCGCCGCCGGGTCGACCACCTCGCGCTCCACCGGGCTCAGCCGGGTGGTGTCCCCCTCTCGCACGAGGAGGTACACGGTGACGGCCACCGTCTCGCCCGCCTCCGGGATGGTCGTGGAGGTGCCCGGGTCGGGCTCGAGCAGGTTGGGCGGGAGGTTCTCCGGCGCGATGGCCTGCGGGCTGTCGTTCTCCGTGAGGCCGCAGCCCCCGGCGACGAGGAGGGCGATGGCCGCGAGGTGCAGGAGGCCGCGCCGCATCAGTGCTCCACCACCGGCAGCTCGACCGTGAAGCGGGCGCCGGGCTCGCCGTCGGCGCGGTCCTCCACCCAGACGCGCCCACCGTGGAGGTTGACGTGCTCGGCGACGAGGGCCAGCCCGAGCCCGACGCCGTCGCTGCTGCCCCGGCGCCCGGCAGCACCACCCCTGCTGAAGCGGTCGAAGATCACGCCCCGATCGGCCTCCGGGACCCCGGTGCCGCGGTCTTCCACAGAGATCTGCACGCCCGTAGGCACCTGCCGCAACGACACCGCGGTGGCGCCCCCGCCGTACTTGGCCGCGTTGTCGAGCAGGTTGGCGATCACGCGCACGATCCGGCGCTTGTCGGCCATCACCACGACGCCGGCCAGCTCCGCATCGAGCTCCACCGGCACGTCGGCCTCGGTGGAGTGGCTCACGGCCTGCATCACCAGCTCAGCGAGGTGCACCTCCTCCAGCTCGAGGTGCACCACGCCAGCGTCGAAGCGGGAGATCTCGAGCAGGTCCTCCACCAGCTGTCGGAACCGGTCGATGTCGGCCACCATCAGGTCGAGGGCGGACCGGGCTCGCTCGGGGAGCCCGTCGCGCTGGTTGTCCATCACCTCGATGGAGGCGGCGAGGGTCATCAGGGGGGACCGGAGCTCGTGGCTCACGTCGGAGGCGAAGCGGGCGTCGCGCTCGATGCGGTCTTGGAGGGCCTGGGCCATGTCGTTGAACGACGCGGCGATGGGCCGCAGGTCGGGGTCGTCGCTCGACTCCAGCCGGGTGTCGAGGCGGCCGGCCGCGAGGGCCAGGGCGGCCGTCGACACGCCGGAGAGCGGGCGCAGGGCGCGCCGGCTGGCCCACCAGCCGAGGGCGGCACCGGCCAGCGTGGTGAGGAGGGAGGCGCCCACCAGGGAGACGCCCAGCGCCTCGAGCGTCTCCTCGAGGTCGTCGAGGGCGGTGATCTCGAAGTAGGCGGCGTCGGCCGACGGGATGGGGACGCCCACGGCCAGGCTCATCTGGCCGCGCAGCTCGTAGCGCATCCGTCCGGGCTGGCCGGCCACGACGCTGGCTCGCAGCTCCTCCGGCAGAGCGTCGCCACCGAAGGCGGGGTTGAGCGACTCGAAGTCGTCGTCGTAGTAGAGGACCGACCGGCCGGCGAGCGGGTTGAACAGCGAGCTCAGCACCTCTTGGATGTCGGAGTCGGGGGTGATGCGGCGCTGGATGATGCCGGCGTTCTGGAAGAGGCTGGCGGTGGCGGAGTCCTCCCGCTGGTTGACCAGGTTCTCGCGGGTGAGCGCGAGCGTGGTGGCGGCCAGCAGCGCCGACAGCAGGAGCGCGCCGATGGCGAAGGCCAGCGTGATCCGTGCCCGGAGGCCCAGGCGGCGCGTGAGCGAGATCCGGCGCACGGTGCGCTCAGACCTGGAGCTTGTAGCCCAGGCCGCGCACGGTGACGACGTGGCGAGGGTTGGCCGGGTCGGCCTCCACCTTGGTGCGGAGCCGGCGCACGTGGACGTCGACGAGCCGGCCGTCGCCGAAGTAGCCGTAGCCCCAGATCCGCTCGAGCAGCACCTCGCGGCTGAACACCCGGCCCGGGCTCTGGGCCAGCTCCACCAGCACGCGGAACTCGGTCTTGGTGAGGTGGACGTCGCGCCCGTTGCGGCGCACCACGCCCTCCTCGGGCACGATCTCGAGATCACCGAAGCGGAGGTGGGGGGAGCTGACCTCGGAGGTGCGGGCCCGGCGCAGCAGCGCCCGGATCCGTGCCGACAGCTCCTTCGGAGCGAACGGCTTGGTGAGGTAGTCGTCGGCGCCCGCCTCGAGCCCGGCCACGACATCGTGGGTGTCGGCGCGGGCCGTGACCATCACGATCGGCACGTCGGAGCTGCGCCGGATCGACCGACACACCTCGAACCCGTCGATGCCCGGCAGCATGATGTCGATCAGCACGACGTCGGCGGGCTCCTGCTGGAAGTGCTCCAGGGCGTCTTCCCCGGTGGCGGCCTCGACCACGCTCCAGCCCTCGTCTTCGAGCGCGAGCTTCACCGCGGTGCGGATGCGCTCGTCGTCCTCGACTGCCAGGATCCGGGTACCCATCGCCGGCCACCCTACGCGGCGCGGGGCCTCGTCAGGTGTAGGCCGCCAGCAGGGCCGACCGTCCCGGCCCGCGACCGGTGCGGTAGTGCAGGCCCGCCGGCAGCTCCGCACAGATCTCCCGGCACCGCACGAGCGCCGCAGCACCCTCCTGCGTCCACGACTCGAGGTGGCGAAGGTCGATGTCGAGGCGCTGCGGGCCGGCCTGGGTGGCGGCGCTCGCCGCCGCCACGAGGGCCTCGCCGGCCTCGGTGTCGAGCCGCTCCCACACCTCCAGCACCACGGTGTCGCCGGCGGCGTGCACCGTGACGGGCGTGCGGTGGGCGGCGAGGGGCGTCATGGGCCGTCAGCGTGGCGGGCGCGATCGGCGGTCGGGTGCCGTTCCGGTTGCGATCCCGTTACAGCCGAAGGGGGTCAGCTCGGATGTCGATGGCAGCCATCGCCAGAACCGTCAGGCATCGGGCGCCCCGGCGTCGATGAGGAGGGCGTGCAGCTCGGCCGCCACACCTGGGGTGGCGCACACCACGCTCCCCGCACGGGCGGGCCCGCCGTCCCACC
>JBPPMN010000001.1:0-9340 GCA_051306055.1 Acidimicrobiales bacterium
CCCACCGCCCCGCGCTCGTCGTCCGGGGGTTGGAGGGGCGCTACTGGGCGCCGGTGGTGCGGGCTTCCCAGAGGGCCCGGGTGGCCTCGAGGTCCTCGTCGGAGAGGTCCACGTAGCCGACCTCCGACACCGCCCCGATGCCGTCGCCCAGGTAGTAGTCGACCCAGGCGGCGAGGGCCGGGTTCTCCTCGGCCTTGTCCTTGTTCACGTAGATGAACAGCGGCCGGCTCACCGGGTAGCTGTTGTCGGCGATGGTCTCGTCGTTGGGGGTGACGCAGCCGTCGCCGCCATCGACGTCGAGGATCTTCACGCCCTCGGCCTCCTTGGCGAAGGCGAAGCCCACCCAGCCGAAGCTGGTGTCGGAGCCCTGGATGCCCTGGATGATCACGTTGTCGTCAGCAGAGGACTGGTAGTCGGGACGCGTGGTGGCGTCCTGGCCGCGGTCCTCGTTGAACTCCTCGATCACCAGCTCCACGAAGCTGGAGAAGGTGCCCGACTCCTCGCCGGGGCCCACGACGTTGAGCGGGGCGTCCGGGAGCTCTGTGCTCGAGCCGAGCTCGGTGGCCAGGTCCTGGGCGTCGCTCCAGTTGTCGAAGCCCTGCGACTCGGGGCCGGTGAGGGCGTAGACGTCGGCCAGGGTCACGCAGTCGATGGCATCGTTGGCCTCGTTGGTCATCATGGAGATCCCGTCGTTGCCCACCTGGAGCTCGATGAACTCCACGCCGCCCTCCTCGCAGGAGGCGATCTGCTCGTCCTTGATCTTCGAGGAGGCATCGTTGATGTCGGTCTCGCCGTTGCAGAACAGCTCGAAGCCGTCGCCGGTGCCGGGGCCGTCGACGGAGATGTCGACGCCGGGGTTGGTCGACCGGAAGGCCTCGCTCACGGCGATGGAGATGGGCTCCACGGTGGAGGAGCCCGACACCACGATGTTGCCGGACAGATCACCGCCGCCGCTGGTCTCGTCGGTGGTCTCACCGCCGTCGTCAGAGCCGGTCTCCACCGGATCGTCGTCTTCCGAGCAGGCGGCGGCCACGAGACCGAACGCCAGGAACAGTGACAGCCAAGCTGCCGGCTTCTTCTTGAGCACGTGAGCCCTCCTTGGGCGAGCAACAGGTGTCTTGGGGGTGACACCAGGTCGTTGCGAACCGTAAGCAGGGCGGGTGGCCCCCCAGCGTGGCTCAGGTGAACGAGCGGTGAACGAACGGGCAACGTTCGGATCGATGGGTGACCGACGTCGCAGCAGCCTCAGCGTCCCGGCCCGTGGCCGACCCGGATGGCCCCGCCGCCCTGCCGGAGGTACGTCACCACGAAGGCCCACCAGCGCCGCACGATCACCGCCGCCGCCCGGGGAACGGTGCGGTCCCGCCCGCGCCGGGCCAGCACCCAGAGAGCGACCAGGTGGAGGCGTCCGGTGCGCCACGGGGCGATGCTCCAGCGCTGGTGGGTGGAGCCGCCGTGGAAGCGCTTGGTGCACTCGACGCCCGGCACGTGCACCAAGGGTCCGCACAGCGCCACCTCGAACACGAAGAGCTCGTCGCACCAGGCGCCGTCGCCCACCCGCCGGAGCCGGACCTGCCGAGCCCGCAGCTCCTCCACCCGGAGGACCCACCGATAGGGCACCCCGATGCTCCAGCGGGCGAGCAGCGCAGCGGCCTCCACCGCCCGCCACGGCCGGCGGTGGAGGGTGGACGGTGGCTCGGGGTAGGCCACGCCGTCGGCGTGGAGGTCGCCGAAGGCCAGCAGGGCGTCGGGTGCCTCCGCCAGGGCCACCACCAACGCCCCCACGAACCCCGCCGGGAAGTCGTCGTCGTGGGGCATCAGCATGGCCAGCGGCGCCCGGGCCTGCGCCAGCAGCAGCGCATGGTGGTCCACCCACCCGATGCCCTGTGGGTCGACCTCCACCCGCACCCGGGGGTCGTCGGCCGTCGCGGCGCGGATGCGCTCGGCGGCGTCGTCGAGGACCGTGCGGTCGCTCACCACGATCTCGGCACCCGGCACGTCGATGTTGGCGATGTTGGCCAGCACCACCTCGACGAACGGCGCCGACCGGTGCAGCGGGATGGCCACGGTCACCGTCGGAGGGTCGCCGTTCACAGCACCTCGAGGAGCCGGCCCGCGAACAGCGGGGCAACGGTGAGCTTGCCGGTGTCGATCGAGAAGTAGCCGTCGTGGGCGTGGACGCCGACGCGGCTGCGGCTGTGCAGCTCGCTGGTCGGGTCGTGGATGTCGTCGGCCCCCCAGGCGAAGATCACACCACCGCCCAGCTGCCGGTCGGTGAGGCCCCGAAGGGCGGGCACCAGCGGCGCGAAGCCCTCCAGCAGGCGAGCGGCCTCCAGCTCCACGCGGGCCTGGTCCAGCGGCTGCCGCCAGCTGTCCGGCGGCGCCAGGGCATCGCTCCAACCGGCCAGTGCGGCGGGATACCACGACGCGTAGACAGCGCCGTCGGATCGCACCACCACGTCGCCGAAGGGACCAAGGGCGAACGTCACCGACGACACCGCGGCGCCCTCGGGCAGCCGGCCCTCGACGCACCGCTTCAGCCGGAACACCCAGGGACGGGAGGGGACGAGGTCGAGCGAGGCATCCACCGCCAGGCGCCCGTCCCACAGGCAGTTCACCACCACGTCGGCGGGCCACGAGACCTCGGCACCGCCGTGCCGGCCCTCCACCAGGAACCCCGCCCCGGTCCGCTGCACCGCATCGATGGCGGTCTCGGGCCTCCACGACACGGCCGAGCGGGCCAGGGCCCGCACGAGCGTGGGGCGCAGCCGGCGCATCTCCACCGCCACCTCTGCCGTGCGGAAGGCGGCCGACAGCTCGCCGGCCACGCCTCGCACCCGAGGCTGACGCAACCGCTCCACCCAGCAGTCGGGTCGCAGGCCGAGGTAGTCCTCCCCCGCCGCGACCGCAGCCGACAGCTGGTCGGCCACCCACGCGTAGTGGGCCTCCAGGGCGTCGGGCTCCACGAGGCTGTCGGGGAGCACGGCGTAGCTGAACGGCTCGGAGCGCAGGGGAGCCCAGCTGATGTCGCCGCCGGTCCACTCGTCGAGCAGTCGGCGGAACGAGGTGGCGCCCTCCACCATGAGCGACGCGGTCGAGCGGTCTGGCTCGTTGCCGTAGACGAAGCCGAGGTGCACCTTGCCCTCGCCGTGCAGGCTGGCGCCCAGCAGCGGCTCCGGTGCGCGGTCCACCAGCGTCACCGACCACCCCGCTCGGCGCAGCGCCAGCGCGGCGCAGGTGCCCTGCAGGCCGGCGCCCAGCACGCTCACGTGCCCAGGGCGGGCCGGCGGGGTCGGCATCGTGGCGACGCTACCGGGTGGTGCCCGTGCTCAGCCTCGGCGGCGCACCCGGGTGCGGGCGATCTCCTGGAGCCGTTCGTGGGTGTCGACGCTGCCCACCCTCGGCACGTGGGTCCACGAGCCGTCGGCGCTGAGGGTCCAGGCCAGCGTGTCGTCGGCCAGGTTGATCTCGAGGATCTCGTCGAGGCGGGCCTGGAGCTGCGGGTCGGTGACCGGCACGAGGGCCTCCACCCGACGGTCGAGGTTGCGGGGCATGAGGTCGGCCGAGCCGATCAGGTGGCGAGGCTGGCCCTCGCCGGCCCCGTTGGCGAACCGGTAGATCCGGGAGTGCTCGAGGTAGCGGCCCACGATCGACCGCACCCGGATCCGCTCCGACATGCCGGGCACGCCGGGCAGGAGGCAGCAGATCCCCCGGATCACGAGGTCGATCTCCACGCCGGCCTGGGAGGCGGCGTAGAGGGCGTCGATCACCTTGGTGTCGACCAGGCTGTTCATCTTCAGGGTGATGGCGGCCCGGCCGCCGCTCTCGGCCACCGCCACCTCGTGGCGGATGAGGGAGTCGAGCCCCGGCCGGGTGCCGTGGGGCGACACCAGCAGCGTGCTGTAGCGCACGTCGCGGCCGTAGCCGGTGAGGAAGTTGAACAGCTGCGTGAGGTCGGCGCCGATGGCCGGCGAGGCGGTCAGCAGGCCCACGTCCTCGTAGATGCGAGCCGTCTTGGAGTTGTAGTTGCCGGAGCCGACGTGGCAGTAGCGCCGGATGCCGTCGGGCTCGTCGCGCACCACCAGTGCGGTCTTGGTGTGCACCTTGAGGCCCACCAGGCCGTAGACGACGTGCACGCCGGCCGTCTCCAGCGCCTTGGCCCACTCGATGTTGGCGCCCTCGTCGAAGCGGGCCTTCAGCTCCACCAGCACCGCCACCTGCTTGCCCCGCTCCGCCGCCCGGATGAGGGAGCGCACGATGGGGCTGTCACCGGAGGTGCGGTAGAGGGTCATCTTGATGGCCAGCACGTGGGGGTCGGTGCTGGCCTGCCGGATGAACTCCTCCACGGAGGTGCGGAAGGAGTCGTAGGGGTGGTGCAGCAGCACGTCGCCGTCGCGGAGCACGGCGAAGAAGTCGGGCCGCTCGTCCTCACCGTTGTCGAGTCGGGAGGGGCTCACCCGCTTGAACACCGGATCCTTGAGCTCCGGGCGGTCGAGCCCGTGCACCGACCACAGCCCACCGAGGTCGAGCGGTCCGGCCACCTGGTAGGTGTCGTCGTCGGTGAGGTCGAGCTCCCGCTGCAGCAGGCCCCGCACCTCCTCGCTGATGTCGGTGCTGATCTCGAGGCGCACCGCCCGACCGAACTGACGCCGGCGAAGCTCGATCTCGACGGCGGCCAGCAGGTCGTCGGCCTCCTCCTCCTCGAGCGTGAGGTGGGCGTTGCGGGCCACCCTGAACGTGGCCCGCGACTCCACCTCCATCCCCGGGAACAGCTGGTCGAGGTGGGCGGCGATCACCTGCTCGAGGGGCACGAACCGCTCGCCGTCGGGCATGACCACGAACCGCGGCAGCAGGTTCGGCACCTTCACCCGGGCGAAGCGGCGCTCGCCGGTGGTGGGATCGCGCAGGTCGATGGCCAGGTTGAGCGACAGGTTCGAGATGTAGGGGAAGGGGTGGCCGGGGTCGACGGCCAGGGGCGTGAGCACGGGGAAGATCCGGTGCTCGAAGGTCTCCACCAGGAACTTCTCGTCGTCGTCGTCGAGGTCGTCCCAGCTCGAGAGCCGGATCCCCACGTCGGCCAGGGCCGGCACCACGTCGTCGAGGAACAGGTGGGCCTGGCGATCCACCAGGTCGGCCACGCGGTCGCGCACCTCGAGGAGCTGCTGGGCCGGCGTGCGGCCATCAGGCGTGAGCGAGCTGATGCCGGCGGTGACCTGCTCCTTGAGCCCGGCCACCCGCACCTGGAAGAACTCGTCGAGGTTCTGGCTGAAGATGGCCAGGAACTTGGCCCGCTCCAGCAGCGGCACGCGCTCGTCCTCGGCCAGGGCCAAGACGCGCTCGTTGAAGTCGAGCCAAGACAGCTCGCGGTTCAGGTACCGGGGTGCTTCGCGGAGATCGCTGAGCAGGTCGGCGGCGTCGTCGTGCTCAGGCATGCCTGGCATCGTACCGAGGCCGACCTGGCCATCTGATGGCGACCGGGTGAACGGGCGGGTGGGGCTACTCGTCCTCGGGGAGGCCGAGGTCCCAGTCGAGCAGGATATTCTCGCGCTCGGCGTCGCGGATCACGCGCTCGCGGTTGCGGCGGAACTGCGGGTCGTGGGGCGGGAGCAGCACGAGGCGGGCCAGCACGCGGCCGCGGAAGTCGTCGATGATCTTGTGGTCGCCGAAGTCGGAGTGGATCTCCCAGTGGGGGGCCACAGGGCCCAGGTAGACGACCCGAGCGTGGGCACGGGGCGGTTCGAGCGGCTCGGCGGCGACATCAGACATGGCGGCCAACGTTAGCGGGCCACCCGCCCACCACCCCAGTGCGCCGACGGCGGTCAGGCCCCCCGGCGCCCCAGCTCCACCTCGAAGGTCTCCTCTTCGCCCTGGCGCAGCACCTGCACCTCGATGCTGTCGCCGGGTTCGCGCTCGAGGATGGCCTCTCGCACGTCGCGCGACTGCGCGACCTCGTCGTCGTCGATGGCCACGATCACATCGCCGATCTCCAGCCCCCCGTCCTCCGCGGCCGAGCCGGGCACCACCTCGGTGACGAAGGCGCCCTCGTCAGCGTCGACCTCGTAGGTGTCGCGCACGTCGTCGGGCAGCTCGGTCAGGTCGATGCTCGACACACCCAGGAAGGCCTGGTCGGGGGTGATGTCGCCGTCGCCGGTGCGCAGGCGGTCGATGATCGGGCGGGCGTGGTCGATGGCGATGGCGAACCCCAGGTTCTGGGCGTCGGCCACGATGGCGGTGTTGACGCCGATCACCTGGCCGGCCGCGTTCACCAGCGGACCGCCCGAGTTGCCAGGGTTGATGGCGGCGTCGGTCTGGATGAGGCCCTGGAGGCTGACGCCGCCAGCCGACAGGTCCCGGTCCATGGCGGACACGATGCCGCGGGTGACCGTGGGCTCGCCGCCCAGGTTGAGGGCGTTGCCGATGGCGATGAGCTCGTCGCCCACGCGGAGGTCGTCAGACGAGCCGAACTCGGCCGGGGTGAGCCCCGACACCCCCTCGAGCTGGATCACGGCGAGGTCGTCGTCAGGCGAGCTTCCCACCAGGCTGGCCGAGCGCTCGGAGCCGTCGGACAGCACGACCGAGATGTCGCTGAGGCTTCCGATCACGTGGGCGTTGGTGAGCACCAGCCCGTCGGCGCTGAGCACGATCCCCGATCCGGCCCCCTCGAACATGCCGCGGGAGGTGCTCTGCTCGATCTCGATGGTGACCACCGACGGCTGCACCTTGGCCAGGATGGCCTGGATGTCGAGCCCGCCGTCGCTGGTGGTCACGGGCGTGATGACGGGACGATCGACCGCCGTGGGGGAACCGTCGTCGAGGGCCACCGTGATGCCGGTGGCCACCAGAGCGGCCACGACGGCGCCGGCCACGGCCCCGAGGAACGCGGCGCGGCGGGCGCTGGTGCCGGCCGAGCGAGGGCGGTCGTGATCGGTGGGGGTCCTCGGGGGCTCGCCGGGCGAGGCCCACGCCGCAGGCGTGGGTGGCAGCGACGGGACCGGTGCCGCTTCGGGCCGCGACCACGGGTTGGGCAGCGTGGGTGCATCGCCGGCGGCGGGATCCGGCGGCGCAGCCGGATCGGGGGCAGTGGGTCCCGTGGGGTGCATGGCCCCATCTTTCCCGCTGCAACCCGTGATCCCACCGCGCCCCAGCCGTGAGTTCGCTGAGCGTGGGATCGGCACCCTGGGGGCGGTGCTGGCGGAAACCACGAGAAATGTGCAACCAAACGGGCGCCAGCCTCGTAGAAGGATCAGCGGCTCCGAAAGGCAGGCTCATGGAACACGACTGGATGGCCCGAGGTCTGTGCACCAACGTGCCACCCTCCACGTTCTTCCCCAGCGACGGGGCCGGAGTCGAGGTGGCGCGGAAGATCTGCGCGGATTGTCCCGTGCAGTCCGAATGCCTCGAGCACGCGCTGCTCAACCGCATCGATCACGGCGTGTGGGGCGGGTGCTCCGAGCGGGAGCGCCGTCGCATCCTGAAGCGGCGCCGCGCGGCGGCCGGCGCGTCGGCCTGAGCCAGCTCTACTAGACGCTGGGCGGAGGCGATGTCGGATCGTCGTCGTCGCCGTCGTCCTTGATGCCCTTCTTGAACTCGTTCTGTGCCTGCCCGAGCGAGCGGGCCAGCTTCGGCAGCTTCGCCCCGCCGAAGAGCACGAGGATCACGGCCAAGACGATGAGGAGCTCGGTGGCGCCAAGGTTCACACCCGCGAGCGTACCAGCCGCCATCGGGTAGGCCGCACGCGGCCCGGTCGTGCGAGGCTGCGGCCGTGCTGGAGTGCGTCGTCAACATCAGCGAGGGACGTGACGTCGCCCTGATCGCCGCCATCGGTGCGACCGCCGGCTCTGCCCTCCTCGACGTCCACCACGATCCGCACCACCACCGCAGCGTGCTCACGCTGGTGGGCGAGGACGCCCCGCGATCGGTGGCCGCGGCCGCGGTGGCGGCGCTCGACCTCCGGCGCCACGACGGTGTCCATCCCCGCCTGGGCGTGGTCGACGTCGTTCCCTTCGTGGCGCTGGGCGGCACGGCGCCCACCGAGGCCCTGCGGGCCCGCGACGACTTCGCCCGCTGGATGGCCGACACCCTTGCCGTGCCCTGCTTCACCTACGGCCCCGAGCGCACCCTGCCGGAGGTGCGGCGCCAGGCCTTCCACGAGCTGGCGCCCGACCATGGCCCGTCCCAGCCGCACCCGAGCGCCGGCGCCACGGCCGTGGGGGCCCGCGACCTGCTGGTGGCCTACAACGTGTGGGTCGGCGCCGCCGACCTCGCCACGGTGCGCGCCATGGCGGCGAGCGTGCGCGCTCCGGGCCTCCGCACGCTCGGGCTGGCCGTGGGCGAACGGTTCCAGGTGTCGATGAACCTCGTGGCACCGGCCGCGGTGGGGCCAGCCGCCGCCTACGACCGGGTGGTGGCCGCGGCCCGGGCTGCCGGCGCCACCGTGACCGGGGCCGAGCTGGTGGGTCTGCTCCCGGCCGCCGTGCTGGCCGAGGTGCCGCGTGCGCGCTGGGTGGAGCTCGACCTGGGCGAGGACCGGACCATCGAGGACCGCCTCGCCCGGTGACCCCTGCCCTGTGTGGCGGGGTGGCCGGGCTAGGCCGTCTGGCCGGCTCGGCGGGCCAAGGCCCGCTGACGCCGGAGGCGACGGCGCTCGCGCTCGCTCATGCCGCCCCAGATGCCGAACTTCTCGCCGTTGATCAGCGCGAACTCGAGGCAGTCCTCCCGCACGACGCAGCCCCGGCACACCTCCTTGGCCTCGCGCGTGGATGCACCACGCTCGGGGAAGAAGAGGTCGGGGTCGACGCCGAGGCAGTTGGCGTAGTCCTGCCAGGACCGGTCATCAGGCTCGATGGAGATGGGGATCTGCACGTGCCCTCCTCCCATGGGTGGGACGGTGCAACGGATGGAGCAGATGCAGCGCCGCACCGGCGATTACCACATCTGTAATTACAATGGTGTGATCTTGGCCCCTCAGAGCGCTCTGCGCAAGGGGCAGGCCCGGAAAACCGGGGTTCGGTGATTGCACCGCCACCTCCGCACGGGGGACACTCATCAGTGCATGCCCGCCCACCTCGTCCCCCAGCGCAGCCGATCGCGCAACGTCGGCGCCCTGTTCGTCGCGCTCGGCGTGGGCCTGCTGGTGTTCGCCGTCGCCGGCGACGACCCCCGCACCGAGCTCGTGCAGCCGAGCGTGCAGCTGCAGTCCTCCACCACCACCAGTCCGCCGCCCACCGTGGCCGGCGTCCAGGTCACGGCCGTCCCGCCGGCACCGCCCGCCTCGGCGGCCACCTTCACCATCCCCGACGACGGCCCGGCCCCCACGAGCGGGCCCACCGCACCGGGCTCC
>JBPPMN010000005.1:0-3485 GCA_051306055.1 Acidimicrobiales bacterium
CGTGCGCCTGGCCGCCCTCGACCAGGCGGCCGACGACGTGCGGGCGGCGGGCGTGGTCACCGAGCTCGTCACCCGGGTGAGCGACGACGCCGAGGTGAGCGTCACCCTCGCTCCCCCAGAGGACTGACCGGCTAGTCGCCGGACGGCTTCTTCGCCGGCGCGGCCTTCTTGGTGGCGGCCTTCTTGGCGGGTGCCCTCTTGGCCGGTGCCCTCTTGGCGGGCAGTGGCTCGTCGGCGATGTCGTCGATGTCGAGGCCGGTGCCGCTCTCGACATCCATCGACGAGCCCTCGTCGCGCCGCACCCACACGGTGCGCTGGGGGTAGGGGATGTCGATGCCGGCCGCGTCGAGCGCTCGCTTGATGCGCCTCCGCAGCTCGCGCATCACCCCGAACTGGGCCGACGGCTGGGTCTTGATGACCAGGCGCACGGTCACACCGTCGACGCCGAGGTCTTCGATGCCCCACACCTCCGGCTCCTCGAGCACCTTGTAGCGCCACTCCGGGTCCTGCCACACCTCGTCGGCCACCTCTTTGATGATGGCCTGGCAGCGGTCGATGTCAGCCTCGTAGGCCACCGAGATGTCGAGCAGGGCGCGGGCCCACTGCTGGCTCATGTTGCCCACCCGCATCACGGTGCCGTTGGGCACGTGCCACACGGTGCCGTTCACCGAGCGCAGGCGGGTCGTGCGCAACGACACCACCTCCACCGTGCCCGTCACCTGGGTGCCGCTGAGGTCGCCCACATCGATGATGTCGCCCACCCCGAACTGATCCTCCACCAGGATGAACAGCCCGGCCAGGAAGTCCTTCACCAGGCTCTGGGCGCCGAAGCCGAGGGCCACGCCGACCACGCCGGCACCGGCGATGAGCGGGCCGAGGTTGATGCCGATCTCACCGAGGATGGTGATCATTGCGATCATCCAGACCACGAACGTGGCGATGGAGCGCAGGATGTGGCCGAGGGTCTGGGCGCGGGCGGCGGACCGGATCGACACGGCACCGGTGTCGAGCATCCGCGCCGGGAGGTGCTCGGCGCCTGGGGTGCGGCGAAGGCGCCGCTTGAGGCGGTTGGCCTTCTCGTCGTGGCCGGCCAGCTGCTGGGCGAAGCGCTCGATGACCCGGCGCAGGATGCGGGTGACCACCCAGGCCACGCCCACGATGATGAGGATCGTGAGGGGCCTGGCGAAGAGGATGTCGGCCAGCTCCGCCCAGCGCACGCTGTCGGTGCGGTCCAGCACCTCCCGACAGATGAACGACGGGTCGTCCCCACAGGTGGTCAGGAGCTGGCCGGGATCCACCTGTGCGAACACGGGTATCGACCCTATCGGTCAGTCGCCGACGCGCCGCGCGTCCTCCACCAGGTTGATCTCGTAGAGCACCTCGTCGAGCTTGTCGCCCGCCTCGATCCCGCCGAAGCGGGCCGGCGTCTCGGGGGTGCAGCACGACGCCAGCGGCGACAGGATCGTCCACGGGGTCGGGTGGCAGAACTGCACCACGCTGTAGCGCTCGCCGGTGTTGTCGGGGTCGGCCACCACGCGGTGGACGCCCGGCGGGATCACCCCGTTGGAGATCACCTCGAGCATCATGCCGGTGTTGATGATCACGCTGCCTTCGGGGGCGACAGCGTCGACCCAGCCGTCGTCGGTCTTCACCTGGAGGCCGGGGGCGGTGGCGCGGGGCAGGGCCGTGATCAGGTTGATGTCGGCGTGCTCGCCGGCCCACACGTGACCGGCGTCGGGCGCCTCCGTCATGGCCGGGTAGCGGATGGCCCGGGTGAGGGTGGAGCCGTTGGGCAGCATCGACTCGAACAGGTCCTCGTGCGCCCCCAGGCCCACCGCGATCACCCGCAGGAAGCGGCGCTGCAGGTCGTAGATGCGCTGGTGGAACAGCATCAGCACCTCGGTGATGCCGGGCACGGCGGCCTCGGGCAGCACCTGGTCCATGTAGCGGTGGGGGTACTTGCGCCGCAGCGGGTGACCGGCCGCTGGCTCGTCGCTCCAGTTGAGCATCTCCTTCCAGTCGGGCACGTCGGCCGAAGCGGCTGTCTCCACGAGGAGGCCGGTGTAGCCGGTCTGGCCGTGCGAGCCCGGGGCCACGAACTGGGCCTTCGTGTCGGCGTCCATGGAGAAGAACTCGGCCAGCTTGGCGTAGGCCTCGTCGATCACGTCCTCGGGGAGGTCGTGGTTGGTGTACACGAACCCGGTGGCCAGGCTGCGGCGGACGCCGTCGACGACGGCGGAGCGGGCGGCACGGTCGCCCTGCTCGAACTTCAGGAGGTCGACCTCGAGGATCTCGGACATGACGGCAACCTACCCAGTCAGGTCTCGAGCTGACGGGCCAGGGCCTCGGTGGCCTCGATGAACTCCTCCACCATGTCGAACACCACCTGGCGGGAGGTCTTGCGCTGGTTCATGGTGCCCACGATCTGGCCCACGAAGTAGTTGGCCAGCTTCTCGGCACCGGAGCCCGCCGTGAGGGCGGCGCGGTTGATGCGCTGCTGGGCCACCGCGGTGAGGATGGGCTGCAGCGGCATGCCGAGCGGGTCGGGCGTGTCGGCGCGGTCCCATTCGTCGGTCCAGGCCGAGCGCAGCATGCGGGCGTGCTTGCCGGTGAGCGAGCGGGAGCGCAGCGTGTCGGCCGAGGTGGCCTGCAGCATCTTCTCCTTCACCGTCGGGTGGGTCTCGGCCTCGTCGGTGGTGAGCCACACCGAACCGCACCACACGCCCTGCGCGCCCAGCGCCATGGCGGCCGCCATCTGCCGGCCCCGGCCGATGCCGCCGGCACCCAGCACGGGCACGGGGGCCACGGCGTCGACCACCTCCGGGATGAGGACCATCGAGCCGATCTCGCCGGTGTGGCCACCGGCCTCGGAGCCCTGGGCGATGATGATGTCTACCCCGGCCTGCACGTGGCGCTCGGCGTGGACGGCCTTGCCGGCCAGGGCGCCGATCAGGCGGCCCTCCTCCTTCACCCGGTCGATGAGGAACTGCGGCGGCGGTCCGAGCGCGTTGGCCACGAAGGCCGTCTTGTGGGCCAGGGCGATGTCGAGCTGGGGACCGGCCGCGGCCGCCGAGAACGGGGCCGCCCCGCCGCCCGCGCCGCCGAGGCTCCGGCCCCCAGGCTCGGCGTCGGCGCCGGGCGGGGGCAGCTCCGGCACCTCGTAGCGGGCCAGGATGTCGTCGATGAACTCCTGGTGCTCGGCCGGGATGAGCTGGCGGATGTCCTCGATCGTGTAGCCCCCGCCCTCGTCGCCGGCGTACTTGGCCGGCACGATGAGGTCGACGCCGTAGGGCCGGTCGCCGATCTCGGCCTCGATCCAGGCCAGGTCGATCTCGAGCTGCTCGGGGCTGTGGGCGACGGCGCCCAGCACGCCCAGACCACCGGCCTTCGACACCGCCGCCACCACGTCGCGGCAGTGGGAGAAGGCGAGGATCGGGAACTCGATCTCGAGCAGGTCGGTGACGGCGGTGCGCATGGTGCTCCTG
>JBPPMN010000044.1:0-46352 GCA_051306055.1 Acidimicrobiales bacterium
TCCAGGCCGGGGCTGCGCTCGATGCAGAGGTCAGCTCACGCGATGTCGCGGCGCTGCACGGCGATGAGGCCGACGGCCGCGGGCACGATCGCCCACACCACCAGGGCGATGATCGCGGCGGGCACGCCCACCTGGTCGGCGGTGGGGATCTCGACCTCGACGCCGGAGAGGATGTTGACCAGCGTCGACGGCACCCAGGAGCTCGCCCCGCTGGCCATCTGGACGATGAGCGGCGGGGCGATCATCAGCGTGAAGAAGGTGCCGGCCACCGCTCCGCCCGTGTTGCGGACGATCGCACCGATCCCCGCGCCGAGGACGCCACCGATGGCGCCGGCGAACGCAGAGGCGGCCAGCACCCGACCTACGCCAGCCATCGAGACCATGAACCCGTACTCGGTGGTGGGCAGGGTCAGGGCGACGGCGGCGATGGTGAGCACGGCACCGAGCAGGCCGAGGACGGCGGCGACGATGGCCACCGCCACGAACTGGGCGAGCACCGCCCGGTGTCGGCGGGGGGAGCTCAGGAACGTGGGGATGACGGTGCCGTGGGTGTACTCGCGGGCGACGGCCATGGCGCCGAGCAGCGCAGCGCCCATGGTGGCGTTGGCGGCGAAGGCCATGAGCGAGCGCTGGTCGGCTTCGGTGGAGATGAAGCCCTTGCTGCCGTCGAAGTCGGTGCCGGCGATCACGGCGGTGGCGGTGAGCCCGCTGATCACCACGAGCACGGCGAAGAACGCCAGCGGCATCTTCGTGGTGGTCAGCTTCCGCAGCTCGCCCCGCAGGAGTCGTGTCCAGCTCATGTCGTCCTCTCCGTTCCGGCGGTTCCCTCGGGTGCGTTCTCGTCGGCTGCGCTCGTCCACCGCAGGAAGCGCTCCTCCAGCGAACCCGCATGGGGCGACAGCTCGTGGAGCGCGATCCCGGCCTCGAAGGCCCGCTCCCCGATGGCCTCGATCGATGCGCCCCGCACGATGATCGTGCCGTCGCCGCCCGACCCGACGAGGGCGCCCGATGCCTCGAGCACCCGCTGGAGCTCGTCGATCGATGCCGCCCTGACCAGCGTCGCCTCCTCCTGCAGCTCCTCGAGGGAGCCGCTGGTCACCAGCCGGCCGCGATGGATGACGATCAGGTCGTCGGCGAGCAGCTCGACCTCGGCGAGGAGGTGGCTCGACACGAGCACCGTGTGTCCGAGGGCGGCCCGAGCCCGGAGGAGGTCGCGCATCTCGTGCATCCCCTGCGGATCGAGACCGTTCGCCGGCTCGTCGAGGACGAGGACCGGAGGTTCACCGAGCAGGGCCGCCGCGAACCCGAGGCGCTGCCGCATGCCGAGGGAGTAGCCGCCGACCCGGCGATCTGCCGCGTCGCCGAGGTTCACCAACGCCAGGACCTCGTCGACCCGATCGCTGGTGATGCCGTCGGCGTCGGCCAGGATGCGGAGGTGGTTGCGTCCGCTGCGGCCGGGGTGGAAGGCGTTCGATTCGAGGAGCGCCCCGACGGTGCCAGACGGATCGGCGAGGTCGCGGTACCGCTCACCCCCGATGGTCGCTCGTCCATGCTCGGCCGAGGCGAGGTCGAGCATGATCTTCATCGTCGTGGACTTCCCCGACCCGTTCGGTCCGAGGAACCCGGTGACCCGGCCCGGTCGAGCGACGAACGAGAGATCGTCGACGACGGTGTTGCCGCCGTAGCGCTTCGTGAGGTGCTCCACCTCGAGCGTGAGCCCCGAGCCCCCGTGCCCCGAGCCCGCGGACGAAGCCAAAGCTGGAAGGGCGCCTACCTGGGTCATGAGCTGGTCCTCGGGTCGCGTGCGGTCATGGCGCCGCCTGCACGGTCGCCTCGGGTGCGGGCGGCCCGGAGCCCGGCACCGGCGGCGCCGGCTCGCTCCCGCCCTGGTCGAGCCGGAACGGCGGGTACTGGTCGGTCATCAGCGCGGCGTAGGCGACCACCCGGAAGATCCACCGGTTGAGGCCGATGACGAGCTCGAACAGCGCCCGCGGGTAGCGGGAGCGGAAGAGCAGCGACACGCCGGCCACCACCACGAGGATCGTGAGCAGGCCGAGGCCGCCGGAGCCCTCAGCGCCCTCGGCGGCCCAGGCCCCGCCGAGCAGCACCCCGACGATGAGGTAGTGCGGGATGGCGAGCAACCACCACTTCACGAGGACCAGGCCCCGGGAGAGCTCTGCGGGGTACTCGATCGAGAGCGTCGCCGGGTAGCCCGGCTCCTCGGCCAGGCTGAACGGCGGGTAGGCGTCGGTGCCGAGCCCGCCGGTGGAGGCGTAGTAGCTGACCCGCCAGGTCCAGCGCAGGACCCCGACGTTGAACTCGAACAGCCGGCGGGGATAGCGCCCGGTGAACAGGATCGAGAAGCCGGCCACCACGGTGACGACGATGAACGCCACCCAGAGGAACACGAGCACGACGACGTGGGGGATGGCGAGGAACCACTTCACCAGCCACTGCCAGCGGGACAGACCGGGGTCGAGGTGCGCCTCGAGGGAGACCGGGTGCAGCGGGCTCACACCGGCCTCGGCCGAGGGTCCCACCCCTGCGATCGGGACGGCTCCCGCCTCCTCGTCCCTGTGGCGACCCAAGGCGCCGAAGACGATCAGGAGCACGGCGACGGTCGTGAGGGCCAGCCCGAGCCCGGTGAGGCCGAGGGCGAGCGCCAGCGCCCCGTCGACCCGCAGGCCGACCTCGACGTCGGCGTCCACAGCGGGCGACCCGTCGGCGTTCATCACCACGACGGCCCAGCGACCGTCCGTTGCCTCCCAGTCGACCTGCTGGGTCCCGCGGCCGGTGGCCGAGGCCACCCAGAACGTCTCGTCGGTCGGCGCCCCGGCGCTCGGCGATCCCGCGCGGCGGGACAGCACGGCATCGTTGCCGTCGAGGTCGGTGACCTCGTCGTGCTCCACCCCGGCCAGGAAGGCATCCACGTCGGCCTCCGGCCCGATGCCGACGAACACGGGTCCCTCGGTCGCGCTCGTCACGCGGAGGCGGACATCGGTCTCGAAGATGTCCAGCAGCCAGTCGGGAGACCCGGGTTCGGCCGACAGCTTGATGTCTTCGGCGGTGACGGCCGCCGTCGGTGACTCGATGGCATCGACGGAGGCGTTGAAGTAGCCGTCGTCGTCGCGCGCCACCGCGTAGGCCACCGCCAGGGCCCCTCCACCGACCAGCACCGCCAGGGACGGGAGCAGCAGCAAGCTCCCGATCACGATCGCCACGATCCTGTTCGGCCTCATCGCACCCTCCTCATCCGGCTTCGAGTCTGCCGCCGCTGGCCGCGTGTGGGTAGAGGCATTGGTCCTGCGTCCTCGTCTCCCCTCGCGTCAACCAAGGTTGAGACAGGTCCTCCGGCCCTTTCCGAACGGACGTCCGGACGAAGGAGGCCTTCGCGCCCGAAGGCTTCGGCACGCAGGGTGAGCACAACGCTCCCGTCGAAGACCATGGTCGGGCTCCTCGTCGTCGTCCTGAACCTACGGCCGCCCGGTGCGATGCCCAGGGTCGAGGGGCCTCACGCCACGCGGTCCGCAGTCCACCGCCGCGCGCTTGAAGCGAACCCCGAAGGTGGGCACGCTGAGGACCATCGACCCTGGCGGCGCGAGCACCTCGAGGTGAAGGCGGCCCGGACGTGGCAAGGAGGTGACCGTGTGAGGTTCGCCGATCGTGTGGACGCGGGCCGGCGCCTGGCCAGCCAGCTCCAGCAGCTGCGCGGCGAGTCGCTGGTGGTGCTGGGCCTACCTCGGGGCGGTGTCCCCGTCGCCGCGGAGGTGGCGACCGCGCTCCACGCTCCGTTGGATGTGATCGTCGTCCGAAAGCTGGGGGTGCCCTTCCAGCCCGAGCTGGCCATGGGCGCCATCGGTGAGGGCGGCGTACGCATCGTCAACGAGGACGTGGTGCGCCATGCCGGCATCACTGGACGCGACTGGTCCCAGGTCGAGGAGCGTGAGCTGGTCGAGCTGGAACGCCGCGCCCGACGCTTCCGGGGCGACCGACCCCGCGTGCCGCTCGAGGGCCGGATCGCGCTGGTGGTCGACGACGGGATCGCCACCGGGTCGACCGCACTCGCCGCGTGCCAGGTCGCACGGGCACACGGCGCGACACGAGTCGTGCTGGCCGCTCCGGTGGCCCCTCCCGGATGGATCGAGCGGATGCCCGGCGCAGCCGCCGAGTACGTGTGCCTCGACACGCCTGAGCCCTTCTCCGCCATCGGCCAGTTCTACGCCGACTTCTCGCCGACCTCCGATGACGAGGTCGTCGCCTGCCTGGCGCGCGCGTCTCGCCCCTCGACCTGAGGCGTGGGGGGCCGACGGGACCAACGCCTCTACCCGGGGGCAGCGCAAGGCCACACGCTCAGCAGGTGGACTGGTCTGGACACGCCCGTCGGGCGTTGCTGCCCTTCGTGATCGCCATGCTCGCGACAGGCGGCGTCGCTGAGATCACAGGAGCGTCAGGGACCGCCGACATGGCGTGGAGCACGGCCATCGTGGTCGTAGCGATCCAGCTGGTCGCCGTCACGGTCATCCGGCTGGGTGAGGGCCGAGTCGCCGTCGACGTGGTGGCGCTGCTCGCGCTGATCGGCGCGCTCGCTCTCGGTGAGCTCCTCGCCGGAGCGGTCATCGCCCTGATGGTGGCCTCGGGCGACGCGCTCGAGCAGTACGCCCATCGGCGGGCGCGTCGTGACCTGTCGGCGCTGCTCTCCCTCGCTCCGAGGACCGCGCACCGACGGGTGCCCGGCGGCTACGACGACGTGCCCGTCGACGTCGTGGAGGTGGGAGACCTGCTGCTGGTCAAGCCCGGGGAGGTCGTGCCCGTCGATGGAGCGACGATCGAGGACGCAGTGGTCGACGAGTCGGTGCTCACCGGCGAGGCCCGTCCCGTGGACCGTGCGCCCGGTGATCTGGTGCGCAGCGGGTCGGTGAACGCTGGTGGGGCCTTCGGCATGCGCGCCGCCGCCGCCGCGTCCGAGAGCGCCTACGCCAGCATCGTCGAGCTCGTCCGCTCCGCCGGCGTGGAGCGGACGCCGTTCGTCCGCCTCGCCGACCGGTACGCCCTGATCTTCATCCCCGTCGTGTTCGGGACCGCCGCCGCGGCATGGCTGTGGAGCGGCGACCTCACCCGCGCCCTGGCGGTGCTGGTGGTGGCCACGCCGTGCCCGCTGGTGCTCGCTGCGCCAGTGGCGATCGTGTCAGGCATCTCGGGGGCGGCCCGACAAGGTGTGGTCCTCAAGGACGGCGCCGCCCTCGAGGCCATGGCCGACACCCGCACCGTGCTCTTCGACAAGACCGGCACCCTCACCAGCGGCCGAGCCCGACTGGTGGCCGTCATCGCGGCACCGGAGCTCGATCCAGGCGAGGTGCTCCGCCTGGCCGCATCGGTGGAACAGGCCTCCCCGCACGTCCTCGCAGGCGCACTCGTCACCGAGGCCCTGGCTCGTGGGCTGCTGCTGTCCGAGCCGGTCTCGGTGCACGAACAGCCCGGATCAGGGGTCACGGGCACGATCGACGGGCGGCTGGTGGAGGTCGGCTCCACCACCATGGCGCTGTCGGGTCCGGCACCGGCCTGGTTCGAGGCTGGCCAGCGCCGGGCCCGGCGAGAAGGAGCCAGCACGGTCGCCGTGGCTGTCGACGGCCAGCCAGCTGGCCTCCTCCTGCTGGTCGACGAGCTGCGCACCGACACACCGCGGGCACTGCGGGCACTGCGACGGTCGGGGGTCGATCGGGTGGTGATGCTGAGTGGCGACCGTCTCGAGGTCGCCGAACCGATCGGCCTCTCCGTCGGTGTGGACGCGGTGTACGCGGACCGCTCGCCAGCCGAGAAGGTCGACGTCGTCCGCCTCGAGGCCGCCGCTGGATCGGGCACCACCGTGATGGTCGGGGACGGGGTCAACGACGCGCCCGCCCTCGCCGCCGCCGACCTCGGGGTGGCCATGGGCGCCCGCGGCGCCACCGCCACCTCCGAGGCCGCCGACGCCGTGCTCGTGGTGGACCGCCTCGACCGCCTCGCCGCGGGCATCACCACCGCCAAGCGGGCTCGCACGATCGCCCGCCAGAGCGTGCTGCTCGGCATGGGCCTCTCCTTCGTCGGCATGGGCTTCGCCGCCGCCGGCCTCCTCCCACCCGTCGCCGGTGCGCTCGCCCAGGAGGCCATCGACATCGCGGCCATCGCCAACGCCCTGCGGTCGCTCCGTAGGCCTCACACCGAGCTCGGTCAGCAGACGATCCCCGACGCCTGGACCCACCAGCTCGCCGGGGGCCACGGCCCGCTGCTCCTCCTCCTCGACGACGTCCGCACCACCGCGACCACCCTCGACGACCTTGCCGACGACGAGGCGATGCGCGTGCTCCGCTCGCTGTGCGAGCGCATCCGCACCGAGCTGCTCCCGCATGAACGGCTCGACGAGTCCGAGATCTACCCCAACGTCGCCGCCGTCCTGGCCGGCGACGACCCGCTCGCCTCCATGAGCCGAGCACACCAGGAGATCTTCCACCTCACCGCCCTCCTGGATCGCCTCGTGAACGACCCCACCGTCGACGATCTCGAGGCCGCCGACCGCAGCGAGGTCCGACGCCTCCTCTACGCGCTCGACGCCATCCTCCGACTCCACTTCGCCCAGGAGGAGGAGCTCCTCACCAGCCTCACCGCCGACAGCGGGAGCCACGCCTGACAGGAGAGCCTCCCCCGCCCGGGTGGTAGCTGCGGCCAGGACCTGGGTAGGGGACGGCTGACCGGCACTCGACGGGAGCTGACCACCATGGACACCGATGGATCGACCGCGACGACGAACATCCACGAGGGCGAGGGCACTGGGACCGACCGATCCATGAAGGACACGGGCCTCGACCGCCTGACCGACGAGCAGCGCTCCTACCTGCGCTTCGGGACGATGATCGTCACCTCGATGGTGGTGATGTTCGTGATCATGTACCTCAACACCTACGAGCTCGCCCACGTGCAGTGGAGCGAGACCCGGTTCTTCATGACCTGGGTGATGGGCGCGGCGATGGCGGTCGTGATGCTGACGTTCATGCTCGGCATGCACGCGAACCGGAAGGTCAACGCCGCCATCTACCTGGGGAGCCTGGCGGTGTTCGCCGGGGCACTGTGGCTCGTCCGCAGCCAGGCGACGGTGGACGACACGTCCTACATGCGGGCGATGATCCCCCACCACTCGATCGCCATCCTCACCAGCGAACGAGCCGACATCGACGATGTGCGCGTGCGCGAGCTGGCCGATGAGATCGCCACGGCCCAACGACGGGAGATCGCGGAGATGAAGTGGCTGATCGCCGACATCGACGAGAACGGCATCGCCTCCACCGAGGACGAGGCGGCGGAGCGGCCCGTGCCCGAGTTCGACGGCGAGCCCTGACCGCGCCCTGAGCGGCTGATCGCGACCTCGATCGCCGCCGTCCAGCTGAAACCGCACACGGACCGGCGACACGGAGTGACGTGCGGCTCGCTTCGACGCGCTGGAAGACTGGCGCAGTGACGCGAGTGGGGGTCTGGCGATGCCTGGGGGCGGCGGTGCTCTTCGGCGCCTCGGCCCCGGCGGCGTCGGTGCTGGCGTCGGACATGTCGGCGCTCCTCTTGGCGGGCTTGCTCTACCTCGGTGCCGCGCTCGCCGTGCTGCCAGCGGTGCGGCGACGCCCGCCGAGCCGCTCAGCGCTGCGGGACGGGTGGGCCCCGCTGGCGGTTGCAGTGGTCGCCGGAGGCGCGCTGGGACCGGCGCTGCTGGTGCTGGGTCTGGCCCGGGTGGAGGCGTCGACGGCGTCGATCCTGCTGAACCTCGAGCTGGTCGCCACCGTGATCCTCGCAGGGCTGTTCTTCGGCGAGCACCTCGGTCGCCGCGTGCTGCTCGCCGCGGGGTTGATCACCGCAGGCGGGGTGCTCCTGGTGTGGGTCCCCGGCGGGTCAGTCAGCGTGGGCGCGCTCTTCGTTGCGGCAGCGTGTGCGTGCTGGGGCCTCGACAACTGCGTGACGGCCCGCATCGAGCACCTCTCGCCGGAGTCGGTCGTGCTGGCCAAGGGCGCGGTGGCCGGGTCGGTGAACGTGCTGCTCGGGTCGACGGTGGCCTCGGAGGCAGGCACGGCACTGACCATCGGCCAGGTCGGCGCCGCCTTGGCGGTGGGTGCCGCTGGCTACGGCCTGTCGATCACCTTGTGGGTGAAGGGTGCGCGCGACCTCGGAGCGGCCCGAGCACAGGTCATCTTCGCGACCGCCCCGTTCATCGGCGCCGTCGGCGCTTGGGCGGTGCTGGGCGATGCCGTGGTGGGGGCCCAGGTGGCTGCGGTGGCCTTGGCGGCCATCGGGGTGTGGCTGTCGATCAACTCGGAGCACGGCCATGCGCACCGCCACGAACCGACGGTCCACGAGCACGAGCACACCCACCCCGACGAGCACCACGACCACGACCACGAGGAAGCCTTCGCGGGGCGGCACAGCCACCGCCACGCCCATGAGGGCGAGCTGGTCCACGAGCACCCCCACGTACCGGATCTCCACCACCGCCATCCCCACGACTGACCCGTGCAGCATCGTCCTCGGGCGATCGGGACCTTCGCCTCTGACGGGAGGCCTCTCGTCGGCCGATGGTCTTGGCATGGACGCGCTCCGCGGGCCGTGGGAGATCGCCCCCCGGGTGTGGTGGGTCGGTGCGATGCTGCCTGGAGATCGGTTCCAGTGCCACGTGTACCTGGTGGAGCAGGGCGACCAGTCGGTTCTGATCGATCCGGGTTCGGCGTTGACGGCCGACGCTGTGATCCGGAACGTCGAGCAGGTCGTCGGGCTCGCCTCCGTCCGGTGGCTCGTGTGCTCGCACTCGGATCCCGACATCGTGGCAGCGGTACCAGCGCTGCTAGCCGAGGGCATCTCGCCGCAGGCCGCCGTGGTGACCCACTGGCGAGACGAGGCGCTGATGCGCCACCTCGGCTGGCCCCTGCCGTTCCACCGGATCGAAGAGCATGACTGGCGCCTGGAGCTCGAGGACCGGGCGGTGCGGTTCGTGTTCACCCCGTACGCGCACTTCGCCGGTGCGTTCTGCACCTTCGACGAGGCCACCGGCACCCTGTTCTCGTCCGATCTGTTCGGCGCCTTCACCGACGACGCCCCCCTGATCGCCGACCTCGATGCGTCATTGGATGGCATGCGTGAGTTCCACGAGCACTACATGCCCAGCAATGAGGCGCTGGTCCACTCGGTCAACCAGCTGCGAGACCTACCGATCCGCTGCATCGCTCCACAGCACGGGCAGGTGCTCCCTGCGGCGCTCGTGCCGCGGGTCCTCGATGAGGTGGCGTCGTGGGACTGCGGCCTCTACCTCGACGCGAAAGCCGATCCCGGCTTGGCGTTCCTGTTCACTGCCCATCGGACGGTCCATGACCTGGCTCAGGTGCTCCTCGAGGAACCCGACTTCCCCGACGTGGCGTCGCACCTGCAGCAGCTGGCCGCCGAGCTCCTCGGCGCCGAGGCCGTCGAGCTGTGGGCTCGCGCCGGCGAGTACGTGCTGGTGTTCGACCGTCGAGGTGGCTACTGCGGCCACCGGGGCACTGCTCCGGCCGACGTGCTGGCCGTGCTGGGTGGCGCTCCGGGGAGCGACGCAGGTGACGAGCGCCTGCTGGTGCCGCTGGTTGCCCCGGGCTCACCGGCGGTGGCAGGGGTCGCCGTCCTCGAGCTGTCCGCACCGGTCGTCCTCGATGTGCGGGCCAAGCGGCTGCTCGCAGACGTGGCCGCGCTGGTGGCGACGGCGGTCGGGCGGGAGGTGGCGCGCACCATCGCCCTGCTGGACCGGGCCGCGCTCCACGACCAGGCCGTCCGCGATGGCCTCACCGGGCTGCACAACCGCTTCCACCTGAGCGACGTGCTGCCGAAGATGCTGGCCGGTCACGACCGAGACGGCCGCCCGGTGTCGGTGCTGATGGTCGACGTCGACCAGTTCAAGCGGGTCAACGATGACCACGGCCACCTGGTCGGCGATGCGGTCCTGCGCCACATCGCGACCGCACTGGATCAGGTGTCGCGGATCGACGACCTCACGATCCGCTACGGCGGCGACGAGTTCCTGGTGGTGCTGGCCGGCGTGCACGCCTCGGCGGCGCAGGCCATCGCAGGCCGCCTCCGCGAAGCGATCGCGGCGACACCCGAGGGCCTGCCGGCGGTCACGGTGAGCGTAGGAGTCGCCGAGCACCGGCCGAGGGAGCCCTACGAGCACCTGCTCGAGCGGGCCGACCGCGCCCTCTACGAGGCCAAGGGGGCCGGCCGCGACCGCGCCCACGTCGCAGCCTGACGCGCAGGCACCCGGAGCTCGGCCCGCGTCGCGAGCGGGCTCTCGACCGCTGGTCAGGCCCGGAACCGCAGCGTTCCTGGAGAGGGTGCCGACCCCGAAGGCCCCGCCGCCGGATTGACGGCCAGGTGCGCAGCGGAGAGCTCAACCCAGGTACGACGCCTCGAACAGGTCGCGGCGGTCCCTCATCTCCGCCACCGGACCTTGGGCGACGACCTCTCCATGGACGAGGAGGCACACGCTGTCGGCCACCGCCATCGCCATCGTGAGGTGCTGCTCGACGAGGACGACCCCGGCGCCGGACCCGTCGGCCACCTGACGGACCATGGGGAGCAGGCGCTGGGCGACGATCGGCGCCAGGCCGAGGCTCATCTCGTCGACCAGCAGGAGCCTTGGCTCTGCGACCAGTGCGCGGGCCAGCGCCAGCATCTGCTGCTGACCTCCCGAGAGCAGGCCCGCCTTGCGATCGAGCACGGGCCCCAGCTCCGGGAAGAGGTCGAGCACACGGGCCATGGCCCGGGCCTCCCGTCGTCGGCCAGGCACCACGACGCGGAGGTTCTGGCGTGCGGTGAGATCGAAGAACAGCGAGCGATCCTCCGTGACGTGCCCGACGCCCCGCCGCGCCACCCGGTGCGGGGCCCGTGGAACGGGTGGTGCTCCGAGGACGTCGATCTCGCCGCTGATGATGGGCAGGAGCCCGGAGACGGTCTGCAGGGTCGTGGTCTTTCCGGCCCCGTTGGGTCCGAGCAGGGCGACCACCTCACCGGCGCACACCCGCAGATCGAGGCCGCGCACGACCGGCACATCCGCGTGTCCGGCCGTCAGCCCGCGGATGTCCAGCACCACCTCGCGGTCGGTCACGAGCTCGGGACCCCCAGGTAGGCCTCGATCACCCGGCGATCGGCACGGATCTGCTCGGGCGGACCCGAGGCGATGACCGCGCCGACATCGAGCACGACGACGCGGTCGCAGGTGGAGAGCACGAGGCCCATGTCGTGGTCGACGAGCAGCACGCTGATGCCATGCTCGGGCAGGCGCCGCAGGTGCTCCCCGAGGCGGGTCGTCTCGCTGGTGTCGAGCCCGGCGGCCGGCTCATCGAGCAGCACGAGCGAGGGGCGCAGCGCGAGGGCGCGGGCCACTGCCACCAGCTTTCGGCGCCCATGGCTCAGCTCCGTGGGACGACGGGATCGCACGTCGGTCAGACCCACCACCTCGAGCGCCCATGCCACCTGCTCGGGCAGGCCGTCGCCCCGGCGGGGGCGGACCGCGTCGACCAAGGGGTCCCACCAGCGGGGCCTGTCGACGCAGACGCGGAGGTTGTCCTCGACGGTCAGGTCCTCGAAGAGCTCGAGCGACTGGAAGGTGCGGACGAGGCCCCGCTGGGCCCGCGCGGCGGGGGTGAGGGTCGTGATGTCGCTGCCCGCCAGCTCCACCGCGCCAGCAGCCAATGGGGCGAAGCCCGTCACGGCATCGATCAGCGTGGTCTTGCCGGCCCCGTTGGGCCCGATGAGACCGATGAAGTCGCCGGCCCCGACGTCGAGGTCGACCTCGCGCACCGCGTGCACGCCCCCGAAGCTGACGGTGAGGCCCCGGACCTCGAGCAGCGACATGAGCGGGCCCTACCCGGCGGGGAGCCAGGCGCCGTGGGCGCCGTAGGGAACCCGGCGGGGCAGCCGCACCTGCGCCACGGGTGGGCCGGAGAAGTCCTGGGCATCGATGATGCGCAGCTCGGTGCGACCCTCTGCTTCGTCGTGGCCGAAGACGAGCACCCACCCCTCGTCCTCGGCGGCCTCGGGGCCGGCCGGAGCGAAGACCGCCTCTCCGAGGCGGGTGTGGGCCGTCGTGGTGTGGACCTCGGCGGCACCGGTGGTCAGGTCGTACTTGTAGAGCTCGGAGCCGATCGTCGCCGGCCCCTCCCAGGTGAGCTCGGCCGTGTAGCCGAACCGCGCCGCCTGCCCGATGCGGCGATCATCGATGCGGGGGAAGTCCGAGCGTCGGTCATCGAGCTGCTCCTCGCGGACCTTCCCGGTCGACCGGTCGATGGTCCACCGCCAGAGCTGGGCCATGGCGCCGAGGTCGTCGAAGCCGTTCTGCATCACACCCTCGGATCGGCAGACCGTGAGCACGATGCGATCGCCGTCCTCGTAGGAGCTCACGGGGTGGAACACGTAGCAGGGGTCGATCTCGTACCAGGTGACGTCGGCGTTGGTGCCGGTACGCGGCATCACGCCGAGACGGGCCCCGGCGTCGCGGTCGAAGAAGAAGGGATCGTCGCCGGCGATCGCCCGGTCGAGGCTGAAGCGCACGGGCAGATCCATGAACACGACGTTGTTCTCCGTCACGTTCCAGTCGTGCATCATCACCGGGTTGGGCAGGTCGATCGGCTCCACCTGCAGCACCTCGCCGTCAGCACCGATGCGGTAGTAGGTGAGGTACGGCTCGTTGACCAGCTGGTAGCCGAAGGCGAGCAGCTCGCCGGTGATCGGGCACTCTCGGGGGTGGGCGGTGAACGCTCCGCTCACCGCCCCGCCGAAGTCCTGCAGGCCGATGGTGCGCAGGTCGTCGTCGAGCGCGTAGGGCTGGTGCTGCTCCTCGAGCGCCAGCCACTGGCCCTGGTGGCGGACGATGCTGGTGTTGGCCGGCGATCGGTGCGGTTGGAGGAGGACGGAGCGGTCGGAGCCGTCGTCGTCCCAGAACGGGGTGCGCACGTAGCGGTTCCGGTAGCGAGCCCGACCCGCCGAGAGGTCGACGGCGTGCACCATCCCGTGGCCGAAGAACCAGTGCGGGCTCCAGCCGGTCCGAGGGTTGAAGCCGTTGCGGACGTAGGTGCCCTCCAGCCCCTCGGGGAGCTGGCCCACCACCTCGAGGTCATCGACGTCGAGCTCGTCGGTGACGGGCTCGTAGTTCCCGGCCAGGTGCCACGGCACGGCCGGTGCGTCGGTCGATGAGTCGAGATCGGTCATTGGTTCCCCCCGGTCGGATGCTGCGTGTTGCTGTCACCACCCTACCGCAGTAACTTAACGCTGTTAAGTGCTCGATGTCACACCGGGGGGATCATGAGGCGCAGAGCGTGGGGAGTGGTGTTGGTCGGGGTGCTGGCGGCCGCCGGCTGCAGTGAGCCAGTGGAGGAGGGCGTCGGACCGTCCACCACCGGCGGGGGCGGCACGACCCTTCCCGGCGGCGACACCGTGGTCGACCGGTACGCCGGGGAGGACTGGTTCCTGGGTGAGCTGCCCGACACGCCCACCGCCGCCGATCCCGACGCCGAGCCCATCGTGATAGGTCTCATCAACCAGGAGGACACGCCGCTGGGCTCGTATCCAGAGGTCCGCCGGGCCGTCGAGGCGGGCGTGGAGTTCGTGAACACCGAGCTGGGCGGCGTCGAGGGGCGTCCGATCGAGCTGCGCACCTGCATCACCAGCTTCAGCCCGGAGCAGTCGGCCGCGTGCGCGCAGGAGCTCGAGCAGGCCAGCGTGGTGGCCCTCGTCGGCGGTCTCGACGTGACCAGCAACGGCTCGATCCCCGTGCTCGAGCAGAACGGCATCGCCCAGGTGGGCGGCATCCCCGCCAACCTGGTGGAGCAGCGGAGCGACGTCACCTTCTTCTTCTCCGGAGGGTCCACCGGAGCGCTGGCGGCCTTCCTGGCCCACACCGCCGAGGGTGGCGGCACCAGTGCGGTCTTGGCCTTCGGCGAGTTCGAGAGCTTCAGCGTGGCGGCCAGCGACTACGCCGCGCCGGTCGCCGAGTCGTTGGGCATCGACCTGGAGACGGTGTCGTTCCCGCTGACCACGACAGACTTCCTGCCGTTGCTGACGCGAGCCTCCGCGTCGGACCCCGACTCGATCATCGTGGCCGCCGCCGGCGCCGCCTGCGCGCCGATCATGCAGACCTACCGCGACCTCGAGATCGAGGCGCAGCTGTACCTGGTGGGGGCATGCGCCGACGGCGAGATCATCGACGCCGCCGATGGCGCCCACGAAGGTGTGCTCTTCAACTCCGAAGGACCACCAGCAGGCGAAGGCGAGGTCGAGGGCGGGATCTTCAACTCGGTCAACGAGCTCTACGCCGACGACGAGGCGGGCGGTGCCGGCACCGTGGGGCTGCGCTCGTTCCTCACCCTCTACGGGGTGCTCGTGGACCTCGGCGCCGATGGCATCACCCGCGACGCCGTGCTCGCCTCGATGCGGGGGGCCGTCGACGTGCCGGGCTTCTGGGGCCACCCCTACACCTGTGATGGCCAGCAGGTGATGGGCCTGCCCGCACTGTGCGCTCCCCAGCAGTCCCTCATCGAGATCGGGCCGACCGGTGACACCACCGTCATCAACGACGAGTGGTTCGACACGGTCGCGATCTTCGCTGAGGCCTTGACGCCCTGACGTGGTCGACCACCTCACCTACCTGATCCTCGGGCTGGGCAGCGGGGCCGTCATCGCGGCACTGGCGATCGGGGTGGTGATCACCCACCGAGCCAGCAACGTCATCAACCTCGGCCATGCCGCGGTGGGGATGTACGTGGCCTTCGCCTACTACGAGCTGCGACGCAGCGGTGAGCTCGTGCTGCCGGTCCTCGGCCTCCCCGGCCGCGTGGCGCTGATCGACCGTCCGACCGTCGTGAGCGCCCTGATCATCAGCGCGCTCCTCGCGGCGCTGGTGGGCGCCGTCATCTTCCTGCTGATCTTCCGGCCGCTCAGGTCAGCGCCTCCACTGGCCCGGGTGGTGGCCAGCCTCGGGCTGATGGTGTACCTGATCGGTGTCGTCGACCTCCGCTTCGAGGGACCGGCCGCCACCTCGCTCCGCCTCGACGGCCCACTGTCGTCTCACCTGGTCGAGGCGTTCGGCTTGCGCGTGCCGGCCGACCGCTACGCGCTCGCCGCACTGGCGCTCCTCACCATCGCGCTCCTGTGGGGCGTCGATCGTTGGACGCGCTTCGGTCTGGCGACGCGCGGGGCCGCCGAGAACGAGCGGGGCGCCGTGCTGCTCGGCCTCTCCCCCACCGCCATCGGCCTCACCAACTGGATCCTCGCATCCGTGCTCGGCGGCATGGCCCTGATCGCCGCCGCACCCCTCGCGGGCCTCGACCCCGGAGGCACCAGCCTGCTGATCGTGCCGGCCCTCGGAGCGGCACTGGTCGGCGGGTTCCGTTCGATCGTCGTCGCCGGCCTGGCCGGCCTCGGGATCGGCATGCTCCAGTCGGAGATCCTCAACGTGCAGGCGAGCAGCACCTGGCTCCCCCAGGTGGGCCTCCAGCAGGGGCTCCCCTTCCTGATCGTGGTGGTGGCCCTCGTGGTCTTGGGCCGACGCCTGCCGGATCGGGCCACGGTGGTGACCACCCGGTTGCCGCACGCACCCGACCCCCGCTTCACGATGGCCGTGACCGGCCTCGTCGCCGGCGCCGGGCTGATCGGCCTGCTGGTGCTCGACAGCGCCTACCGCTCCGGGATCATCGTGTCCGCCACCGCCACGATCGTGGCGCTGTCGGTCGTCGTGCTGACCGGCCTCGTCGGCCAGATCTCGCTGGCCACCTTCGCCCTCGCCGGCACCGCGGGCTTCGCCATGGTGCGGGCCAGCGAATCCGCCGGTCTCGGGTTCCCGATGGCCCCGGTGGTCGGCGTGGCCGTTGCCGTGGTGGTCGGCCTGCTGGCCGGCCTGCCCGCCGTGCGGGTGCGGGGACTGACGCTGGCGGTGACGACCCTCGCCGCGTCGATCGCCATCGAGGAGCTGCTGTTCCGGTGGAGCTGGTTCACCGGCGCCGCCGTCGGGGCGCGCGTGCCCGAGCCGAGCCTCTTCGGGGTCGACCTCGGCATCTCGGCCCCGGGCGCGGCCTATCCACGTGTGGCGTTCGGTGTGCTCGTCCTGATGGCGATGGTCGCCTCCATGGCCGTGGTGGTGAACCTCCGACGGGGACCGACCGGTCGCCGCTGGCTGGCCGTCCGAGCCAACGAGAGGGCCGCGGAGGCGTCGGGCATCCCGGTGGCCGAGGTCAAGCTCGGCGCGACCGCGGTGGCGGCAGCGCTGGCCGGGCTGGCCGGCGTCCTGCTGGCCTACCAGCAGCAGGTCGTCTCGGCCGGCTCGTATGGGGCCCTGCAGTCCCTGGTCGCGGTGGCCATCGCCTACCTGGCCGGCATCGCCATCCCCGCCGCCGCCCTGCTGGCGGGAGCGCTGGCGACGGGAGGGCTGCTCACCGTGGTGCTCGATGCCATCAACCCCGACTCGTCGAAGTACCAGTTCGCCATGAACGGCCTGCTGCTCATGGTCGTGGCCGTCCGCTACCCGGCCGGCGTGGTGGGCGCCGTCGGACGGCGCCGACCATGACACCGGAGACCAGCCGTGCGCCGCTGACCCTGGCCGCGATCGTGGCGCAGGCGGTCGAGATGGTCGACCAGACAGGGGTCGAGTCGCTCTCGTTGCGGTCGCTCGGCCCTGCGCTCGGTGTGTCGGCCCCAGCGCTCTACGACCACATCGACTCCAAGGAGAGCCTGCTCCGACTCGTGGCGCGGGAGGGGTACGCGAACCTGGCTGCGCGCTGGGAGCGCCTCGACACGCAGGATGCCCTTGCGTACATCCGCGCCTCGTCGCGCGCCTACGTGACGTTCGCACTCGAGCGACCAGGGCTCTTCGGTCTCATGTTCCGCTACCGACCCGCATTCGTATCCGGGCCCGGGGCCGTGGAAGATGAGGTTGCCACCGCAGTGTTCCAGCAGGGGTTGCAGGTCATCGAGCGAGCGGTGGCCGAAGGCACGCTCGACGCTGGCACGCCCCTCGAGATCGCCCTTGCACTGTGGGCGGCGATGCACGGGGCTGCGACGGTCCAGTCGATGAGCCCAGAGATGGGCCAAGCCGACTGGCTCGTCGACCTGTTGATCGACGGCCTGCTGGCCGGATGGCGCACAGGTGGCCGACCCGGCCCCACATAGCCCAGTGGGGAGGGGAGTCCGTCCCCGGTGTGCGCCTGGTGCTTTCTGGGGCGCCGACTGAGCGACGCGCACAAGGGCTTCCTGGACGGGCCACGCGGAGCTCGTCCGCGGGCGCCACCAGCAGATGGAGGACGCTCGTCCCATCCGGCAACGTGAAGAACCCGCCATCGACCAAGGTGGCTCCCGACCCGTCGGCGAGAGCAACCAGCTCGCGGAGCCCAGAGCCGTCCGGCGGCTCGATGAACAGCTCAGCCCCTGGTCAGCTTGCCCACAGCCCCACATGAGCACACCGGGCGCGACCCCTATCGCTGGATCTGGACGCACTCCGCACGCTGGCTAGCGCGCCGGCCCGGGACGACGTTTCCGGGCATCCCTGCTGTCTCGCCATCAAGGGCACCATGTGGGCAGGTCGAGTTCGCGAGTCACGGCCGCGTTGCCGACGAGACTGGTCTACGGTGCGCGCACGCAGGCGAGCGACAGGATTCCAACATGGCGAAGATCTTCATGCAGCATCCGGTAGCGGACTACGACAAGTGGCGGCCCGTCTTCGACGGGGACGCCTCTCGACGTGAGGCTGCAGGACTCACCGGCGTCCGAGTGCTTCGCGATGCCGACGACCCGCAGTCGGTCTGGCTCGTCGCTGACGGTGACCGGGCAAGCGTCGAGGCGATGCTCCAGGACCCTGAGCTGGGGAAGGCGATGCAAGAGGCCGGTGTCACCGGACCACCTCAACTCTTCGCCGCGACCTGATCAGACCCTGCGAGTAGCACCTCGAACGCCGAGGGACTACTTCGGCCGGGTCAACCGCCCCGGCTCAGGGTCCGGGCTCGGCGATCGTGCCGATCCGCTCGAGGGTGAGCTCCATCCCCCGCCGCGCGTCGCGGCGAGATCGCTCGATCATTCCAGGGACCCGCCGAACCGCGCGCACCCAACGCGGCATGGAGACGACCTCATAGGACTCGGTCACCATCGTCCCTGCGTCGGACGGCTCGAACCGGTATCGCCAGCGGGTCGACGGTTCACCACGGAACAACGTCTCGAACGCCAGCTCGCGACCGGGATCGCACGCGGTGATGACGCACTCACGCGACCAGCGAACGCCCCCCTGGCGGTTGTGGCCGACGAATCGAGCGCCGACCTCCGGACCCGACGCGTCGCCCACCCACTCGCATCGCGAGATCACCGGACTCCACTGATCCATGCGGGTCACGTCGGCCACCAATGACCACACCTTCTCCGGTGTCGCAGCGATCTGCCTCGTCACCATGTCTTGCAGCATGTTGGCAAGCGTTGCACGTCGTGTAGTGCACCAGGTGGAGCTGCGCCCCAGGGTTGGGAACTCGGTGTTGGTCGCCGTCGACGATGATCCAGAGACCACCCACCGGCGATGCCAGCGACGTCGATCCGACATCGTGGGGGCGAAGCCAGGAGCCGCCGGCCCACCGCCATCCGCGCTCGGCATCGGGCTCGCCACCCGGCTGGTGCCGGCGATGCGCCGACGGATGCGCACTGCTCGACGAGGGAACGAAGCTGCTTCGAGGGCGTCGTGACTGCACCAGCGCGCGAGCGACGGGGTGGCCGCGACCGTCGCAACCACCCCGCGCTCTGCCGGGTCAGGCGGGAATGAGCTCGGGTTCGGGCTCGGTGTCGCCTGTTGGGCCGGCGGGTGCTTCGGGAGCGGTGGTCGTCGGTGCGCTCTCGAGGTCGAGGTGCGGGAGGATCCGGTCGAGCCAGGCGGGGAGCCACCAGTTGGCACGGCCGACGAGGCTCATCGTGGCGGGGACGAGCACCATCCGAACCAGGGTGGCGTCGAGGAGCACGGCGACCGCCAGGCCGACGCCAAACAGCTTGCCGTTCGGGTCGTCGCTGAGGACGAAGGCTCCGAACACGCTGATCATGATGAGTGCCGCTGAGGTGATCACCCGGGCGGTGCTCGAGAGCCCCCGCACGACGGCTTCGTGGTTGTCGCCGGTGGCCACGTACTCCTCACGGACACGGGACAGGAGGAACACCTCGTAGTCCATCGAGAGTCCGAAGAGGATTGCGAACATGATGAGCGGCAGGAACGGGTTGATGGGCATCGTGGCGTGCAGCCCGATCAGCTCGGCCCCCCAACCCCACTGGAACACTGCGACGAGCACGCCGTAGGCGGCGGCGATCGACAGCAGGTTCAGGACCGCGGCCTTGAGCGGGACGAGGATGGATCGGAAGACGATCATGAGCAGGAGGAACGACATCGCCACGACGCCGGTGATGAACACGGGAAGGCGGTCGGTGATGCGATCGGTCAGGTCCGTGATCATGGCTCGCCCGGTCAGCGAGACCCTGGCGTCGGTGCCCTCCACCGTCGCCGGCAGGACGTCGGAGCGGAGGTGACGGACCAGCTGGTCGGTGCGCTCGTCCTGGGGGGCCGTGGTCGGGTTGGCGGTGAGCACAGCGGTGTCGCCCGTGTCGTTGAAGACCGGGGCGGTCACCGCGGCGACACCAGGATCGGACTGCAGTGCGTCGTGCACGAGGTCCACGACCTGGTCGGCGCCGGAAGGGATCTCGACGACGACCTGGATGGGGCCGTTGAAGCCCGGTCCGAAGGCTTCGGCGAGCTGGTCGAAGGCCGTGCGCTGGGTGGTGTCGAGGGGGGCGTTGCCGTCGTCAGGGACGCCGATGCGCATGCCAAGCGCCGGAAGGGCGATGGCGCACAAAGCACCGAGCCCGAGGACCAGGTAGCGGACGGGGTGGTTGCCGACGTGGTGGGCCCACTTGCCCGAAAGGGTCTGGTCGGCGGGCTTGGCCACGTGGGTCTTGCGGTGGATCGACAGCTTGTCGATCCTGGTGCCGGCGAGGCCGAGGAGCCCGGGAAGCAGCGTGACGGCGGCGATCATCGAGACGGTGACCACCAGGGCCACCGCGGCGCCCGTGGCGCTGATGGCGGGCAGGCCGGCGAGAAAGAGGCCGAGGATGGCGATGACCACGGTGGTCCCGGCGAACAGAACGGCCTGGCCTGCGGTGGCGACGGCGGTGCCGGCGGCGTCCTCCACGCTCATGCCCTCGTGGAGGTGCTGGCGGTGCCGGGTGACGATGAACAGGGCGTAGTCGATGCCGACCCCGAGGCCGATCATGGCGCACAGGATGAGCGAGAACTCCGGGACGTCCAGGACTGCAGACAGGACGCCGACGGCGGCAGCACCGACGAAGATGCCCATGAGCGCCGTCACGATGGGGAGTCCCATGGCGACGACGGACCCGAACGCGACGAGCAGCACGATGATGGCGACACCGACGCCGATCAGCTCGCTGCTCGGCGCCTCGGCCGCGAGGAGGGCCAGGGCACCGGTGAGCTCGACGTCGATGCCGGCGACGCGGGCGTCGTCGGTGACCGCCATGGCGTCGTCGAGCTGGGCCTTGCTGAGCTTGTCCACGGCGTAGGTGACGTCGACGTAGGCGGTCTGTCCGTCGGGGCTGAGGGCTGCCGCTTCGGCGGCGAAGGGGTCGGTGACGCTGGCGACGTCGACGCCGGAGGCGAGGTGTGCACGCGCTGCCGCCACGGCCGTCCGTTGCGTTGCGTCGTCGAGGCGCCCGGTGTCGGTGTGGAGCACGATGCGGGCCGACTGGCCACCTTGGGTCGGGAAGCGATCGGAGAGGACATCGGCCGCGTACTGGGACTCCACACCCGGCACTCGCTCGCTGTCGTTGAACTCGCCGCCAGCGGCACCTTGCAGGGCCATGACGGCAACGGCGGCCACGAGCCAGAGGCCCAGCACCCGGAACGGGTGGCGGGCACTGCTGCGGCCAAGGCGGTAGAGGAATGCGCTCACGGGGATCCTCCTGGATCGAGCCCCGCCCACTGCGGGGACACGAGCACCATCGAGGGGGGCGCTGATCTGGCGCTGTGCTGACGCTGAACCCGTCAGACGACGGTGATGGCCCCGTCCCCGAGCTGGCGTCGGACGAGCTCGACGTCAGCCCGCTGGAACGGCGGGATGTCGACGCCCGCCGCCGCACGAAGGCGCTCAGCCTCGTCGAGGTGCGCGGCCGCCTCCTCCCGTTCGTCCCGCTCCGCGCAGATCGCGGCGAGGACGGTGCGGGCCACCGCAGCGGCGATCTGGAGGTCCCAGGTCGGGTCGATCCTGTTGCGGAACCGACGGAAGTCCCCGGCCCGGTGGTGCTCGAGCGCCTCGGTGGCTGCGGCGGCAGCCTCGTCGTCGCGGCCGCGGATGCGGTGGAGGGCAGCGAGGCCGGCGAGGGCTTGGAAGAGGACCATCGTGTGCAGCACCCGGCGCGCCGACTCGAGGGCACGGCTGTAGACCGCCTCGGCGCGATCCATCTGACCGTCTTGGAGCAGCACCCAACCGAGGCGGGCGTGCAGCGAGCCCGTGAACCCCCCGATCAGCGCAGCATTCGTCTCGATGGCGGTCTCGAGCGTGACGATGGCCGCGGGGTAGTCGCCGGCCCGCTCGTCGAAGTCCGCGACCATGCCGAGGCAGATCGAGGACATGACCGGCCGATCGAGGCGAGCGAAGCCTTCGGTGGCGGCTCGGTAGTGGCGCTCAGCCGCCTCGAGATCGCCGTCGAGCACCGCCAGCTTCGCCTCGGAGAACAGGCGAGCCGCCGCGGCGAACGGGTCGTCGGGCGACGAGCCGTAGAAGTCGCGCACGACCAGTCGGCGACGACGGGCCTCGTCGAGGTCGCCTCGGGCGGCGGCCTGCTCGGCGTAGAAGGAGTGCGCGAGGGCCATCCCGTCGACATCGCCGTGGCGCTCGAAGATCTCCAGGGCCGCCTCGAGGTCCTTGTCGCTCTGGTCGGTGGCACCGATGAGGAAGTCGAGGAGGCCCCGGCCGGTCAGGGCCAGGGCCCGCGTGCGCTCATCGACGACGCCGTCGCAGGCGAAGGCGTCGTCGAGCCAACGCTTTCCCTCGGCCACCCCGCCGGTCAGCCAGTGCGGCCATGCAGTGCCACCGGCGATCACGAGCGCTGTCTCGGCGTCGTCGTTGTCGACCGCCCAGCTGAGCGCGCTGCGCAGGTTGTCGTGCTCCTCGTCGATGGCGGCGAGCCAGGCTCGCTGCCCGTCCCCGGTGTAGGCGGCGGCGCTCCCTGCGCACAGCTGGGCGAAGTGCTGCGCCATGGCGTTGCGGGTGCGCACCGCATCGCCCCGTTCGGTGAGGCGCTCCCGGCCGTACTGGGCCAGGGTCTGGAGCAGGGTGAAGCGCATCGTGTCGCCGTTGGGTACGGCGATGACCAGCGACTTGTCGACGAGGGCATGGATGAGGTCTTCCAGGTCGACGGCGTCGAGGGTGTCATCCGCACACACGGCTTGCGCGGTGGTCAGGTCACAGCCCCCTGAGAACACCGACAGCCGCTCGAAGGCTCGTTGCTCCTGCTCGAAGAGCAGCTCGTAGCTCCAGTCGACCACGGCCCGCAGGGTCTGCTGGCGCGGCAGGACGGTGCGCGACCCGCCCGTCAGGAGCCGGAACCGGTCGCTCAGCCGAGAGGAGATCTGCTGGAGCGGGAAGGAGCGGGCTCGGGCCGCGGCCAGCTCGATGGCGAGGGGCAGGCCATCGAGACGGGTGCAGATGTCGGCCGCCACCGCGAGCTCGTCGTCGGAGAGGTCATGGGATGCCCCGGCGGCCTTGGCCCGGCTGATGAACAGCCGGACGGCGTCATCGGTGGCCAGCGGTGGGACAGGCCAGATGGCCTCGCCGCTCACGCGCAGGCCCTCCCGGCTCGTGGCCACCATGCGCAAGCCCGGACAGTGCTGCAACAGGTCTTCGGCGACCGCGGCGGCCGTGGAGATGACGTGCTCGCAGTTGTCGAGCACCAGGAGGAGCTCGCGTTGGCCGATCACCTCTGCCAGCCGGTCCGCGTTGGGGAGGGTGAGGGCTGACGCGATGGCGGGGCGTACACCGCCGGGATCGCCGACGGGCGCCAGCTCGACGACGCAGCCGCCGAGCTCGAGGGCGGTCGACTGGGTCCGGGCCAGCTCCAGGGCCAACCGTGTCTTGCCGACGCCGCCTGGTCCCACCAGGGTGATGAGGCGGTGCTCGGCCAGCAGGCGTGCGAGGTCTCGCAGCTCCTCGTCCCGGCCGACCAGTGGAGTCAGCGCTTCCGGGATGGTGGAACGCACCTCGGAGTGGGTGGTGGCTGCGGGGACCGGTGCGTCGAGCGACCGGTCCTGGGTGAGGATCAACGACTCCAGGCGGCGGAGCTCGTGACCGGGTTCGAGCCCGAGCTCCTCGTTCAGCACGCTCCGCCCCTCCTGGAAGACCCTGAGCGAGTCGGCCTGCCGGCCTGAGCGGTAGAGGGCGACCATCAGCAGCGCCCGCATCCGCTCGCGCAAAGGGTGGGCGGCGACGTGCTGCTCGAGCTGGACGACGACCCCGAGGTGCCGGCCCAGCTGCAGCTCGATGTCGAGGCGTTCCTCGATCGCCGCCACCCGGAGCTCGGACAGGCGAGCGATGGGCGGTCCTGCGAAGTCCTCGTAGGCGAAGTCGGCCAATGCGTCGCCTCGCCAAAGCTCTTCGGCCTCCGCCAGCAGCTCAGCCGCGTCCATGAGCGCGCCCCCGGTGACAGCTGTCTGTCCCGCCGCGACGAGCTGCTCGTAGCGGTGAACGTCCACCGCTTCAGGCGGGAGAGCGAGCACGTAGCCGTCCCCCCGCATGGCCACCAGATCGGCCGATCCCAACGTCCGCCGCAGCTTCGATGCCAGTCCCTGGAGGCTGTTGCGCACCCCGGTCGGTGGGTCCTCACCCCACAGGACGTCGATCAGCTGCTCCGTCGGGACGACCCGTCCCGCATGCAGCGCCAGCACGGCAAGGAGACCGCGCAGCTTGGCTCCGGGCACCTCAACCGGACGGCCGTGCCTGTCGTACACCTCGAGCCCACCGAGCAGCCCGACCCGCATGGGTCGACGCTACTCCTCCGGGTGCGTCGCGGCTTCAGCGCCGGATCAGCGTCGCGTCAGTCCCCCGACGCACGCTGCGGTCATGGACTTGATCAGAGACGCTCTGCCGGGGGCCAAGGCCGCTGACCACAGGGACACGTTGCTGCCGAGGCGCAGGCCGTGAAGGCTCAGCGGCATGACCGAGCCGCCGTTCGTCGCGACCGCCAGATCATGGAGATCACCGCGCTCGTCGTGGCGGGAGATCGCGAGCGGGCGGCCGGACTCGCCCTCGAGCACACCGCCGAGTTTCCCGACGACGCCATCCGCTTGGCGCGCCTCACCGCGAGTCGCCAGAAGCTGGCCGTCCCAGCCCATCAGACCGAAGAGGAGAAGACCATGCACGAGCAGACCTACGACGTGGTCGTGGTGGGGGGCGGGGCGGCCGGCCTGAGCGCCGCCCTGGTGCTCGGCCGAGCCCGGCGCCGCGTCGCCGTCGTCGATGCCGGCCGCCCTCGCAACGCCCCCGCCGCCCACATGCAGGGGTACCTCTCACGGGACGGGATGCCGCCCGCTGACCTGCTGGCGGCCGGACGCGCCGAGGTCGCCGGCTACGGGGTCGAGGTCATCCGCGACCAGGTGCTGAGGATCGACCCCGGGTTCGTCGCCCACCTCGCCAGCGGACAGGAGCTACAGGCACGGCGAGTGCTGGTCACGACCGGGGCCCGAGATGAGATCCCAGACATCCCGGGCGCGCATGAGCGGTGGGGCCGCGATCTCCTGCACTGCCCGTACTGCCACGGCTGGGAGGTCCGCGACCAGCCGCTCGGGGTGCTCGGAACCCACCCGGGCGCCGTGCAGCACGCCCTGCTCGTGCGCCAGTGGTCAGACGACGTGGCCTTCTTCGCGCACACGTACGTCCCCTCCACAGACGAGCTGAGCCGGCTTGACGCCCGAGGCGTGCGGCTCGTTCGTGGTCACGTAGCTCGGCTCGTCGTCGAAGCCGACCAGCTGACCGGTGTCGAGCTGACCGACGGGACTGTGATGGAGCGCACGGCTGTCTTCATCCGACCGCACATCGTCCCCCACAGCGACAGCTTGCTCTCAAGCCTCGGCTGCCAGCTCGACCAAGCCGGCTTTCCCTCCATCGACGGGACCGGCGCCACCAGCGTTCCCGGGGTGTGGGCGGCCGGCAACGCAGCCGACCCCCGCGCCCAAGTGATCACCGCGGCCGGTGCCGGATCGGCCGCCGCGATCGGCATCAACGCCGACCTGGTTGACGACGACACCCGGCGCGCTGTCTCCATCCGCATCGTCGGCTAGGAGGCGGCTGCGGTGATGACCGCTACGGGCTGGCGGGTGGGCCTGCTCCCATCGATCGGATCAGGAGCTCGATCTGTGCTTCGAACACCTCGTCGCGTGCGTGTTCGCTGATCCAGTTGAGGTGGTCGAAGTTCTCGAGGCAGGCGAACCCGTGGACGGCCGCGAGGAAGTGGAGCAGCGCCTGGTAGTGCTCGGCGGGGACGGGGTCACCGGCGGCGTGCTGGACGGTGAGCAGCTCGGTGGAGACCGTGGGCCCGGTGTCGCTGACGAGCGGGCGCGGGAGCGTGCCGTCGTGGAAGGCGGTGCGGATCATCTCCTCGAGGCGGGCCATGGTGGCCCCCGCCGCGGGCCCTGAAGAGTGCTCGCTGTGCCTGCCGAAGTCGGGGTTGGGAAGGCCGAACAGCAGCGAGAAGCGTGACGGGTCGGCCTTGGCGAAGCTGCGGTAGGCGACGGCAGTGGCACGGATCCGGGCGGGGAGGTCGGCAGGGTCGACGGCATCGAGCGCGGCGGTGAGCGTCGCTTGCATCTCGGCGAAGCCGTCGACCATGAGCGCCGAGAGGAGCTCGTCGCGGTCGGCGAAGTATCGGTAGAGGGCCGGGGCGGTCATCCCCATGTCGCGGGCGATGTCAGCGAAGCGCAGATCGGTGCCGTGCTGGTGGAGCAGGCGCAGCGCTGTCTCCTTGATCTCGTCGATCGTGGCCGCCCGCACCCGTTCCCGTCGTGTCGGAGTGTCAGGGGCGGCGGACGTGGCACGGCTCATGGCCCGTACCGTAACACATCATCACGCGTGTGATGCACCTTGACAGTTCTCGTCCATCGTGATCTGGTGACGCTGCTGCACATTCGTGAAGCCTCGTTACGCAAGGAGCTCGCCATGCACGGTCGCCCCGCCCACCAGGACCTCGACGGACCTGCCGCCCCCAGCCACCCGCACCGGTGGCAGATCCTGGGCGTGCTGGTCCTGGCGCTGCTGGTCACCAGCATCGACCACACGATCATCAACGTCGCGCTGCCCGAGATGGTCAGCGACCTCGGCGCCTCCGCCGCCCACCTGCAGTGGATCGTCGCCTCCTACACGGTCGTGTTCGCCGGGCTCCTCCTCACCGCCGGCAGCCTCGGCGACCGCTTCGGCCGCCGCCACGCGCTGGCCGCCGGTCTCGCCACCTTCACCGCCGGGTCGGTCCTCAGCGCCCTCGCCGGCTCGACGACGATGCTCATCGCCGGCCGCGCCGTCATGGGCGTCGGCGGGGCACTGATCATGCCCACCACGTTGTCGATCCTCGTCGCGTCGTTCGGCGACCCCAGGGAGCGGGCCCGGGCCATCGCGATCTGGACTGCTGTCGCCGGGGCCGGCATCGCGCTGGGCCCGATCGTCGGCGGGTTCCTCATGCGGAGCTTCTCGTGGTCCTCGGTCTTCTGGATCAACGTGCCCCTCCTGGCGCTGGCCTTCCTCGGGACCTTGCACATCGTCCCCGACTCGAAGGACCCGCACGCCACCCGCCTCGACCCCATCGGTGCGATCGGCTCGACCATCGCGGTCGGCACGCTCGTGTACGCCGTCATCGACGCCCCCGAGAGCGGCTGGACGTCCATGCCCACGCTCATGGCCTTCATGGTCGCCGCGATGGCCGGGATCATGTTCGTCCGCTGGGAGCTCCGCCGAGACGAGCCCATGCTCGACATGCGGCTCTTCGCCAACCGCAGCTTCTCGGCCAGCAGCGTCGCCCTCGCCATGTTGTTCTTCGCCATGGCCGGGACCGTGTTCCTCCAGGCCCAGTACCTGCAGTTCATCCTCGGCTACACCCCGCTCGCCGCCGGCGTCGCCCTCGTGCCCGCCGCAGTCGGCATGGTGCTCGGCACCGGCATCGGCGCCCACGTCGCCGGGCAGCTCGGCGGCCGCATCGCGGTCACCGCCGGCACCCTCACTGCGGCTGCCGGTGTCGCCGTCCAGGCTGCGTTCGTCGAAGGCACCTCGTACCTCCCGACCGGGATCGGGCTCGCGCTCTTCGGCCTCGGTGCCGGGATCGCCATGCCCGCCGCGACCGAGCTCATCATGTCGACCCTCCCACCGGCCCGGGCCGGTGTCGGTTCCGCCGTCAACGACAGCGTCCGTGAGGTCGGCGGGGCCCTCGGGGTCGCCGTCATCGGCAGCGTCGCCGCCAGCAGCTACGCCACCAGCCTCAACGGGCAGGTCGACCACCTCCCCGCCGACGTCCAAGCCGTCGTCACCGACAACATCGGGGCCGCCCTCACCGTCAGCGGCCACCTCGGCGCCGACGGCACCCAGCTCGCTGACGCCGCCCGCGAAGCGTTCGTCACCTCGATGACCAGCTCCCTGTGGGTCGGGGTCGCCCTCGCCTCCGCCGCCACCGTCATCGCCTGGACCCGACTGCCCAAGCACGTGACCACACACGGCCATGCGCCCCACGGCCATGGCGTCCCAGCCCACGGCCATGCGCTTCACTCCCCCGAGCCCGCCGTGACCCTCGCCTCCAACGAGGCCGCCCTGCCCGCGATCGCGAGCCAGTCATGACCACCACCGCAACCCTCGCCCAGAGCGAGCCCACGACGTCCACCAGCACCGCCTCCAACGCCCAGGCCAGCGCTCCCCGAGGCCACATCGGCCGGATCGTCACCACCACCATCCTCGGCGGTGCCATCGCCGCGACCATCGCGGTCATCGGGCCGTTGGCCGGCGCCGAGGAGCATGTGATCACCGGAACGGTCCTGGCCGTCTTCGCCACCGCCTGGGCGCTGCTCGCCCGGTTGAGCTTGCGGTGGACGGACCAGCCGCAGCGCTGGGCCAGCGTCCCCGCCGCCGTCATGGCCGCTGCCGCGGCGTTCCTGCTGGCGGTCGCGCCGACGGGCAACGAGGCCGGATGGCTCTGGCCACCCGCTGCTCTCGTCCTCGCCGTGTGGATGGCGGTCCAGTCCCGACGCCACCTGCGCAGCCGGGCCCGCACCCTCGTCCTGTACCCGGTGTTCGCCGCCCTGGCGCTCGCCTCCATCGGCGGCGCCTACGAGACGTACCGGGAGACCGCCGACACCGTGGCTGCTGCGATGCCGGGCCGGCTCGTCGACGTGGGTGGCCACCGCCTCCACATCGACTGCACCGGCAGCGGGAGCCCGACCGTCGTCCTCGAAGCGGGCATGGGTGAGGTCTCGCCCATGATGGCCGCCTGGATCGCCCCGAACGTCGCCGGCACCACCCGGGTCTGCGTGTACGACCGGGCCGGTCGCGGCTGGAGCGACTCGGCCGACCGCCCCCAGGACGGCGAGGAGGTCGCCACCGACCTCCACACGCTCCTCGCGAACGCCAGCGAGCCGGGGCCCTTCGTGGTCGCCGGGCACTCGGCCGGCGGGATCTACACGCTGAACTTCGCCCGCCTGTTCCCGACCGACGTCGCCGGCGTCGTGCTCCTCGACTCGATGCACCCCGACCAGTACGAGCTGCTGCCATCGTGGCCCGGGTTCTACGAGATGTACCGCCGAGCTTCCGCCGTCATGCCGTCCCTGTCACGATTCGGTGTCAGCCGGCTGATCAACGACGCCCAATACGGCGACCTCCCCGCCACCCAACGAGACCAAGAGCGCGAGCTGCTCTCGACGCCGGCCCACAACCGCAGTGTGCGCGACGAGTTCAACCAGATCCGCACCGCCCTGAGCCAGGCTGCCCAGCTCAACAGCCTCGGCGACCTCCCCCTTGCCGTCGTCACCGCCGAGCGCGACGCCGAGCCCGAGTGGTTCACGATGCAGAGCGACCTTGCGACGCTCTCCACCAACAGCGCCCACACCACGCTCAGCGACGCCAACCACCAGATGGTCGTCGCCGACGAAGACACCGCTCACCAGGCCAGCGACGCCATCCTCGACGTCGTCAACGCCGTCAGGTCCTCCACGCCCCTGCACACCGAGGCCGGCTGACATGCCGACCAGCCTCCTGCGCCGGACGGCGGCCACCCTCGCGCTGGCCCTCACGGTGACCGCCTGCGGAAGCCCCGGCACCACTCCGACAGCAGACGCACCGCCACCGTCGACCACCACCAGACCGGCGAGACCCACCACCCTGGTCGACGACACCTTCCCGATCGAAGGTGGCCGGCTGCGCCTCCACTGCGAGGGCGAGGGCCCCAGCACCGTGCTCCTCCTCGCTGGCTGGGACGCCGGCGGTGACGAGGCCTGGGCATCCGTTCAGCCCTCGCTGAGCCAGCAGGCCCGTGTGTGCACCTACGACCGGTTCGGGACGGGCAGCAGCGACCAGCCCGCAACGGTGCAGACGTTTCGGTCGCAGGTCTCCGACCTGCACGAGCTCCTCGAGGTCGCCGGCGAACCCGGCCCCTACGTCGTGGTCGGCCACTCCTTCGGTGGGGCGCAAGCGGTCACCTTCGCCGCCGATCACCGCGAACAGGTAGCTGGGCTCCTCCTCGTCGACGCGACGCCCACGAGCTGGCCCGCCGCCGTGTGCGCTGTTCCCGACGACGGGACCCCAGCCGCCCGCAGCTACCTCGAGCTGTGCTCCGTGATGCACGATTCGACCCGAGCCGCCGAACGGCTCGACGTCGTCACCGCGTTCGATCTCGCAGCCGACATCGCCACGCTCGGTGCCATGCCCATGACCGTGGTCACCGCCACCCACCGCACCTCCCCCGGTCTGCCCCCACAGCAGCTGTCAGACCTCGACACGGCGTGGACGACAGGGACCGAGCGATGGGCCGACCTCTCCACCTGCTCCACGGTCCTGGCGGTGGACGACACCAGCCACTACATCCAGATCGACCACCCCGACCTGATCCTCGACAGCATCGCAGCGCTGCTGCGCCGGCCAGGTTGCGGTCCTGCGCCTGCCGTACCCTGACGCAGTCCTCGAGCTCCGCGACGTCCCCAAGCAGACCGTCCGGGACAGCGACGTGCTGATCCGAGTTGCCGCTGCCAGCGTCGACATGGGTCTGTCCTTCGGTTGGGCTCCGCCGAGCCGGTTCATGTGATGTCCCTGTGGAGGACGAGCCGGGTGCCGGCGGTGGCGAAGGCCAGCCCGTAGAGCGTGAGCAGCAACGCCGCGCCCCACATCGGCAGAAGCCCGCCGTTGGCAGTCGCCACGCCTGAGAGGGCGGAGGCTGCACCGCCGGGCAGCCAGCGCCCGACGTCGGGGGCGAAGCTCACGAGCAGTCCTTCGACGACCAGCACCCACACTGACGCACCGGCGATGGCTGCCGTCTGGCTCCGCACCATCGAGCCGACTCCGACACCGACCAGTGCGAACAGGGCCGTCGCCGCGATGCCGCCGAGCAGGACGGGGGCGACGTCGCCACTCAGGAGGTCCACCTCGATGTCTCTGCTGGCGAGCCACGGAAGAGCGATGGCCAGCGTGAGCACAGACGCCGCGAGGGCGAGAGCGACTCCGACGATGGAAGCGGTGATCAGCTTTGCCCGCACGACTTGGCTGCGGTCCGGGCTGATGAGGAACGTAGAGGTGGCGGTGTTGTGGCGGAACTCCCCCGCCATCATCAGTACGCCCAGCATGAGGATCACCAGCGACCCGGACGACCCAGCCGACATGACGTTTCGGAGGCCCTCGCTTGTCGTGAGTGCCGGTCCCGCCCCGGGGTCCCCGGCGTTCAGGATGCTGGTGGCCAGGCTGAGGGGCACGAAGGCCAGCGCGGCGACGACGTTGAGGTAGAGCATCCGGGTGGTGCGGAGCTTGAGCAGCTCGGCCCGGATCAGGTGGCTCATCGGAGCGCTCCTTCGGGGTTGGTGAGAGCGAGGAAGTACTGCTCGAGGTCGAAGTGCTGCGAGGTCATCTCGTGGATGACGATGCCGGCGCCGGCGGCGACCTCTCCGACGTTCTCGGTGGTGGTGTGGTGGGCGACGACCGTGTCGGGGGAGGTGATCTCGGTGGCGGTGCCCTGGGCGACGAGGGCGTCCTGCAGAGCGCCGGCCTGCGGGGTCCGCACCCACACACCCGGGGTGGCTTCGTTGGCAAGCTCGCGGAGGGAAGACTGCCTGACCAGTCGTCCACCGGCGATGATCACCACGTCGTCGACGGTCTGAGCGACTTCGGCGAGCAGGTGACTCGACACGAGCACGGTGCCGCCCTCATCGGCGTAGGAACGGAGGAACTGGCGTAGCCAGTGGACGCCCTCCGGGTCCAGGCCGTTGGCGGGCTCGTCGAGGATGAGCACGCGCGGGCCACCCAGCAGGGCCGCTGCGAGTCCCAGCCGCTGCCGCATCCCGAGCGAGAACCCCTTCACTCGCCGATCGGCGGCGGCCGCCAGGCCGACCTGCTCGAGGACCTCAGCGACTCGGTGCTCCGGAAGGCCGGCGGCGGCGGCCAAGACGCGCAGGTGGTCTCGTGCGCGGCGCCCGGGATGGAAGCTGGTGGCCTCCAGGACCGCGCCGACGTGGTGGAACGGCGCGTCGAGCTCTGCGTACGGGCGTCCGGCGATCGTTGCCGTCCCCGAGGTGGGCGTGACGAGGCCCAGCAGCATGCGGAGCGTGGTGGTCTTTCCGGCCCCGTTGGGGCCGAGGAAGCCGGTGACGGTGCCCTCTGCCACATCGAAGCTGAGATCGTCGACGGCGAGGACCTCCCCGAACTGCTTGGTCAGGCCGCGCACGGCGATGGAGGTCATGGCTCTGTCGGGTTGAGCTCCCGAATGCGACGGTGGTTCCATCACGGGCGCAGACCCACGGTCGACGGCTTCCCGATGCGCGTCGACGATCGCTGACGCGCGGCGACGATGATCGCCGCGCTGCAAGCGAGGATGGACAGGAATCCGACCCACTGGAGCGCATCTCCGGTCCCGTCGCCCCAGTACGGCTTCGAGGGTCCGATCTCGACTGGGATGCCGTGGAAGAACGTGAAGGTGACGATCTCTGTCCACGCGACCGCCACGGCCACCCCGGCCGCGACGCGATGTCTCATCGCGACCAGGACGACCGCGAGCAGGACACAGAGGATGCTCGCCAGGTGCTGCGGCTTGGTGAACGTCTCGACCACGCCAGCGAGCGGGTCGGTGCGCAGATCGTCGAAGACGGCAAGGTTGAGGAATTGGAGCGCCAACAGCGCAGAGGTCAACCCGAGCAAGTGGCGGACGGGACGCCCCGGGGTGGTGTCGTGAGATCTGGTCACAGTCCGGCTTTCGTGTGTCGTGGTCATGGTTCGACTCTCTGGTTGGGGGTCTCGGTGAGACCGCTCGAACTTCGTTCGTGTGCGGTCGAACGTACGAAGCGATGTGGTGACAAGGCATCCCCACATGCTGTGGTTGACGTGGTGACCGGCTCGGCGCGTCAGGGTCGAGAGGAGGCTCGAGCGACCGTGAGCATTCCGCCTCGATCGGCCGCGGGGCGCTTCCAGATGAAGCCGTCGTAGAGCACGTGCATTCCGCCGACGGTGAGGACGACGACGGTGTAGGACGTAGGGCTTCCGTACCGGTCGAGGACCGACAGAGCACCGAACACGATCGCGAGGTAGGCCGCGAAGAACCCACCTCGTCCGAGGCGCCGCACGGCATAGCCGAGCGGGGCCCGACCATCGACTTCGGCACTTGCGTACTTGGGGCCGACGCTGCGGTGCACGATGATGAAGTACTCGATCGCGTGAGAACCGACGTATCCGAGGAAGCCGGCGACGGGATCGACGAGAATCGTCACGAACAGCGCTGCGGTCGATGCGGTGTAGAACCGCTTGCTCCAGCTGGCGTCGCCGCGGCGGCGTCGGGCTTCGTCTCGCAGCCAACGCACGGTCAGCGTCGCTGCCACGACGGCGGCGAAGGGCAGCAGAACACGAGCGCTCGGTTGCAGGTCGGCCAGCAGGTCGAGGCCACGTCGGTTCTTCCCTCGCAGGCCGGTCTGCGCGATGTGGCCGGGGGTCCGACCGTCAGCCGCGATCCACACGAAGGCCAGCGCCAGCCACGCGAACAGCAAGGCCTTGTCCAGGGGAGCGTCCTGCTGACCGGCCTTGCGGCCGTGGATGCGCATGATGCCGTACCGCTGCATCAGCGTGTGCTCCGCATTCCAGAGCCCGGCCACGACGGCCAGCGCGGTGAGGCTGATGTGCTGGCTCGCCAGCACTGCCCCCGCGAACACGACAGGGCTCCAGGTGAAGGTGCGCCGGCGAAGGTCGAAGTTGCGCTTGTCGCCGTAGACCAGGGCGAGGGTGAGCGGTTGGTGCGCAAACGAGATCACCAGCGTCGCCGACACCAACCAGGCAGTGCGGTTCGGGTCGTCTTGAAGCAGCCATCCGGCAGCTGCGAACGGGACCCAGGACAACGCCAACGCGACGTCGACCAAGCCACAGCTCGGCCGCAGCCGGGGAAGCGGGGTCGAGAGCTGCGGCGGTGAGACGAGCGAGTGGATCATCAGCCGTCTCCCTCGTCGCTGCTCGTGATCGGCGTGCGGATGATCGCGATCGGACCCTGGGCGAGGCGGAGAACGGTGCGCGCCACCTTTCGCCCGCCGGGCCTTCGGATGCGTCTGCGTCCGACAACGATCAGCGCATCGCCGCGGCCCGCTCTGAGAATCGCGGCGGCGGTCTCGCCGACCTCGAGATGCGTGGTGATCGTCGCCTGTGGAGCCTTGGCCCGGGCGCGTCTGGCGGCCTCTTCGAGGATCAGCGTTCCCCGCTCCGGTGCGGTGGTGTCGCACCAGTCGAGGACGAGCTCTCCGAGCGGATCCGAACCCCAGCGCGGCCAGCTGATGGCATGCACGATGCGCAGGCCCGAGTGGTGGGCGGACGCTTCAGCAGCGGCCCAGTCGAGGGCCGACCAACCGCTTTCACCGCCGTTGACCGCAACCATGATCGTGCGATGGGTCGACCGTTCGGCGCGGATCTTGTCGGTGGCGCATTCGTGTGTGCTCACCTTCGGACCGTACGAACGGGTCTGGTGAGCACGCATCACAACATGTGGTGACTGTCGTTGGTGATCTACCTGGCCATGGCCTTTGACGCCATCAGGTGTCGGGTGCGTCGGTGATCTCGACGGAGAGCAGTGTCAAGCCGAGATCGCGAACCTTGACGAGCAGGCCGTGCAGCTCCGATTGGTCGGCGACGACGCCTCGGAGGGTCGTCGTGCCATCCGGGTCGCGGGTGAGGGTGAAGTCGCCGAACCAGGCGGATCTGTGCGCGTCGAGATGGCCAGCGATTCGGATGACGTAGCCGACCGGGCCTCGAGGCGTGGGCGAACGGCTCATGTTGCGACCTTCACCGGTGCTGGAGCCGCGCGACGCCCTCGGCGGCGGATGGTTCGAACGGATCGATGGCAGACGGGCTGTTGCGGTGCCGACTCCAGAGTGAGCAGCCGAGAGCGGTGAGGGCGATGCCCATGGGGAGCGCGAGCAGGCGTTCGAAGGCATGGGGCAGCACAGGCACGAGAACGGTGAGGACGCTGCCGGCCGCAAGGAGGAACGCGGCCCCGCGGGCCACAACGCGGGCTCGGAACAGCGCGACACCGAAGAGCAGACCGCCAAGTAGGTAGCCGACCGCAGTGATGCCAGCTGCCACCTTGGCAGCAGCAACGTCACCGACGACATCACCCCCGCCGGGAACCGCCAAGAAGTCGTTGACGAACTGTGGCGCCTGCTCAGCCAGCGGGGGAAGGACGACGACCTCTACGAAGGACCAGGCCGTGATGACCATGAAGCACCCCGCGAACAGGACATAGCCGAGCAGTCCGAGGACCCCCATGCGCTGGATGTCGCCGAGGTACAGCCCGGAGATGCCGATGATGGCGAGCGTGGCCATCATCGCGGTGAGAAGGCTCACGGTTGCCCAGCCGGCGGTGGTGACGGTGGCGGCGTTCTCCGGCGGGTGAACGAGCTGGATCAGCATGAAGATCAGTCCTGCGGCGATAGCGGCCAGGCCGGAGATGCTGGTCAGCTTGGTGGTGGTGATGCGCACATTGGGCTCCTTCGTTGCTGCGTTCTCGCGGCAGTGCCACGGGATGCGCTCAACGTAGGAACCCATGTGGTGACCAGGCATCGCCTGATGATGTGATTGGGCTGGTGATCGCGGGCGGCTACAGCAGGTCGAGCTCGTGCGCTCGGCTGACCGCCGCTCGCCGGCTGGTCACCTCGAGCTTGGTGAAGATCCGTTTGGTGTGGGTGCGGAACGTGTGGATCGAAACGAACAGCTCACTGGCGATCTCCGGTCCGCTCAGGTCGCTCGCCAGCAACCGCAGCACGTGGAGCTCCCGATCGCTCAAGCCGACGACCATGCTGCCTGGCAAGGTCGATCGCTCCGTCCGCTGAGGAACCCCTATCGATGCATCCCCTGTTGCAGCTGCGAAGTCGAGCAGTCGTTGGGCGCGTGCTGAACCGAACGGTGAGCGGACGGCTTCGCGAAGCAGCTCAACCACTGGTGCTCCCTCATCGAGCACCAGTCGAACGTGCGAGTCTGGCTCCGCAGCCTCGGCCCACGCACACTCGAGCGACTCGATCGCCTCTGAGTGCTCGCCTGGTCTGTCGAGTGCGAGCGCGGCAAGCACGTGTGTCTCGACCACGGTGCGCCGACGCCCGGACATCTCGGCGGCCACCCGTAGCCGTGCCAGCAGCAGGAGCGCGTTGTCGGCCATACCGTTGGCCCGCTGGTCCCGGTGCTGCGCGATCATCAACCGCGCGAGCGTCAGGAGATCGAACTCACGAAGGTGAACTACGTCATCCGTTTCAGTCAAGGTGGACGCCTTCGCCCATGCCTCGGCCTCAGCCAGCTCACCTCGCGCTATTGACATTCGCGCTCGCATCGCCGGAATCGGTCGCAGCTGCGGCATGAAGCCCGGCCGATAGAGCTGCTCGGCTCGGTCGAGATGACCAGTAGCACCCTGCGCATCGCCTTCGGCGGTGGCGACCCTTGCCATTGCCACGTACAGCTGGAAGCGGTTGTCTCCCATCCCCACTCGCTGGTCCAGAGCGGTTGCGGTCTCCAGGTGTTGCTTTGCACGACCGATGTCTCCGGCTTCGAGCTCGATGTCGCTCAGAGCCACGTGAACATCGGCGATCCCGCGCCGAGCCCCCGGTGCGCTCGTGCGGGCATGTTCGAGTGCCCCCTGGAGGAGCCGGCGAGCCTCGGTCGGTCGGCCCGCGGCAAGCCACATGTCTGCCAGGACGACCGTGCTGGTCAGCTCGTCGGCCAGGTGGTCGGCGGATCGGATGCTGGCGATCGCTTGCGAGAAGGTCTCTGCTGCTGCGAGCACGTCACCGTCGATCCATGACGCGAGCCCGAGGAACCCGGCCGCCCCAGCTCGCGCCTGGTGATCATCCGGATGGGCCAGCTCAAGGGCACGTCGCGCATGGTCGTGAGCGGCGGGCCCGTCGCCGCGAGCCTGTGCGAGCGCAGATCGGAAGACCGCCGTAGTTGCCGGGAGCGAGCGAAGCTCGGCCGAGTCAACCCACGGCACCGCCGACCCACTCGGCATCTGTGCCAGCACTCTCTCGCCGTGCTCGAACCATGGCTCGACAGCGTCGAGATCACCCGACGCCAGGAGCATGTACCCATAGAAGACGCTGAGCAGCGGGCTGCCCCTGACCGCCTCGACCGGTAGAGCACGTAGCCAGCTGGTCATCAGCATGTCGGCCCGGTCACGTCGGACGGTCGGTAGCGCCTGCTCGATGAGCCGTGCAGCACGGTCGAAATCAGCGGCCACGATGGCGTGGTGAACGGCATCCTCGGGCAGGTCGTGTCGTTCGTACCAACCGCTCGCCCGCAGATGGTTCGTTGCGACCCGCTCTGGCTCGTCGCTCAGCATCCGGGCCCGCAGCGCATCGGCGAAGAGATGGTGATACCGGTACCACTCACGCCGATCGTCCAGCGGCACCACGAACAGGTTGGCCCGCTCCAACGCCTCGAGCATCTCGCGGCCGTCCTGCCGATCAGTGACCGCGTCACACAGCGGACCTGAGAGCCGCTCGAGCACCGACGTCTGCGACAGGAAGTCACGAACGTCATCAGGTTGGAGTTGCAGCACCTCGTCCACCAAGTAGTCGACGACGTAGCGGTCGTTGCCCGCGAAGCGGGAGATGAACCCGGCGACGTCGTCGTGCCCACCCATCGACAGGGCTGCGAGCTGGAGGGCAGCGACCCATCCCTCGGTTCGTTCCTCAAGCGCGGCCACGTGTTCCTCTGCGAGCCCCAACCCTGCTACATCGTTGAGGTAGGACGCTGTCTCGTCGGCGGTAAACCGAAGATCCGCGGCGCGGATCTCCACCAGCTCGCCGCGCACCCGCCAACGCGGTAGCGGGAGATCTGGATCGACCCGGGTGCTGATGACCACATGTGCATGAGATGGAAGGCGGTCCAACAGAGCGGCCAACCCCTGGACGACCTCGCGATTGTCAACCACGTGAAAGTCGTCGAGTACCAGCCACACATCATCGGTGGACGCGACGATCTCGTTCACGATGGTGGCGATCATCAGCTCCGTCGGGAAGGGCGTGGCGTCGATCAGCTCACGCGCAGTCGACCCCAACGGCACAACGGCATCGAGCGCCGCGACGATGCACGACCAGAACATCGATGGGTCGCTGTCTGACGGATCGAGAGAGATCCACGCCACACCAGCTCCGTCAGCGGAGCCTTCCTCGAACCACTCGGCCAGCAAGGTCGTCTTGCCAAACCCTGCCGGCGCCGACACCAACACCAATCGCGGGTCAGCGTCGGAGCGCATCCGTTCCTGCAGCCTCGGCCGCTCAACGAGAGGGCGGCGCCGCTTCGGGACGTACAACTTGGTTGCGATGATCGGTCGGGCCACAGAGTCCTGGATTCCGATTGCGACGCCGGTCAGAAAGGATTGCGCAGCGCGTCCCACCGAGCCTTCCACCAAAGGCCAGGTCGCCCCAGGAATCTCTCCTTGTTTGGTCGGCTCTCCGGATGCTCTAGCGGAGTCTGGGGGTGCCGGTCATCGGGCTTGGAACCTTCGGAGGCGCAGGCTGTTGGAGACGACGAACACGCTGGAGAACGCCATGGCGGCACCGGCCAGCATGGGGTTGAGCAGCCCGGCGGCTGCCAGGGGGAGCGCCCCGACGTTGTAGGCGAAGGCCCAGAACAGGTTGCCCTTGATGGTCTTGAGAGTGCGGCGAGAGAGACGGATGGCGTCGGCAGCGGAACGGAGGTCGCCCCGCACCAGGGTGATGTCGCTGGCCTCGATGGCGGCGTCGGTGCCGGTGCCCATGGCGAGGCCGAGATCGGCTTGGGCGAGGGCAGCGGCGTCGTTGACGCCGTCGCCGACCATGGCCACCACCCGTCCCTCCCCCTGGAGGCGGCGAACGACGGCGACCTTGTCCTGGGGGAGGACCTCGGCGATGACCTCGTCGATGCCGACCTGGGCGGCGACGGCGCGGGCAGCCCGCTCGTTGTCACCCGTGAGGAGGACCGGCCGCAGGCCCAGCTCGCGGAGCCGAGTGACCGCCTCGGCAGAGGTCGGCTTGATGGTGTCGCTGACGACGATGACAGCCCGGGCCTTGCCGTCCCAGCCGACCAGGATGGGGGTGCGGCCGTCGGCCTCGGCAGCGTCCTTGGCTGTCTGGAGGCCTTCGGGGAGGGTGAGGGCCCAATCCGCGAGGAATCGCTCGCGCCCGGCGACCACCGCGTGACCGTCGACTACGCCCTGGACGCCGAGGCCCTGGGTGCTGGCGAAGGACTCCACGCTGCTGAGCACGGCACCCCGCTCCCGGGCCCCGGCGGCGATGGCCTGGGCGATGGGGTGCTCGCTGGCGTCCTCGAGGGAGCCGGCCAGGTGGAGGGCCTCATCCTCGTCCGTGTCAGCCGTGACGACGACCTCGACGAGCGCCATTTGGCCGGTGGTCACGGTGCCGGTCTTGTCGAGCACGATCGTGTCGACGGCCCGAGTGGATTCGAGGACCTCGGGACCCTTGATGAGGACGCCGAGCTGGGCTCCCCGTCCGGTGCCGACCATGAGGGCTGTGGGTGTGGCCAGGCCGAGGGCGCAGGGGCAGGCGATGATGAGGACGGCCACCGCCGCGGTGAAGGCGGCGGCTGTGCTGTTGGTGGAGGCGGAGGTGAGCCAGAACCCGAGGGTGGCGGCAGCCAGGGCGATCACGATGGGTACGAAGATGGCCGACACCCGGTCGGCCAGGCGTTGGACAGGTGCCTTGCCGGTCTGGGCGTCCTCGACGAGGCGGGCGATCTGGGCCAGCGCGGTGTCGGCACCGACCCGGGTGGCCCGCACGACGAGGCGGCCGCCGGCGTTGGTCGTGGCACCGGTTACGGCGTCGCCGGGGCCGACCTCGACGGGGACGGGCTCGCCGGTGAGCATCGAGGCGTCGATGGCCGAGGTCCCCTCGGTGACAACGCCGTCGGTGGCCACCTTCTCGCCGGGTCGGACGACGAAGAGGTCGTCGACGACGAGCTCGGCGACGGGGATTCGGGACTCCGCACCACCACGGAGGACAGCGACGTCCTTGGCGCCGAGCTCGAGGAGGGCCTTGAGGGCCGCACCCGATCGGCGCTTGGCCCGGGCCTCGAAGTAGCGCCCGGCCAGGATGAAGACGGTCACGCCGGCGGCGACCTCGAGGTAGATCTGGCTGCCACCTGCCCCCCGATCGGCGGTGAGGGAGAACCCGTGGGTCATGCCGATCTCCCCGGCCGTCCCCAGGAACAGGGCGTAGAGGGACCAGCCGAAGGCGGCCACCACGCCGATGGAGATGAGGGTGTCCATGGTTGCGGTGGCGTGGCGCAGGTTCGTCCAAGCGGCCTTGTGGAACGGCAATGCCCCCCAGGTGACGACCGGCGCCGCAAGGGTGAGGGACAGCCACTGCCAAGCGTCGAACTGAAGGGCGGGGATCATGGCGAGCGCGATCACCGGCACGGCGAGCACGAGCGAGGTGATCAGCCGGACCCGCAGAGGACGCGACTCGTCGACCTCGTCCTCTCCGCTGGCACCGTCGTCTTCCCCGGTGCCGGCGGACGTGGTCCGGGGGAGCCGCGCGGTGTAGCCGGCCGACTCCACCTGGGCGATGAGCTCGTCGATCGAGGTGCCCTCTGGGTGGGTGATGCGGGCCTGTTCGGTGGCGTAGTTCACCGTGGCGGTGACGCCGTCGAGGCGGTTGAGCTTCTTTTCGATCCTCATGGCGCACGAGGCGCAGGTCATGCCGCCGATCGTGAGGTCTGCGCGCTCGGTGGCGGCGGGTTCGGTGGAGGTGGACATCGGTGCTCCTAGTGGCCGTCGGGGGTGGACGGGTTGGTGTCGCTGACGTCGGCCGCGTTGAGGTCGGCGTCGATCACGGATGTGAAGGCGGCGGTGTGGACCGAGCCGTCGAGGGCGAAGTCGAAGTAGAGGCCGTAGGTGCCGGCTGAGGGCACCTCGATCGCGAAGCGGACGGGCCCGTTCGGCTCGTCGTCGAGGGGGTGGACGTGGAGGTAGGCGAGGTCCCCGTCCCGGATGGCGACGAGGTGACCTGCCGCCCCCAGGTAGGGCTCGGTGGTGAGGACCTCACCGTCACGTCGGACCGTGATGGTCACGTCCGACTCGCTGGCCGGCTCGGGATGGCCGTCCAGTGTGACCTCGTAGCCGTCGACCTCGACCGTGCGGCTCTCGACGAGGGCGGCGGGTGGCCCAAGCTGTCCGGGCACGGTCAGGTCGATGCCCAGTGTGAGCTGGTCGCCCTCGCGGGGCTGGAAGTCGGCATAGGCCCGGTGGGCGCCCGGCTGCAGGGCAGGGAGATCGATCGACCAGGTGCCCTCCTCGTCACGGGTGGGATGGACGTGGTGGAACTCGGCCAGATCGCTCGAGACGACGATGAGGTGGAGCTCCCGATCGTGGAGGCGCTGGTAGTGCTCGAACGGCTCGCCGTCGGGGCCGGTGATGGTGAAGGTGAACGGGTTGGTCCGCTCCGCGTCGAGGGTGCGGCTGGCTGGCTCGAAGGTGTAGCCGTCCTGCGACACGAGGAGCCCGCCGGCCGGGAGCTCCCCCGGGGCGGGGGTGGCCTCCGGGGCGCTCCCCGAGTGGCCTGCGCCGTGTTCGCCGCCGTCATCGCCGGTGTCGATCGGGCCGATGGCGGTGCCGATGCCGGCGCCACCGCCGATCATGCCGGCGAGGACGAGGCCGTAGGCGGCCAGCTTGGCGGCGGCGTTCACGACGCCACCTCGTAGCCGGCCTCGCGCACGGCCTCGGTGAAGACGGCGTCGTCGATCGGCTCGGCCGACTCCACCACGACTTCGCCGGTGGCCAGGTCGACATCGACCCTGGTGACGCCAGTGATGCCAGCGACCTCGTTGCGGACGGTTCCGGCGCAGTGGTCGCAGGTCATGCCGACGACGGTGTGCGTGGTGCGAGTGGACATTGGTTTGCTCCTTGGTTGGATGAGATCGAATCGTATACCCCCTGGGGGTATCTTGCTACGTGGCGGATGTCACCTTCGAGCCGAGTCCGGCCACGAGGTTGAAAGACCCGGTCAGCACGTTCAGGGCCACCAGCCCCACGATGTCGAGGATCTCGCGGTCGCTGAGGCCAAAGCCGCGGAGGCCGAGGACGTCATCGTCGGAGATGGACGAGGGATCGGTGTAGACCCGACGGCCGAAGTCGACGACAGCGTTGATCCGTGCATCGGCCGAGCCGCCTTCGCGTGCTCGGGTGATCTCGTCCTCGCTGATGCCGAGGTCCTCGGCAGCCGATGTGTGGGCTTGCAGGCAGAGCCCGCATCCAAGCTGGTCCTGCACGGCGAGGGAGATGCGCTCGCTGAGCTGCCGGTCGAGCTTGCTGCGCTTCATGGCCCGGCTGAGATCGAGGTAGCCCGCCAGGATCGAGGCCGAACCGGCCATGGCGCGGACCATGGTTCCGGCGGAGCCGTGCCGCTCGATGATGTCGCCGAGCAGGTCGGCCGCCTTGCCGACTGCGGTGTCGGGCGTGTGGCTGGGAAATCGCATGCTCATCTCTTCTCTCGAGGTTGCATGCCCAGAGGGGCATCGGTGCCTGAGCGGTGCAGGAATGTGGGGCTCGAGCACGTGGTTCAACAGACATCTCGGCGCTTCGTTGCGCCTGTCACCGACCTGTGACGGGGCACGGCTGACCGCGAGGGGTCCGTCGAGCGGCGGGCGGTCATGCCGCAGCGGCGGCGCGTGGGATCCCGCCGCAGGTGCAGCTCGCAGCGGCAAGGATCGTCACGGTCGAGGGCACCACGGAACGTTGGAGCGTGCGTCGGCTGATGAAGGCGGCAGGCAGAAGGCCGAGCCCGGCAACGGTGACGGGGGCCAGCTGACCCCACGGCGCCACCGCCGCAGCCAGAGGGATGAACAGCAGGGCGGCGAGGCCGATGGGGAGCCCTACCAGCAGACCCGACGCTGACCCAACGGCGCCGGGGGCGCGGGCCTGTGCCACCGCCAGGAGAACTGGAGTGCCGGCGTGGGTGAGGGCGCCCGACAGGGCAACGGCCGCGAACCAACGTGGGGTTCCGGGCGCCCAGGTGACGGCACCGACGAGTGGGGCGATGGCTGCGGCCGTGGTCAGGGGTAGGAGACGGCCCGGCCCGATGCGCGAGGTGAGTGCCGCAGCGAGGAGGCCACCGCCGGCGGCGGCCAGTGCGTAGGCGGCCAGGGCCCAGCCGATCCATTGGCCGTTTCCCTCGGATGCAAGCCAGAGCGGGACGGCGGTGGTGAATGCTGTCGAGGCGAGGTAGACGAGGGTGGCCGAGGCGATGAGGGGCCAGAGCTCTCGAGGAACGAGACCCGGGCTCGGGGGCAGCGACGACCTTCTCCTTCGGTCGGCCTGACCTACAGCAGTGACGTGGTGGCGGAGGACGATCGCCATCACGATCCCCGGGAGCATCAACCATGCGAGGTGCCCGGGACCGAGCCGGTCGAGGAGGACGATGGCGAGCAGCGGGCCCACCGCGAGTCCGATGGTCCCGCCTGCGGCATAGAGCCCGAGGGCCCATCCAGGGTTCCCGGGCGCCGCATCGCGAGCGATCGAGGCGGCGGCAGGGTGGTAGACGGCAGCCCCGAGACCTCCGACGGCGATCACAGCGACCAGGACGATGAAGGTCGGTGCCGAGACGGCAAGACCGAGCAGGGTGCTGACGACGACGGCACCGCCGGCCGCAAGGTCGCGGGGCCCGACCCGGTCGACGAGCCGACCGGCGACCGGCTGACCGAACGACGAGGTGGCAGCGAGCACCGCTGCGAGCACTGCGACCTGCGGCCCGGAGAGTGCGAAGCGCTCTTGCAGGTGGGGCAGCGTCGCCGCAAACGCTCCGATCAGGATGTCAGTCGCTAGGTGAGAGGACGCCACGATCGCGATGGTGGTGTCGTTTCGGCGAGCCGAACCGGGCCGCGGGGCGCGCTTGACGAGGGTGCTGATGGACATGGGTTCACCGTGAAGGTCGTGGAGCGATGGACTGGGCCGTCGCCCTCGGAGGTCGTGGCTCAGGCGGGTCGGAGGTCGACTCGGCGGAGGAGCTGGGCGTTGGCGGCGACGACGATGGTGGAGACGCTCATGAGGACGGCGGCGACGGCGGGTGGCATGGACACGCCGGCCCAGGCGAGGGCGCCGGCGGCGATGGGGATGGCGGCGACGTTGTAGCCGGCGGCCCACCAGAGGTTCTGGAGGCTCTTGCGGTAGGCGGCCCGGGAGAGGCGGATGATGCCGACCACGGCGCGGGGGTCGCTGGTGGCCAGGATCAGCCCGGCGGACTCGATGGCGACGTCGGTGCCGGCGCCGATGGCGATGCCGACGTCGGCGCGGGCGAGGGCGGGGGCGTCGTTGACGCCGTCGCCGACCATCGCGACCTTGAGGCCTCGGGTTTGGAGCTCGGCGACCTTGGCGTCCTTGTCCTCGGGGAGGACCTCGGCGAAGACCTCGTCGACACCGAGGTCGGCCCCGACCGAATCGGCGACCTGGTGGGCATCGCCGGTGATCATGATCACGCGCCGGCCCATGGCCTGCAGTTGGGTCACTGCGGCTCGGGCTTCGGGGCGGATCTCGTCCTCGAGGGCGATCCCGCCGACGATGGTGTCGCCCCGGACCAGGAACAGCACGGCGGCGCCGCGGTCCTTCCATCCCGTGGACCACCCGGCCATCTCGACTGGTTCCGTGAGTGATCGCTCGCGGAGGAGGGCGGGCCCCCCCACGGCGTACCGCTGGCCGTCGATGGCGGCTTCGACGCCGCGCCCGGTGATGGACCGGAAGTCGCTGGCGGTGCCGACCGGGCCGCGTGAGCGGGCGGCGGTGACGATGGCCCGGGCGAGGGGGTGTTCGCTGTCGGACTCGACGCCGCCGGCCAGGCGCAGGACCTCGTCGTCGGTGATGCCGGTGCCGGCGACGCCGACGACGGTGTGCTCGCCCTTGGTGAGGGTGCCGGTCTTGTCGAACAGGAAGGCGTCGACGGTTCGGCTCTCCTCGAGCGCGAGGCGGTCCTTGATGAGAATGCCGTTGCGGGCGGCCATGGCCGACGACAACGACGTGGTCAGCGGGATCGCGAGTCCGAGGGCGTGCGGGCAGGAGATGACCAGCACGGTTACGACCCGGACCACGGCATCGTCGGCGTCGCCGATGGCCAGCCACACAACCGCGGTGACCGCAGCGGCCGCGGTGGCCACGTAGAACAGCAGAGCAGCGGCGCGGTCGGCGAGCACCTGAGCTCGCGAGCGGGACTCCTGGGCCTGGGCGACGAGCCGCTGGATCCCGGCGAGGGTGGTCTCCTCGCCGAAGGCGTCCACCCGCACCCGGATCGCGGAGTCCGTCGACACCGTGCCGGCCACCACCCGGTCGCCCGGGTCCTTGCCGACTGGCTTGGACTCGCCGGTGATCATCGACTCATCGAGCTCGGCAGACCCCTCGACGATCTCCCCGTCCGCGGGCACCCGCCCGCCGGAGCGAACGAGCACCACGTCCCCGGCCTGCAGCGCCTCGAGGGCCACGGTCTCCACCTCGCCGTCGGCGCCGACGCGCTCGGCTTCGTCGGGCAGCAGCGCTGCCAGGGCGGCGAGGGCGTCCTGGGCTTGGCCAAGGGCCTTCATCTCCTGCCAGTGCCCGAGCAGCATGATCGTGACGAGGAGGGACAGCTCCCACCAGAAGTCGAGGTCGAACCAGGCAAGGGAGGTCGCCATCGACGCGCCGTACGCGACCGTGATCGCCATCGCGATCAGCAGCATCATCCCGGGCTGGCGCTCCTGAATCTCACGGCGACCGCCCTCGAGGAACGGCCAGCCCCCCCAGAAGAAGATGACGGAGCCGAGAACCGGGCCGACCCACTCGATCCCGTAGAAGTCGAGGTCGTAGCCGAACCAGTCCATGACCAGGTGGCTGGTCAACACCACCGGTACGGTCAGCAGCAGGCTCCACCAGAACCGGCGTCGGAACATCTCCACGTGGTGACCGGCGTGCTTGCCGTGGCCGGCACCATGCCCGCCGTGGTTCCCTTGCCCGGAGGGCTCGTGACCGTCGTGGGCAACGAGCGGGGCATGAGACGGCTTGTGCTCACTGTGATCCTGCATGGACGGCGCCGTGGCCGTGGTAGCGATCTCGTGGTTCATGGCCTGCTCCTACTTGGGGTGTCGGATGGATGTGGGCGAGTCGCTGGGCTGGGCTCAGTTGCCGTTCGCGGGTCGGTCGACCGGAAGGCCGTGTTCGACCCAGTCCTCTTTGCCGCCCTCGTAGACCCGAACGTCGGAGTAATGGAGATCTTCGAGCTCGCGCGCGACGATCCGGGAGCTGTCGCAGGTGCCGCTGCAGTACACGACGATCCGCGCGTCGAGGTCTGGGATGAGGACCGGCGCGAGCCGATCGACCTGCCCCGGCGGGATGTTGATGGCGCCGGGTAGGTGAGCGTCGGCGAAGTAGGCGGCGCCGAGCGCCTCGATGAGAACGGGCGGCTTGGGTCCCCCCATCTCTAGACGGAGGTCGGTGCGCGAGATCGATGTAGGCACGGGTGCGGGGGCTCCTCGGTGGTGCGATGGCCGTAGTTGACGCGAAGGACCTGTCATGGGCCTTGCACCCGCGGCTCGGGGCGACCACAGGACGTGGAA
>JBPPMN010000104.1:0-38795 GCA_051306055.1 Acidimicrobiales bacterium
ATCGAGCTCACCAGCTCGCGCGACGACGGCACCTGGACCTGGCGAGCCGCCGGGGCCAAGGCGCCCAAGGGCACCCTGTCCGGCTCGCTGCTGCCGGAAGGCGCCAAGGTGGGCGATGTGCACCGGGCCGACGCCGACTTCTTCGTCGATGGCATCGAGATCACCGGGATCCTGCCGCCGAAGGGTGGACGCCAGGAGCCCGAGCGTCTCGAGCTCGTCGCCAAGCCCCTGAGCGACGACGCGCTGGTCACCTCCAGCGTCACCGCTCGCGAGCGCGACGACCGCAAGCCCCGCCGCGACGGCCCGCGCCGCGATCGCGACGGTGGTGGCGACCGACGCGGCGGCGACCGCGACAAGCGCCGCTCCGGTGGCGGCGGTGGGGGCGGCGACCGCTCGGAGTCCAAGCGCGACGATCGCCCGCGGCGGTCCCGTCCCGAGCCGCCGCCGATGCCGGTGGTGGAGCGACCCAAGGCCAAGCGGCTCCGGCCCGGCAAGGTCCACCGGTCCGCCCTCCTCGACAGCCTCCCCGAGGAGCAGCGCCCCATCGCCGAGCAGGTGGTGCTGGGCGGCCTCCCCGCCGTCCGGCAGGCCATCGAGAAGCAGAACGAGGAGCGCGCGGCGGCTGGCGAGCCCGCCATCGCCGCCGGTCCGCTGGTCGACATGGCCGAGAAGCTGGTGCCCCGCGTGCGAGCCGCGGAGTGGCGCGACCGGGCCGAGGCGGCCCAGCGCGACCTCGACGTGCTCGATCTCCGCGACCTGCGCTCGGTCGTGTCCGCCGCCGACGCCGCCGCCAAGGACGAGGAGAGCCGGACCATGGCCCAGGCGCTCCGCGAGGGCCTCGTGGCGCGCGTCGACGCCGAGCACACCGCCTGGCTCGCCGAGCTGGTGGCCACCCTCGACGTCGGTCGGATCGTGCGCGCGCTGCGGGTCAGCTCGCGGCCGCCGAAGGCCGGTGCGCCCCTGCCCCCCGAGGTGGCCACCCGGCTCATCGAGGGCTCCGGGGCCGCCCTCACCGCCGACGCCGGTGCCGAGCGGTGGGTCGCCGTCCTCGACGCGCTGGCCTTCTCGCCCGTGCGCGACAAGGTCATCCCCACCTCGCTGCCCGTCGAGGTGCACGCCGACCTCCAGGCCACCATCGCCCGCCTGGCCACGCGGATCCCCAAGATCGCGCACATCTTCGAGATCGAGCCCGACCCGACCGCCCCGCGCCCGAAGCCGGAGCGCCGGCGCCCGAAGAAGCAGTCGAAGGGCCAGCAGCAGGACCAGCGGCCCAAGAAGCCCAAGGGCGAGAAGGGCGAGAAGGGCGACAAGAGCGACGAGCCCGCGGTCTCCGCGCCCGCGGGCACCCCTGAGGATGCCGCTTCGGCACCCGCGAACCCCGCAGACGGGCCGACCGAGGCCGCACCCGCCGAGGACGCAGCTCCCGTCGACCCCACCGACGCCCCGAGCGAGGCGCCACCCGGCGACGAGTCCGCCCCCGCCGAGCAGCCCGCCCAGGTCGAGGACACCGCCCCCGCCGACGAGTCGGCGCCTGCTCCCACCGACGACGGCGCTCCCGCCGAGTCGGCGGCCCCCAGCGACGAGCCGCCGGCGACCTAGTCGGGGCTACCCCTTGCGGGGCCGCACCACCGACTCCTTGCCGGAGCGACCCACGAAGTCGCCGCTGAGGCGATCCTCGTCCCAGCGGGCGCCGCACGAGGCGCAGGCGCACGAGTCGAGCCGCAAGGAGGCCAGGAAGAGCCGCTCGACCTCGTAGGCCTCGCAGAACGGGCACCGGAGGTGCTTTGGGCCGTCGTCGCTGGTCATCGCATCGCCCGCGTCCGTCTCCTTCGTCTGGTCAGGAGGGTACCGCGACCTCGCTAGGGTGCCCGGCATGTCCGTTGACTACGAGAAGCGTGGACCGTTCGCGGTCATCAAGATCAACCGGCCCGAGGCCCGCAACGCCGTGAACGGCGCCGTCGCCCAGGGGATCGAGGAGGCCATCGACCAGATCGAGGCCGACGACAGCGTGTGGGTGGGGATCCTCACCGGTGAGCCCCCCGTGTTCTGCGCCGGCGCCGACCTCAAGGAGATCAACTCGGGCAACGCCGGCGGCCTGGCCACGGCCAAGGGAGGGTTCGCAGGGATCGTCCAGCGGGAGCGCACCAAGCCGATCATCGCCGCCGTCGACGGCCCGGCGCTGGCCGGTGGCACCGAGATCGTGCTCTCGTGCGACCTCGTGGTGGCGTCGAGCACCGCCACCTTCGGGATCCCCGAGGTGAAGCGGTCGCTGGTGGCCGGCGCCGGAGGCCTGTTCCGCCTGGGCCGCAAGATCCCCCTCAACATCGCCATGGAGCTCACGCTCACGGGCGACCCCATCGACGCCGCTCGCGCCCACCACTTCGGGCTGGTCAACCGGCTGGTCGAGCCGGGCCAGGCGCTCGACGAGGCGATCGCGCTGGCGGAGCAGATCTGCGCCAACGCCCCCGTCGCGGTGCGCGAGTCCCGCAAGATCGTGCTCGGGGCCACCAACGCCCCCGACGACGTGGGCTGGCAGATGTCCGCTCACGGGATGGGTGTGGCCATGAGCTCGGAAGACTTCTCCGAGGGCCTCACCGCCTTCATCGAGAAGCGACCCCCCGTGTGGAAGGGCCGCTGACCCTCAGGTGAAGGTGGCGATGAGGCCCTGCTCGTGGAGCAGGGTGGCCAGACCGTCGACGAGGTGCAGCTCCGCCACCTCGTCGAGGGCCACCCATGCCGCCTCTGCGGCGTCGTCGCCGGCGCGGGGCTGATCGTCGCCCACCAGAGTGACCTCGAACACCAGGATCACCCAGTGCTCGTCGTCGCCGATCCGCTCGACCCAGTCGAGCAGCCGACCGCACACGCCCTCGATCGCCGTCTCCTCGCGGAGCTCCCGGATGACGGCCTCGATCAGGGTCTCTCCGGGCTCGACCCGCCCACCTGGGAGCGCCCACTCCCCCTGCGCCGGGCCGCGGCCGCGGCGCACCAGCAGCAGCCGGTCGTGGTCGGCCACCACCGCGCCCACACCCACCCGGGGAGCAGGTGGTGTCGTGGTCACGACAGGGAGCGATGGACCACGATGGCGCGCGCCACCAGGCCGAACGACTCGAAGAAGTTCTTGGTGTGCCGGTCGCCGGGGAGCGCCAGGCTGTCGACCCCGAAGCAGCCCTGCGTGCGACACCACTCGACCAGGGCCTCCATCATCAGCTGGCCGATGCCGAGCTCGCGGGCGCCGGGCTCGGTGTAGAGGTCGGTCACCACGCCCAGGCGGCCGCCGTCGGGTAGCACCTCCACGTGCGCCAGGCCGTACCCCCAGACCACGTCGTCGGCTGTTCCCACCAGCACGAGGTGCTCTGGGGAGGCGAGCTCGTCGGCCAGCCGAGGCTCGTGCGGCGCCTGCCGGCCCTGGTGGCGGGCCCAGGTCTCTCCGCCGCGGCCCTGGCGCAGCTCGGCCACTGCGGCCGTCGCCAGCTCCACGAGGCGCGGCAGGTCGGCGGTGGTGGCCGGGCGGGTTGCCTCCTCGGGCGCCCGGATCACCATCAGCTCGACTGCAGCTGCTGGACCTTGGTGAGGATCGTCTTGCGGCCTCGGTGGGCCGCCTCGTAGTCGCGCACGGCGGCCAGCTCTGCCGCGGACAGGCCAGCGAGGCGGTTGACCACATGGGAGGCCGACAGGCTGTCGTAGTCGGGGATGGCGAGGTCGGGTGCGGGGCGTGCCGCGCTCGTTGCGGGCGCCTTGGCGGTGCGCTTCGCCGGGGCCTTCGCGGCGGGCGCCGGACGCACCGTGGGCACGGGAGCGGGAGCGGGCGCTGGGTCGTCGGGCAGCGGGGCGACGGAGTCTCCCAGGAAGTCGAGCACGCCGGCGGCCTGGTCTTGCAGCTTGCCGACTGCCCTGGTCGCCTCGCCCTTGCCCTGCTCGACCGCGAACTTGCCGATCATCCGGGCCATCGTGACCTGGTTCTTCCCCTTCTCGACCAGCTGCGGGAGCAGCGACGCACCCTCGAAGAGGAGCCCGATCGGGGCGTAGACGAACACGTCGACAGCCTGCTCGGCGGGGGACTTCTCGGGCTCGGTCACCTGGGGCACCCTACCGGCTGGTGTGGGCCACGAGGACATCGCACGGCGCGTGGTGGGCCACCGATGCGGCCACGCTGCCGAGGATCAGGTGGGCGTGGCGGGTGAGCCCCTGCGACCCCACCACGATGAGGTCGGCGGCGAAGTCGGCGGCCGCGGTGAGCAGCACGTCGGCCGGATCGCCTTCCAGCGCCTGCACCACGACCTTGTCCACTCCGGCCGTTCGAGCCAGGGTGCGGCCGGCCTCGGCCAGCTCCTCCGCCTGGACCCGCTCGGTGAGCGTGTAGCGGATGTCGGCGGGTACGTCGTCGGCCTCCACCTCGGGGCCGCGAGCCTCGCCGGGCACGTATGCGGTGACGACGACCAGCCGGGCGCCGTCGGCCGCGGCCACCTCGGCGGCCTCTCGCACGGCCTGCTCGGCGGTGGTCGACCCGTCGGTGCCGACGACGACGCTGCTGTACCCCATCCGTGCCCCCAGGCTGGTCTCGTGGTCAGGACGACGGCGTGGCCTGGCTCCGTCGCAGCTGCTCGGCCTCCTGCTGGGCCGGCAGCACGAACGCTAGCGGACGATCCGAGAAGCGCTCGATGGTGGACTCGAGGGTGGCCAGCGCGTCGCGGCGCTGGCCCGCCGCCCGCTGGGCGGCGGCGCGGGCCCGCTGGGCCAGCACCCAGGTGCGGGCGCTCTCCCACGCCCCGTCGGCCGCCGCCCCCGACAGGCGCTCGGCCCGCTCGGTGGCTCCCTCGTCGGCCGCCAGCAGCGCCGACATGGCCACCGCACGCCGCCAGATCGAGGTGCGCACGGCGCCGTCGGCCAGACCCACCGCCTCCTCGAGGAGGAGGCCGGCGTCGGCATCGGCCCCCATGGCCTGGGCCCGCTTGGCCAGCACCACCAGCGCCCGGATCTCGGAGTCGCGGTCGCCGCCGCCGCTGCGCACCAGGCCGAGGGTGGCGCGCGCCTCCCGGGCCGCTGTGGCCTCGTCGCCGAGGTCGAGCGACGTGGCGGCCAGCTCCGCCCTGAGCCGAGCCTCCGCGCCGACCGCGGCCACCCGTGCGGCGCTGACCAGTCCTTGCTCGAGAGCCCGCCGGGCGGCCGGCAGGTCGCCGGCGACCCGTTCGAGCATGCCCTCCACCAGGCGCGCGGTGGCATCCCCCCAGGGGTCACCCATCTCGTCGAAGCTGCGCAGCGCGGTCGCCACCTCGCGCCGGCACCCCTCGAGGTCGCCGCCCTCGAGGAGGCAGCCGGCCAGCAGCACGCGGGCCATGCCCTGCCCCCAGGGATCACCCTGGCTGGCCGACGCCAGCAGGTTCTCGGCGATGCCGCGGGCCTGGTGCACACGGCCCTCCTGCCAGAGGCTGTTGCCGAGGATGCTGAAGCACCAGGCCAGCCCGGGGCGGTCGCCCACCAGCGACAGCGCCCCTGCCGCGTCCCAGAGGTGGGCCCGGGCGGCGGCGTGCTCCCCCACCAAGAACTCCGACCACGCGAGGCACTGCAGGGTGACCCCCGACGGAGAGCCCGAGGCATCCTCGAGGTCGAGGGCCCGCAGGAGCTTCGGGCGAGCGGCACGCGGCCGGCCGGCCATCAGCTCGGCCCAGCCGTGGGTGCGGACCGAGCGGGCCTCGCCCACCAGGTCGCCCAGCACCTGCCACCGCCTCCGGCTCTCAGTGAAGCACCGGGCTGACTCTTCGGCATCGCCCTGGAGGCGCGCCACCACGCCGAGGCCGGCCAGTGCCTCCGCCGGGACCGTCCCCCCGTCGACGACGGCCACCGCCCGGCCGAGGACGTCGCGCGCCTCGGGCAGGCGGCGCAGCGCCAGGAGTGCCGCCCCGTGGTCGAGTGCCGCCGCCGCGGCGTCGTCGCCGGCCACCACCTCGAGGGCGACGGCCCGCTCGAACCATCGAGCGGCCTCGTCGAGGGCATCACGCCCGAGAGCGGACCTCGCCGCTCTGAGGAGCTGGGCGCCAGCCAGCGCATCGAGCTCGGGGTGACGGTCCTGCACCTCCAGGGTGAGGGTGACGGCCCGCTCGAGGTGATGGGCCACGCTGGCCGTCCGGCCATCGTCGGACCCGATGTCTCCGTCGCTCCCGGGCCCCTCGAGGAGCCACCGAGCGAGGCGCTCGTGCTGGGTGGCCCGCTCGGCCAGGGGGACCGATGCGTAGGCCGCCTCCCGCACCAGCGCATGTCGGAACGCCAGCTCGCCGTCGACGTTGCCGGCCACGACCAGGCCCCGGCGCCAGAGGAGCGTCAGGAGCGTGTCGTCAGCTGGATCGCCGAGCGCGCTCAGCGCCTCAGGGGTGAACGACCGCCCCACCACCGATGCCCGCTGCAGCAGCGCGCGCTCGGGACCCGGCAGTGCGTCGAGGCGGGCACCGAGCAGCGAGCGGGCACCGTCGGGGATCCCGGTCTCGTGCAGGGCACGGGTGGCTCTCCAACCCTCTTCGTCTCCCGCGATGGCACCGGTCTCCCAGAGGTGGCGCACCAGCTGGTCGAGGAGCAGCGGGTTCCCGCCGGTGGCCCGCAGCACGTGCTCGACCACCGCAGGGTCCAGCGGGCCGGCGCGCTGGTCGAGTGCGACGAGGGTGTGCTGCACCAGGATGCCGGCGCCCTGCTCGTCGAGGGGCTCCAGCCCGAGCACCTCGGCACCACCGTCGCGACGGCCGAGGTCGGGGTGGTGCTCCAGCAGCTCCTCGCGGCCCGCCACCACGATCAGCATCGGTCGCTGGCGCGCCCAGGTGACCGCTCGATCCAAGGCCTCGACCACCAGGGGATCGGCGAAGTGGGCGTCGTCGACGATCACCACCAGGGGCCGGGCGGCGGCCGACCCGTCGAGCACGAGCCTGGCCGCGCTCACGAGCTCGTCGGAGAGCCGACCTCGTCCCGGGGTGCCGAAGGCGTCGAGGGAGGGAAGCGAGCGGAGCCCGAGCAGCTGCTCGATCCGCTCCCCGAGGTAGCCCGCGTCGGCTCCGCTCGCCCGCGCCAGGGCGGGCAGCTGCGCGCCCACCTGCGCGCGCTGCTCGCTGCGGTCCCCGCCGTCGTCGAGGGCGAGCAGGTGGCGCACGAGGTCGGCCAGGGGCGTGAGGGGACCGTCGGAGCCGTACGGAGCGCAGTGCGTGGCCGCCACGGCCACACCCGGCTGGCGCTGGCCGAGCCAGTCGACGAGCTCGTCGAGCAACCGCGTCTTTCCGAGGCCGGCCTCCCCCACGACGGTCACCACCGCCGGGGAGGCGGACTCGATCGCGCTCAGGACTGCGTCGGTGAGGCGCGCCAGCTCGCTCGCTCGGCCCACCAAGGGAAGGGCGGCAGGGATCCGCAGCGTCTGCCCAGGCCGGTGGCGGGCGCCGATGGCCGAATGGGCCAGCACGGGCTCGCGCCGGCCCCGCAGCTGGTACGACGTGGACGGGCCGTAGGCGATGGCATCGGCGGTGACGGCATGGGTCCGCTCGGCGACAAGGACGGTGCCGGGTGGGGCCGCACCCACCAGCCGGTGGGCGGTGTTCACGGTGTCGCCGGTGACCGTGTAGGCGCCACCGGGGCCGACCGGGCCAGCCAGCACCTCCCCGGTGTTGATGCCGACCCGCATCTCGAGGGCGGGGTCGAGGGCCTCGAGGGCGGCCAGGAGGGCGACGCCGGCCCGCACCGCTCGCTCCGGATCGTCCTCATGGGCGAGCGGCGCACCGAACACCGCCATCACCTCGTCGCCGATGATCTTGTCGACGGTGCCGCCGTGCTCCTCGATGACGGGCACCAGCGCCCCGAAGCAGGTGTCGAGGAGCTCCTTCACCGCCTCCGGGTCGCGTCCCTCCGCCATCGTGGTGAAGCCTGCGAGGTCGGCGAACACCACCGTGACCACCCGTCGCTCCCCCGCAGGGCTGGCGGGGTCTGCCCGAGCCGTACCGCAGGCCGGGCAGAACCGGGCCCCGTCGGGAGGCGGCTCGCCACAGGCACGACACGGCCCGACGCTCACGATGGCAGGAAGGCGATCAGACGCAGTCGGCGCAGAGCTGGTGCTTGGCGTCAGCCATCTGGCTCGGGTGCTTGACGAGGAAGCACGACTGGCAGACGAACTCACCCGGGCGCTTGGGCTGGATGCGACCGGAGGCGTCCGTGCCCGGTTCAGGTTCCGGTGCCTCCTCCTCCTCGTCGTCCTCTTCCTCCTCGGCCGCCGCGATCCGGTCCTTCAGGATGGCGTCGAGGTCGGCCTCGACGTCGTCGGGGTCGTCTTCCTCGTCTTCTTCGCTGTCGTCGTCGTCTTCGTCGCGCTTGGCCTTCACCGGGGTCGGCGCGTCGTCTTCCTCGTCGTCTTCGTCGTCGACGTCGGGGAGGTCGTCGATCTCGTCGTCGGCCACCACGAGGTCGTCGTCGATGTCGTCCTCGTCGTCGACGATGTCGTCGCCCGGCTCCTCGTCGTCGATGTCGTCGTCGATCTCTTCGATGTCATCGTCGATGACGTCGTCGTCAGCCATGGCAGTCCTCGCAGCCGGGGTTTGGGGGGGCGGTTGCGGGCGGGATCATAGGCCCGTGGCTCACCGCGGAGGCAACACCAGGGGATGCACCGCCCTGTCGGGGGCTGGTCAGGGTATCGAAGTGGTGGACGACTGCGGCGCAGCGTCGCCCTCCGGGGCCTGAGGAGAGGCGGCGGGGCCGCCACCAGCGTCGAAGTTGAGGTCGGTCACCTGGTCGACCTTCCACTGCTCGTCGACCTCCACCAGGGCCAGGAGGAAGTACACGTCGAACAGGGAGCGTGGTCCCCCGGCGCCGTCGTGCTCGATGTCGACCACCACGATGGCCTCCGCCCGCTCCTCGTCGAGGTCGGACACGTAGACATCGTCGACGAAGCCCTCCGAGATGGCCTCCACCTCGGAGATGATGTCGCCCAGGCCTCGGTCGAAGGCGTCCTCGTACTCGGTGCGGAACGAGCCGGTGGCCAAGGCCAGCACCTGGTCGCGGTGCACCTCCGGTTGGCGATGGTCGTAGGTCACGAGAGCCGCCCCGAACTCGCCGGCGGCCTCCCGCACATCGTCGACACGGGCGTCAGCGCCCTCGCGACCGGCCAGCAGCAGCGCGAGCCCGGCGGCCACCACCGCGAACAGCACCGCCATGCTCACCGCCAGGACGAACCCGGCCCGCTTCGGCTCCTCGGGGGCGGCCGCGTCGTCGTCCGGCCCGGCCGGCTCGGCCGCGCCCTCGGCGAGATCGTCGGTGGGGCTGGTCATGCCGAGCGCCGGGCCCGCCAGGTGAGCAAACCGCCCAGCAGGAGCATGGTGGCCAGCGCGGCCGCGACCGTGGCTCCGGTGACGGCCAGCGGCCCGCTCTCCTCGCTGGAGGTGGACGCAGCCGCGTCCCCCTGCGAGGTGGGGCCGGCCGCCGCATCCCCGGGTGCGGGTGCCGCCTCGCCACTGCCAGCAGGGCCCGAGCCCGGCGTGGCGGCCGCCAGGGCGGCGGGGGTGAGCGGCGAGGCGCACGGCGAGATGGTGGGCACGACCGGCAGCGTACGGGGTGGGTCGTACACCGCGGGGGGCTCACCGTCGGTCGGAGCGATCAGGTGGACGCGGATCCAGGCGCCGTCGGGCTCCTGATCCACCGCGCTGGCCACGTAGCCGAAGGCCGTGGGGCCGTTGGCCAGCAGGCCATCGAGGGAGTCGAGGGGCCCTGGACCACCGGCGGTGCGCACGACGGTGCCCAGGTCCGTGAGGAGGCAGTCGATGTTCCGCTTCTGGTCGGCGACGAGGTCGGCGGTGACCTCCAGGAAGGCCGGGCCGGCCTCGAGGAGCACACGGGTGTCGCCGTCGGCGTCGCGGAGGGTCTGGGTGAGGTCGCGGAGGTTGGTGAGCGACTGGCTGAGGCTCAGGCGGCGGTCGGCCAGCACGCTGGTGAGGCGCGTGCTGTTCTCCGCCAGGCGGTCGAGCACGTCGGTGCGCGCCACGAAGGTGCTGGTGATCTCGTCGAAGGACTCCGTGAGGCTGCGTAGGTCGTCGCCGCGACCATCGAGCGCGAGGGCCAGCTCGTGGATGAGCGTGCCCGCCTCGTCGGGGTCGATGCTGGAGATCAGCGCGCTGGCCGAGCGCAGGAGCTCGGAGAACTCGAGCGGCACCGTGGTGCGGTCTTCGGGGATGTGCTCGCCGGGCTCGATGCGGCGGGTGTCGAGCGCCGTGTACGACTCGGGTGGGACGAAGTCGATGTACGGCTCGCCGATGGCCGACTTGCGGAACACCCGGGCGATGGCGCCCGCGGGCAGGTCCTTGCCCCGATCGATCTTCATCGTGACCCGCACCCCGCCCTCGCGGCGCTCCACCCCCGACACCCGGCCGTAGTTCACACCGAGGTAGGTGACCTCCGAGTTGGGCGCGACCCCCGAGGCCTGGGCGAAGTCGCCGGTGATCTCGTAGGGCCGCTCCACCGCGTCGATGGTGATGATGTTGTTGATGGCCCAGAAGATCATCAGGGCGAAGACGGCGTTGAAGAAGATCAGGTTCACCAGCGTGCGCTTGCTCACAGCGTCCCCTCCAGGGGGGCCAGGACGGCCCAGAGGTAGACCTGGGCGAAGTCGTCAGGGATCCCCTTCGGGGTCTTGACCGCGAACTCCGCCAGCCAGTCGACCAGCACCCCCACCTCGCCTCGCTGCTGGGCCACGATGGCCAGGATGGCGTCGAGCTGGCCGATCTGCCGCTCGATGTCGTCGCGGAACGGTTCGAAGACGATCTCGTTCTGCGCTGAGGCCAGGCGGGTGAGGTCGCGCAGGGTCTGCAGCGTGAGCTCCCGGTTGTCGGCGAGGAGCTGGGTGGTGTTGGCCAGGTTCACCAGGAGGGTGTCGACCTGGTCGGCGCCGCCGGCGAGGGTGGCCGAGGCCCGGTCGAGTCCGTCGATGATGGTGACGATGTCGGTCGTCTGCTCGGCCAGCGAACCGCTGACGGTGGCCAGGCTGTCGATCACGCTGCCGAGCTCGGCCGCCCGTCCCCCGAAGGCGGCGGAGCCGGTCTCGATCAGGGTGACCAGGTCGTTGCTGAGCACGCCGCCGAGCACCTCGACCGCCTCCTGGGCGACGAACTCGAGCTCCGGCGCCTGGCTGGTGTCGGCGAGCACGGCGCCGTCCTCCAGGAAGGGCCCGGTCTGCCGCGGCTTCCCCGCCAGGTCGACCGGTGGCCGCAGCTCGATGAACTTCTCGCCCAGCAGCGACGTGGTGCGCAGGACGGCCTCGCTGTCGACGGGCAGGGCGAGGTCGTCCTTGATGCGCATGGTGACCAGGGCTTGGAAGTCCTCGGTGAGCTCGATGCCCACCACCGACCCGACCCGCACGTCGGCCACCTGCACCGAGTGCCCGGCCACGAGGTCGCCGACGTCTTCGAAGGTGGCGGTGAGCTCGACCGGGCCGTCGACCTGGCCGGGCAGGGTGCAGCTCGACGCCAGCAGGGCTCCACCGAGGAGCATGAGGAGGCGGCGCGTCATCCGCCCAGTCCCAGGAGCGTCTCGGTGGCGCCGTCGAGCCAGCTCGGGCCGGACCGGGTGGCCGAGGCATCGTCGGCCGGCTGGGCGGTGGGCTGGCCGAGCAGCGACAGCAGGGAGCCGACCGGAGTGGCCGGTGACGTGCTGATGGTGGCGGTGACGGCGTTGGTGGACTGACCGCTGACCGGGTCGCAGGCCAGCACCGGCACGGGCACGCAGATGGGCGGCAGCCCCAGGCCCGGCAGCACGGTGCCGAGGAGGTCGGTGACGAGCGGCGAGAAGTTGTTGCGCAGGTCGATGGCTCGGACGTCGGGGTTGAAGGCACCGAGCAGCCCCTCGGCCAGGATGTCGCCGCCCTCGAGGAGCTGCGTGACCGACGCCAGGTTGGCGTCGATCGTGGCGGCCGCGTCGGCGAGCGTCTGGATGTCGGTGCGGAGCTCGCCGGCGTGCTTGCCCACCAGCTCCAGGCCGGTCTGCGAGAGGTCGGCCAGGCCCGACACGAGCTCGCCGATGCTCTCCCGCTCGTCGGCCAGCACCTGGCTGGCGGCCGCGAAGGCGTCGAGCACCTCGCCGAGCTGGGCCTCCCGGGTGACGAGCGTGGCCGTGAGCTGGTCGAAGCTCTCGACGATGCGCAGGAGCACGTCGTCGTTGCGGGCGAAGGTGGCCACCAGCTCCGACAGGGAGCCGAGGGTGTCGTTGAGGGCGGCGCCGTTGCCCTCGAGGCCCTCGGCCAGGTTGCCCACCAGGTCGCCGAGGCCGTCGGGATCGAGGCTGTCGAGGAACTCCTTGATCGAGGCCAGGGCCTCGTCGGGCTCCACCGGGATCACCGTGCGCTCGATCTCGTCGCCGTCCTGGGCCGCCTCCATGCCGTCCTGGAAGGCCGGGGTGATCTGGATGTACCGCTCGCCGATGAGCGACTGCGGCACGATCTGGGCGGTGGCGTCGACGGGCACGGCGACGTCGGAGGGGATGCGCATCTCGATGCGCACCTCGCCACCGTCGACGGCCACCTCGGTGACCTCGCCGGCCGGGAGGCCGAGCACGCGGACGTCGGACGAGGGGAACACGGACACCGCACGGGGGAACCTCGCCGTGAGGGTGTAGTGGTCGTCGCCCCCTACGAGACCGCAGCCGGGGACGGCCGCCGCGCCCAGGGCGATGGTGAGCAGGAGGAGGGAGAGGCGCCTCATGGGACGATGTCCTCCAGGATCCCGATGATGTCGGGGCCGAGGGCGGCCACGTAGATGTCCTGCCAGGGCCCATGCGTGCCCGCCAGCGACTGGCCGTAGAAGGCCGGACCGGAGATGGCCAGCGCTCGGTTGAGCTCCGGCAGGTTCCGGTCGACGACGGCCAGCGTGGGGTGGAGGTCGCTCAGGATGGCGTCGAGCTCCGCGGCGTTGGTGTCGATGAGGACCGAGAGCGAGCGCACGGCGTCGCTGCCCGACCCCAGGGCGGCGGCCAGCTGGTCGCGGCGCTGCACGAGGAAGTCGAGGATCGTTCGGCTGCTGTCGATGAGCTGCACGAGGGTGTCGTCCTTGTCGGCCAGGTTGGCCGCCAGCTCGTCGGCCGACGCCAGCAGGGCGTCGAGCTGCACCTCGCGCTCGTTGATGGCCGAGGCCACCTGGTCGACCCCCTCGATGAGGTCGGTGATGGTGCCACGCTTGCCGTCGGTGATGGCGGCCAGCTGGTTGACCAGCTGGTTGAGTCGATCGTTGTCGGTGGCGTCGATGCGCTCGGTGGCGTCGCGGGTGAGGTCGAACACGTCGACCGGGGTGGTGGTGCGGTCGACAGGGATCACCCGCTCCTCACGGGGGAGGTCCTCCATCAGCCGATCTCCCTCGGCCGGCTCGGAGATGCGGATGAACTTCGATCCGAGCAGCGTCTCGAGAGCGACGTCGGCACCGGCACCCTCTCCGATGTCGACCCCCTGGTCGATCACCCACTCCACCTGCACGAGTCCCTCCTCGCGGTCGGCGCTGACGGAGGTGACACGACCCACCTTCACGCCGGCCACCTTCACGTCGTCGCCGGTGCGCAGACCGGCGGCGTCGCGGAAGGACCCCTCCATCTCGTAGGTGCGCTCCAGCAGGTGGAGCAGCCCCACGAGGAAGGCAGCACCCGTGACCGCCCCGATCAGCAGCACGGACACGATCCCCACCGCGTAGGGGTTGCGGTCGCGGAACGACCTCACTGGCCGGCCGCCCGGGTGAGCAGGGAGGTGAGGGCGTCGGCTCCCACCGTGGGGGCGGGCAGGAACGATGTCGCTCCGGTGGCGTCGGCGCCGGTGATCGGGTCGCCGGTGGGGCAGCCGGCCGCGTCGGCGGCCGGGGGCCCCACGAAGACGCAGAGGATCTTCTGGTTGAGGAACTCGCCCCGGTTGCCGGCCCGGAAGACCGCGGCGCTCGACTCGCCGAAGCCGGCCAGGAAGGTGTCGAGCTGCGGGAGGCGTCCCTCCACGGTGTCGGTCACCAGGGCCAGGTTCCCGAGCAGGCGGTCGATCTCGGTGGCGTTCGCATCGAGCAGGGTGTCGAGCTCGGTGCCGAACGCCGCCAGCTCGGTGAGGGCGGCATCGAGGGTCGCCGTGTTGTCGCCGAAGGTCTCGGCCAGCGTCACCAGGTTCTCGAGCATGGTGGTGATCTGGGCGTCGCGCCGGTTCACGGTGTCGGCCACCGTGTCGAGGTTGGTGATGAGGCGCTGGATGGTGTCGTCGCGGGTGCCGAGGGCCTGCGTGAGGGTGGCCAGGTCGTCGAGGGCCTCCCCCACCGCGTCTTCCCGCCCGTCGAGCGCCTCGGTGACGGTCTCGAGGAAGTCGTTGACCTGGGCCGGATCGATGGAGCCCACGATGGGCCCGAGGCGGTTGAAGAGCTCGCCGAGATCCACCACCGACGCCGTCTCGCTGATGTGGTCGCCGTCCTCCAGCGCCACGTCGAGGTCGCCCGGGTACAGGTAGAGGTAGCGCTGACCGATGAGGTTCCGCCAGCGGATGGCGGCGGCGGAGTCCTTCGGGATGTCGGCGTGGTCGTTGCTGACCTCGAAGGTCACGACCGCCTTCCCGGCGTCGGTCTCGATCTTGGTGACCTTGCCCACCACCACGCCGGCCACCTTCACGTTGTCGTCGCGCAGCAGCCCGGTGACGTCGTCGAAGGTGGCCGTGAGCGTGTAGTTGTCGCGGCCGAGCGGGTCGTCGAGATCGATGTTGCCGATCGTGAAGGCCAGCCAGCCCAGGAAGCCGAGGCAGACCAGCACGAAGGCGCCGAACTTGAGCGCGTCGCGGATCATCCGCCCAGCACCCTGGTGAGGAGGTCGGTGAGGCCGTCGCTCTCGGCGCTCGACCCGAGATCGAGGTCGAGGGGCAGGTCGGGAAGGAGCGGCCCAGCGGGCGCAGGAGGCGGCGGGGCCCCTGCGCTGGCCGGGGGCACCTCGGTGCCCGGGCAGGGCAGCAGGCCGCAGGCCTCGGTGCCGAGGATCCCCTTCACGGCGGCCATGAGCGTGCCGTCACCCATCTCGATCCGGATGACCGAGCTGAGGGTCTGCACGTACTGGCGCAGCCCGACCACGAGGGGCACCACCTGATCGCGCTCGTCGTAGAGGAGCTGGAGCGTGCGGCTGCCCTCCACCAGCACGCTGTTGACGAAGGGCTCGTTGGTCTCGAGGAGATCGGCCACGTCGTTGGACAGGCGGCCGGCCTGCTGGAGGAGGTCGATGATGGCCGATTCCCCCTCGACGAGCGTGGGCAGGGCGGCGTTGGCGGCGTCGGCCAGCTCGAGGATCGTGTCGGCGTCGTCGCCGAGCTGGTCGGCCAGCAGGGCGAGGTCGCTGAGGAACTGCTCGGTGTTGTCGATGTTCTCGGAGAAGACCTCGCCCAGCTCTGCGCTGTTCACCAGGGTGCGGTTGACCGTGTCGCCGAGGTCGCGACCGCCGTCGGCCAGCTCGCCCAGCACGGTCATCAGCTCAGCGGGGTCGATGGCCTGGAGCAGCGGGTAGGTCTCGCCCAGGACCTGCTCGAGCTCGAAGCCGCCCCTGGTGTTGGTGATCTCGTCGCCGTCGGCGAGGAAGGGCCCGTCGGCCTCGGCCACCCCGGGCTCGATGTCGACGAACTTCTCCCCGAAGAGCGTCTTGGGACGGATGACGGCGCTGGCATCGACGGGCACGTCGTGCTCCGGCTCGATCCTCAGGGTGATGAGGGCCTGCCCGTCCTGCAGCTCGATGCGCTTGACCTCACCGATGTTGACGCCACGGATCTTCACGTCTGAGCCGGGCAGCAGGCCCTGGCCGGCGGCGTCGAAGGTGCCCACCAGCTCGTAGCCCCCCTTGAAGGCACCGAAGGCGCCCTTGATGCCCACGGTGGTGAGGGCCACCAGGAGCAACAGGGTGATGGCGCCCGTGAGCATGTCCTTTCGGCGCGGAGAGAGGGCGACCATGGTCATCCGGTGAGGCTCACGGTGTTGCCGCCGCCCCAGAAGATGAGGGACAAGACGAGGTTGAGGACCACCACCAGAACGATCGAGAGGCGGATGGCACGACCCACCGCCACGCCCACGCCGGCCGGACCGCCGCTGGCGTAGTAGCCGTAGTAGCAGTGCACGAGGGCCACCACCACGGCGAAGACGGCAGCCTTGATCACGCTGTAGAGCACGTCGATGGGCGGCAGGTAGAGCCGGAAGTAGTAGTCGTAGATGCCCTCGGACAGCCCGAAGAACTGCGTCGTGACCAGCTTGGTGGCGAAGAAGCTGGCGAACAGCGAGATGAGGTAGAGCGGGATGATGGCGAGCAGCGCGGCCGCCACACGGGTGGCCACCAGGTAGGCCTTCGACGGCACCGACATCACCTCGAGCGCATCGATCTCCTCCGAGATGCGCATGGCGCCCAGCTCCGCGGTGAACCCCGCGCCCACCTGCGCCGCGAAGGCCACACCCGCGATGAGCGGCGTGACCTCCCGGGTGTTGGCGAAGCTCCCGATCAGGCCGGTGAAGGCCTCCGCGCCGATCTGCTCCAACCCCTTGAACCCCTGGAGGCCCACGTTGGTGCCGGTGAAGAACGACATCGAGAAGATCACGAACACCATGCCGCCACCGACGATCAGCGCTCCGGCGCCGATGGTGATGTCGGACACCAGGTTGAACACCACGTTGCGGTACTTCAGGCGCAGGATGAGCTGGCTGAACACCTCGCCCAGCACCTGCCCGTAGAAGGCGAGCTGCTTGCCGACGTCTTCGAAGAGGTCGCCCACGGCGCGGCCGGTGCGCCGGACGGGACGGGTGAGGCGGGTGACGGCGGTCATCAGAACTTCTGCGGCACCAGCGCGAAGTAGAGGGTGGTCATCACGAAGTTGGCGAAGAAGATCAGGATGAAGGTGATCACCACGGCCTGGTTCACGGCGTCGCCCACGCCCTTCGGCCCGCCCTTCGCGTAGAGGCCCTTGTAGCAAGCCACCATCGCCGCGATGAACCCGAACACCCAGGCCTTGGCCAGCGAGGAGTAGAGGTCGGGGAGCTGCACCAGCGAGGTGAAGCCCTGGAAGTAGGCGCCGGGCGTGACCTTCTGGATCACGACGTTGAAGAAGTAGCCCCCGGCGATGCCGGAGACCGACACCAGCGACACGAGGAACACCGCGACCGTGCTGGCCGCCCACAGCCGTGGGGTGACCAGGCGGTGGACGGGGTTGACCGACATCACCTCCATGGCGGCCAGCTCGTCGCGGATCTTGCGGGCGCCGAGGTCGGCCGTCATGGCGGAGCCACCCGCCCCGGCGATCAGCAGGGCGGTGGCCACCGGCGCCGCCTCGCGCACGATGGCCAGCACCATGGCCGCTCCGGTGGTCGACTCCGCGCCCAGCTGGCGGGAGAAGGCGCCGACGTGGAGGGCGATCACCGCACCGAAGGGCAGCGAGATGAGGACCACCGGGATGCTGGTGACCTTGGCGATGAACCAGCACTGGCGGAGGTACTCCTTCCACCAGGACCGGATGTCAGGCGTGCGCCGGATCCCCTCCAGGGAGATGGCGAAGAGGTTGCCGGTCTCCCGCAGCACGAACTGGACCTTGCCGATCATGGCGCGTCAGACCGTCAGGATGCCGGTGTCGTCGACCTCGCCGGCCGCGATTCGGGCCACCTCCCGCTCCACCAGCTCGCGCTCGATCTCGCTCTGCTCGGTGGCCAGCTCGTCCATCCCGATGGGACCCAGCGCCCGGCCCGACAGGAACTGCCGGATGATCTCGTCGTCGGAGGTGCGCATGTCCTGCTTCGAGGCGAACTTCACCAACCCCGCCCGGTAGAGCACGGCGATGTAGTCGGACGTGCGCATCACCGACGCGATGTTGTGGGTGATGATCACGAAGGTGGCGCCGGTCTCCTCCTGGATCTTCTTCACCAGCTCGTCGAGGTAGGACACCCGCACGGGGTCGAGACCGGAGTCGGGCTCGTCGAAGAGGATGATCTCGGGGTCCATGGCCAGCGCACGGGCGAGGCCGGCCCGCTTCTTCATGCCCCCGGAGACCTCACCGGGGAACTTCTTCATGTGGTCGAGCATCCCGACCATGTCGGCCTTGCCGAGCACGATCTCGCGGATCTCCTTCTCCGACTTGCGGGTGTGCTCCCGCAGCGGGAAGGCCATGTTGTCGAACATGTTCATGGAGCCGAAGAGGGCGCCGTCCTGGAACAGCACCCCGAACTTGCGCCGCACCCGGTAGAGGTCGCGCTCGCCCATGCCCACCGTCTCCTCGCCCTCCACCCAGATCTCTCCGGCGTCGGGGCGCAGCAGCCCGATGATGTTCTTCAGCAGGACCGACTTGCCGGTGCCGGAGGGGCCCATCACCGCTGTGATCTGGCCGCGCGGGATGTCGAAGCTGATGTCGCGCAGCACCGTGTGCGACCCGAACGACTTGGTTACCCCTCGCAGTGAGATGACGGCGTCCAGCGGCTTGCCCTCCTCGGGAGCGTGGTGTCACGAGACTTCGCTGCCGGAGGGCCCCAGCCCTGCCCGTTGTGACCTACGCCACGTGACCGGCGACACGGGAACCTAGTCCGTCACCGTCACCCCGAGTGGTCACCCCACCCCGTGTCTCGTTCGCCCCGGTGCCCCCACCAGCCACAGCAGCAACACCAGCAACACGAGGAACACCAGCACCGCCAAGCCGACCGCTATCGGGTCTGGCGGCGCTCCTCGGCCCGACGCTCGGAGTCGAGCCGCTCGAGGCTGGGCTCGGGTGAGTGGTCGACGAAGCGCATGGCGGCGGCCACCGCATGGTGACCGGCCTGGTCGGCGATGAGGCGGTGCATCTCCTGGCCGACCACCCGGTAGGCGGGGTGCCCCTGCGGGGTGGTGCGCAGCTCGAGCAGGTGCATGGCCTCGCGCGCGTTGAGGTGGAAGTAGAACCGCACCTTGTAGGCCAGCGACACGGCGTAGGCGGCCTGGGCCGGGAACCGGTCGACCAGGGCGTCGTGCAGGGCGGCCGACCGCTCCATGGCCTCGTCGAAGCGAGCGCCGCAGCCCGCCAGGTCGACGGCCTCCGGACGCGTGTAGCCGTGGCGGGGGCTGAGGGCCTGCCACTCGATCGACAGCATGCGGTGGCGCTGCAGGTCGCGGAAGGCGCCGTAGTCGGCCAGGATGTCGAAGCGGTAGGTGAGGCGCTCGAAGGCCCGGCCCGGCTTGTGGCGCCGGTTGGCCCGGTCGCCCACGTAGGCCTGGATCACGGCCAGCCGCTCCTCGGTGGTCATGGCCCGGGCCCGCTGCTCGAGCACCGCCTCCGCCACGTGGGTGTGGGCGTAGAGGATGGCGGCCACCAGCTTGACCTCGCCGTCGGGGTCCCAGTCGAGGAGCTGCACGCCGGCGGATTCGGTGGCGGCCGGCTCGTCGACCGGGAACAGGCCCTGGGCGATCTCCTCCACCGCCGAGCGGGTGGAGGCCAGGTAGGTGCTCCACGCCACCCCCCGGTCGTCGAGGTCGACCCGCTTCAGGAAGCTGGGGATCACCTTGCGCAGCTCGGTGAGCATGAGGTCGGCGTAGGCGCGGGCCTCCGGCAGGGCGTGGGAGCGCATCCTCAGCAGCAGCGCCTCGTAGCCCTGGCCGGTGCCGTAGATGCCAACGTTGGACAGCGACGCCGCCGGTAGCACGCCCCTGACCGCGTCGAAGGCCTTGGCCCTGATCGCCTGGCGGTAGACGAAGTCGGAGTCGGTGTGGTCCTTCGGGAACTGGCCCCGGTAGAAGTCGGCCATGAGCGGCACGAGCTCGGCGTAGCTGTCGAAGAGCCGATCCATGTCGCCGATGTAGCGCAGGCCCTGCTCGGAGCCGAGGAGCTCGGGGTCGCGGTAGTAGCGGTACCGCCCACCGAGGCGGGTGTCGTAGGCGATGTAGCGGGTGGACTGCTCCAGGTACGCCATGAGGCGGCCCCACTCGAGCACCTTGGTGAGCAGGTTGGACGCCTGCTCGCAGGCCAGGTGCACGCCACCGAGCTGGGCCACGGAGTCGTCGCCGTACTCGAAGAACACCCGGTCGTAGAGCTCCTCGGCCCGCCGGAGGCCCACCGTGGCGTCGATGGTGGCGTCGCCGGTGATGTCGAGATCGCCCACGAACTCGTCGATGAACAGCCGCCGCAGGCTCTTGGAGCTGCGGGAGTAGCGGGCGAACAAGGCCCCCTTGACGACCTCCGGGAGGTTCACCAGGGCGAACACGGGCCCATCGAGGTTGGTGAAGTAGCGCCGGAGGATGTCGGCCTCGTCGGCGGTGAACTCCTCGGCGATGTAGACGGTCATCGGGCGGTCCTGGGGCGCATCGGGATCCAGATGCTAGGCCCGCGCCCCACCCTCGATCGCGGACCGCCGGGCGTCCGGGCCCACCCGCTCCATGGTGGCGGCGAACTCTCGGCCCGCCGCCTCCAGCACGCCGTCGCCGAGCCACAGGTCGGCGACCGTCCACGCCAGCGCGATGGCGCCGTCGACGACGGCCTGGTCGCCGATCTGGGCCTGGGCGTGGGTGGCGAAGTCGGCGGTGTGGATCGGCGTGCCGGCGGGCGCCGCCGCGATCATCGGGTGGATGGAGGGCACCAGGTAGCTGATGTTGCCCATGTCGGTGCTGCCCACCACGATGTGCGCCGGGTCGGGCTCCTGGATCGGGCGGCCCAGCGCGGTGGCGTTGGCGGCGAAGCAGTCGACGATCACCCGGTTGTCGAGCATGTCGGCGTAGACCACCGGCTTCCAGGCCATCTCGATCTCGCACCCGGTGGCCTCCGCCCCGGCCCGCAGGCAGGCCGCCACCCGCTCCTTGAGGGGCCCGAGGGTGGAGATCGAGGGCGATCGCACCATCCACGCCGTCTGTGCGCTCGAGGGCACGATGTTGGGCTTCTCACCACCTTCGGTCACGATGCCGTGGATCCGCTCGGTGGGCAGGATGTGCTGCCGCAGGGCGGCCACGTTGAGGTAGCCGAGCACCGCGGCGTCGAGGGCGTTGCGCCCGTGCTGCGGAGCAGCAGCGGCGTGGGCGGCCTCGCCGGTGTAGGTGGCGGTGAGCTCCTGCACCGCGATCACGTCCATGCGGGTGAGGTCGTGGCCGGCCGGGTGGAGCATCAGCGCTGCGTCGACGTCGTCGAAGGCTCCTCGCTGGGCCATGAAGATCTTGCCCCCGCCACCCTCCTCGGCCGGTGTGCCCAGCAGGAGCACCTGACCACCGACCTCCTCGGCCACGGCAGCCGCCGCCAGCCCGGCGCCGAGGCCGGCGGTGGCGATGATGTTGTGGCCGCAGGCGTGGCCGATGCCCGGGAGGGCGTCGTACTCGCACAGCACGGCGATGGTGGGGCCGCTGGTGCCGGCCCGGGCCGAGAAGGCGGTGTCGAGCCCGTAGGCGCGGCGTTCCGGCGCCAGGCCCTCCGCCTCGAGCATCTCGGTGAGGAGGTCGTGGGCGAAGTGCTCCTCGAAGTTCAGCTCCGGGTGGGCGTGGATCTGGTGGGAGGCGTCGACGAGGACGTCGGCACGGGCCTCGACCTCGCTCCGCAGCCGCTCCTTCAGCGCATCGAGGTCCATCCACCGAGGCTACCTGTGCGACAGCACGACCTTCCCGAGCTGCTCGCCGGCCTCGAGGCGAGCCAGTGCAACGGGGTAGTCGTGGAGTCCGAGCACGCCGTCGATCGACACCGGGAGCCCTTGGGCCATGAGGCGGGTGACGGCCGCGAACTCGACGTAGGACCCCATGGTGGAGCCGATCACCTCGATCTGCTTGAAGAAGAGCCGGGGCAGGTCGATCTCGACCTTCTGCCCCGACGTGCCACCGCACACCGCCACCCGGCCACCCGGCACGAGGGAGGCCATCGAGCGATCCCACGTGGCCGGACCCACGCTCTCCACCACCACCTCGACCTTCACGGGCCAGTCGGCGGCCGAGTCGTAGGCCCCCACCGCTCCGAGGGCCAGCGCCGCCTCCCGCTTGGCCGGGTCGCGGGAGGTCACGTGCACCTCCGCCCCGAGGCGCACCGCCAGGTGGAGAGCGGCCGTGCTCACCCCGCCTCCGATCCCCACGATGAGGCAGCGCTCCCCCGCCGTCAGCCGGGCCCGGCGCAGCATCCGCCAGGCGGTGAGGGTGGCCAGCGGATAGGCCGCGCACTCCTCCCAGGTCCGCCCTGCCGGGCGCGGGAGCACGTTGCGAGCCGGCACCACCAGGACCTCGCCGTGCCCGCCCCAGCGCTGCTCGCCCACGATCTGGAAGCCCCGTCCGAGCGGAGCGTCGTCGCCCAAGGCCACCACGGCCTCGATCGGCGCCACCGCCGGGTTCACCACCACCTCGTCGCCCACGGCTGCCGTGGTGACCTCGGCCCCCACGGCGCTGATCACCCCGGCCACGTCGCAACCCGGCACGTGGGGCAGGGCCGGCTTGGGGCGGCCACGCGTGAGCCAGAGGTCCATGTGGTTGAGGGCGCTGGCCACCGGGCGCACCGCCACGTCGTGGGGGCCCGGCTCCGGGTCGGCGATGGTCCCCCATCGATAGCTCCCGGGCGACTCGTCGAGGATCCAGGCGTCCATGGTCGCACCGTAGTTTCTGCAAGGATCGGGGCCGACGGGCCTCCTACCGGTGCACCCACAGGAGGAGGTCACGTGTGCCGACCATGGATGATGCTGCGCTCGTCGAGGCCGCCCGGGGCGGCGATGGAACCGCTTGGGCGGGCATCTACGACCGCTACGCCGACAAGCTGCACGACCACTGCCACCGAATCCTGCGCGATCGCGACGAAGCGGCCGATGCGCTCCACGACGCCTTCATCGCGGCATCGCGCAACCTCCACCAGCTCCGCGACCCGGCCCGGTTGCGACCTTGGCTCTACTCGATCTGCCGCCACGAGGCGCTCCGCCGGGCGCGGCAGCGCAGCCGGGTCGATCTCACCGACGAGGTCGACGACATGACCGGCGTCGAGGTCGACCTCGATCGGGGGTCGCGCACCGAGGAGCTCCAGGAGCTGGTGTGGGCGGCCGCCGCCGGCCTCAGCCCGCGCGACCAGGCGCTGCTCGACCTGAACCTCCGCCAGGGCCTCGAAGGCCAGGACCTGGCCGACGCCATGGGCACGTCGCTCAACAACTCCTACGTGATGCTCAGCCGCCTCCGCGACCAGGTGGAGCGCTCCCTCGGCGCGCTGCTGATCGCCCGGCTCGGGCGCGACGACTGCACAGAGCTCGACAGCATCCTCGATGGCTGGGACGGGCGCTTCTCCCCGCTGCTGCGCAAGCGGGTGGCCCGCCACGTCGACCGCTGCGACGTGTGCTCGGAGCGCCGGGCGGCAGTGGTGAGCCCCCTCGCCCTGCTCGGCGCCATGCCGCTGGTGCCGGCGCCCGAGGGCCTCCGCACCAGGGTGCTCGAGGGCATCCGGGGCGGGGCCACCACCGACGGCTCCGAGCTGGTGCGCTTCACCCGAGAGGGCTTCGCCGTCGGCGAACGGCGGACCCGGCCCGTGGGCGGCCGCGCCTGGTGGGCGGCCGCCGGCATCGTGGTGGTGGTCGGCCTGGTGCTGGCCCTGCTCGTCGGTCCGGGAGACGACCAGCCCACCGAGCTGTTGGCGACCGGCGACACCACCTCCACCACCACGGCCGCACCCAGCGCGCCGCCCAGCAGCCAGACCCCTCAGATCAGCGTCTCCATCGATCCGGCCACCACCACCATCCCGCCCGAGGCCCCGCCCACCACGACAGCCGACGGTGCACCCAGCACCACAGAGCCGCAGGTGGCTCCGCCGCCGCCCACCGGCCCCGCGGACACGACGCCCCCCGTGATCGTGTCCGTGACCCAGACCGGCTCCTTCATCAGCTGCGAGGTGCAGCCCACCTTCGACGTCGTGGCCAGGGTCACGGGCGCCGACTCGGTGGTGCTCACATGGCAGGGGGTCAGCCCGGCCGGCCCCCGGCTCATGGAGCGCAGTGGCGACACCTGGACCGCCACGCTCGGACCCTTCGTCTCCGGCACCGGGGGGCCCACCACCTTCACGGTGGTGGCCGTCGATGCGGCCGGGAACGAGGTCCGCGAACCTCGGCCCTTCACCTTCGCTCCCTGCCCCGGCTGATCAGACGAGGCAGAGCAGGGCGTCGGGCTCGGTGCGGATCGACAGGGTGCGGGCCGGGCCGAGCAGCTGGCCGTCGAGGCGGACCGGCGTGGGCTTCTCGAGCTCGATCTGGACGGCCTGCTGGTGGCGCTCACGGATCCCTGGATGGGGGACGTGGGTGCCGAGCGGCAGGCGGCGACGGGCCTGCAGGCGGTCGCGCAGCGGCAGGTCGGCGTCGAGCACGTCGAGGCGGCCGTCGTTGGGGTGACCCCGCGGCACCACGTTCCACGACCCGAGGAACTGGGCGTTCATGGCGGCCACGACGCGGCCGCGCCACCAGCCGTGCCGAGCGATGAGGTGGGCGACGAACCAGTGGAGGCGACCGTCGATCAGCACCGCACCGAGGTCGACGGGCAGGTGGGTGACCTCCTGCGATCGGAGGCGGGCCTCGTCGCCGGTGCCGCCGAGGGTCCGGCAGAGGTCGCCCCCGAGCAGTCCGAGGGGAGGGATGGGCTGGTCGGAGCGACGGGCGGCGGTGACCACCTCACGGGCCTCGGCGTCGCTGCGGACCAGCACGGCGTCGGTCGGGAGCGGACCGGTGGTGCCCCAGGCCTCACCCTTGCGGATCGTCACCGGGAGCTTCCGGGTCGTCGACCTCCAGCGCCGAGGTGGCCGTGACCACGCCCCGCTGCAGCGCGTCGGCCGCCTGCCGGGCTCGGGCTGCGGTGGCCGGCACCGGGGCGACGTCGCCGATGCCACGGAGCAGGTCGATCAGCTGCTTCACGTTGCGCACGAAGTCGCCTCCGGAGAGCTCCTCGTGCTCGAGCACGGAGGCCAGGCCGTTGCCGGAGGCCCAGGCGTGGGCCAGGTGCACGAACCCGGGGTCGAGCAGACGGGTGCGGGGCAGGCCGGCGGCCGCTTCGTCGGCGTTGAGCTCGTCGGACAGGCGGGCCAGGGCGCGGGCCCGCTCGCGCACCGTGGAGCTGGGGAACTGCGGCTCGGGGGGACGGTCGCGCCCGCGGTGCTCGTAGGTGAAGCACGACACGAGGGCGGCCAGCGACGGCACGTCGAGGTCATCGAGCAGGCCCGTGGTCATGGCCTCGGCCACCAGCAGGTCGGCCTCGTGGTAGGTGCGGGCCAGCACCGCGCCCGCCTCGGTGAGCGCCCAGCCGTCGAGGTAGCCCCAGGCCTCGAGGAGGCGGAGCACCCGGTCGAAGCGTCGGGCCAGCGACTCCGTGCGGCCCGTCACCTGGCGGTGGAGGTCGTCGAGGTCGCGGCGCACCCGCTCGGCCTGGACGGCGGAGCGCAGGTGGGCGTCCCGACGGGGGCAGTCGGCCACCGGGTGGGTCTCGGCGACCAGGGTGGGGTCGGTCGGTGGTGCGGGCTGCTCCGGGGACGGATCGACGGGCGCCTCGCGGCTGGCCGGCGCCAGCCGGGCCTGCCGGAGCGCCTCCCCCACCTGGTGCTGGAACCCTCGGTGGTTGGGGGCGTAGGGCGTCGGGAGCTCCACCGACCCGAGGGCTCGGGGTGGCTCCTCGAGGTCGTCGACGGTGAGCGTGCGGGGCTTGCTGCGCTCGTCGACCACGTGGATCTTCGGCTTCCCCTTCCGGAAGGCCACGCTGAGCACTGCCTGGCGCACCCCGTCGAGCACGAGCACGTCACCCGGGACGAGGCGAGCCATGGCCTTGACCATCCGGTCGGCGACGGCGTCGGTGGGGCCCCCACGCGGTGGACGGGACGACGGCGCGGCCGACCGCAACCGCCGGTACTCGTCGACGTCGCCCAGCTCACAGGTGGCTTCGTCGTCGAGGCGGGCGAGCCGGGCCTGCTGGCGCTCGATGCGAGCCTCGATGCGCACCACGGCCCGGTCGGCCTGGAACTGGGCGAAGGAGAGGTTCAACAGGTGGTGGGCCCGCTCAGGGTCGTAGCGCCGCACGAGGTTGGCCGCCATGTTGTAGGTGGGCCGGAAGGCCGACTTCAGGGCGTAGGTGCGGCTGGAGGCGAGCGAGGCCACCTGGTCGAAGGGCACGAACGGCGACCACAGCACCACGGCGTAGCCCACCTCGTCGATCCCACGGCGGCCGGCCCGGCCGGTGAGCTGCGTGTACTCGCCGGGGGTGAGCAGCTCCCGGCTCTCGCCCGTGAACTTTGTGAGGCGCTCGATCACGACCGACCTCGCCGGCATGTTGACCCCCAGCGCCAGGGTCTCGGTGGCGAACACCGCCTTGGTGAGCCCGGCGGTGAAGCAGGCCTCCACGGCCTCCTTGAACGGCGGCACCATCCCAGCGTGGTGCGCCGCCACCCCGGCCTCCAGGCCCGCCAGGAAGCGGTCGAAGTGGAGCACGTCGAGGTCGGCCTCGGCCAGCGACGCCGTGCGCTCGTCGACGATGGCGCGGATCCGAGCCCGCTCGTCGGCCGTGGTGAGGCGGAGGCCGGCGTCGAGACAGGCGTCGCGTGCGTCGTCGCAGGCGTTGCGGCTGAAGATGAACGTGATGGCTGGGAGCATCCCCTCGTCGTCGAGGCGCTCGATCACCTCGACGCGGCGCGGCGTGAAGAAGCGGCGACGGGGACGGCCCCGGGCCGACCCGTGGCGGCGGTCGAGGGCCTCGTCGTCGAGGCGGTGCGCCTCCGGGTTGGGCCGGCCGTCGACCAGCGTGGGGAGCAGCTGCAGCTCCTGGTTGCTCTTGTCGCCCACGCAGTAGAGGTTCTGCAGCTCGACCGGCCTCGTCTCCTCGATCACGGCCTCGGTGGGTCCCCGCACGGTGGAGATCCACTCGGCCAGCTCCTCCGCGTTCGACACGGTGGCCGACAGGCACACGAGGCGGACGGCCTCGGGGAGGTGGATCATCACCTCCTCCCACACGGGCCCCCGGTAGGCGTCTTGCAGGAAGTGGACCTCGTCGAGCACCACGTAGCGCAGCCCGTCGAGCGCAGGAGAGGCGGCGTAGATCATGTTGCGCAGCACCTCGGTGGTCATCACCACCACCGGAGCATCGCCGTTGATGCTGTTGTCGCCCGTGAGGAGGCCCACCTGCGCGGTGCCGTGCTGCCGGGCGAGGTCGCCGTACTTCTGGTTGGAGAGCGCCTTGATCGGCGCCGTGTAGAACGCCTTGCCACCCTCGGCCAGGGCCTTGGCCACGGCGTGCTCGGCCACCACGGTCTTGCCCGCCCCCGTGGGCGCCGCCACCAGCACCGAGTGGCCGGCGTCGAGGGCGGCGATGGCGCGGAGCTGGAAGTCGTCGAGCGTGAAGTCGTGGGCGGGAGGCGGCCCGGCCACGATCAGCTCGAGGTGGCGGCAGCTGCCCGCCGCTTCTCCAGCACCCGTCCGATGATGATCGACGCCTCGTAGAAGATCACCATCGGGACCGACAGCATCAGCATGCTGATGGGGTCGCCGGACGGGGTGATCACCGCCACCAGCACGCAGATCCCCACGATGGCGTAGCGGCGGAACTGCCGCAGCTGCTGGGGCCCGATGATGCCGGCCATCTGCAGGAAGATGAGGAGGATCGGGAACTCGAAGCCGATGCCGAAGGCCAGCATCATGTAGGTGATCAGCCCGAAGTACTTCCCGGGCGCGAAGGCGGTCACGAAGTTGTCGGAGCCACCGATGTCGACCAGGAACTCCAGGGCCCGCGGCAGCGTGTAGTACGCCAGCCCGGCGCCCAGGACGAACAGGGTGAGGGCGCTGAAGAGGAACGGCACGGCGTAGCGCTTCTCGTGCGGGTAGAGGCCCGGCGTCACGAAGCGCCACAGCTGCCAGAGGATCACCGGCATGGCGATCCCGATCCCGCCGTAGGCGGCCAGCTTCATCCGGATGCCGAACCCCTCCAGGGGATCGATCTGCAGCAGCCGCCCGCTGTCGTCGAGGGCCGTCTCCGGTCGCGCCCGCACGACGTCCTCGTAGGGCCCCAGGAGGAAGTCGAAGATCTGGTTGTAGAGGGCGAACGAGATGACCATGCCGATGAGGACGGCCACCACGACCTTGATGATCCGATTCCGGAGCTCCGTGAGGTGCTCCATGATCGACATGCGGTCGTCGTCGGCCTCGACTCCGGGGGCAGAGGTGCTCATCGGGAGGGACTACGGCGCCGACCGGGGGACGAGACGTCGCCCGTCGCCTTGGAGGGCGCCCTCTTCGTGGTCGAGGACCTGGAGGCGGCCGTCTTGGTGGAGGACTTCCCGGCCGGGCCCGCCTTCTTGGCCGGCGCCTTCTTGGCCGGCGCCTTCTTGGCCGGGGCCGGCTCGGCAGAGGCCTTCTTGGCCGGCGCCTTCTTGGCAGTTGCCTTCTTGGCCGGGGCCTTCTTGGCGGCCGGCCGCTTGGCCGGGGCCTTCTTGGTGGCGGTCTGGCTGGCCGGGCTGGCCTTGGTGGTGCCAGACGGCTCGGCCGTGCTCGAGTCCTCACCCGACAGGCCGGTGCCCGCCGTGGCCGCGCTCACCGCCTGCACGGCCTCCGTGACCGACGCGGGGACCCCTGGGGTGGGGGTCTCCTTGGCCAGCACGTTGCGGCGGGCCGCCGTGCGGGTCGGATCGTCGGCGGTGTCGAGGGCCGAGCGCATCTCGTTCTGGAAGCCGGTGGAGAGCTTGCGCAGATCGCCCATGACCTTGCCCATCTGGCGCGCCGCATCGGGCAGGCGGGTGGGCCCCAGCACGATGAGGGCGATGAGCATGATGACGAGCAGCTCGCCGCCCCCGATGTTGAACATGCTCGGAGTGTACTGGTGGCCTCAGGCGCTCCTGACCTCGCGGGGGCGGGTCAGGACCGTCGCAGACCGTGGATCGAGGTACGAGCCTCGGCGGTCGACGTGCGCAGCTCGAGAACGGCCGCCCGCACCTCGCCGACCCGCTGGAGCTCGAGCCGGAGGTCGCTCGTGGCCGCGCCGATGTGGCGGAGCTGCACGAGCACGATGACCACGGCGGCGGCCACGGCCACCGGGGGAACGGCCCAGAGGAGAGACATCAGCCCGAGGTTACGACAGCGTCGAACCAGTCGTCGGCCTGGAGCAGCCGGTGGAAGTCGATGAGGTCGTCGTGGGTGATCGGATCACCGCCGCGGGGCTCGAAGAGCTCCGCCGGCAGGTGCCACTCCACGAGCGACACTCCAGAGGCCACCAGCATCTCCACCACGCGGGGCTCGGCCGGCTTCACCACCGACATCAGGCAGGTGGGGCAGCGGAACACGTAGCTCCCCTGCTCGCCGGCCGTGCACACCCGCACCTCGAGGTCGCTCACGCCGAGCTCGACATCGCCGCAATCCTGGCAGCTCGCCTTGATCACCGTAGCCATCGCTCGCCCGACCCTCTCGATCCCTGTCCAGGGCCTCGTGCCCTCTGTCCTTGATGTCGGCCCGCTCATCGTGGGGCTTGAGCCCTTCTGCCACAATGGGCCTTCGTGCCCACCAGGCTCCCCTCCCTGCTCCGGCCGCCCATCGGCTTCGCCCACCGTGGGGCCCGGGCCAACGCCCCCGAGAACACCATCGAGTCGTTCCGCCTGGCCGTGAAGCTGGGCGCCACCGGCCTGGAGAGCGACGTGTGGCTCACCGCCGACGGGGAGGCCGTGCTCGACCACGACGGCGTGGTGCGCCAGGGCCTCCGCAAGCGACCGATCGCCGAGGTCGATCGGGCGGCGCTCCCCGAGCACATCCCCACCCTCCAGGAGCTCTACGCCGACGTGGGCACGACGCTGCCCCTCTCGCTCGACGTGAAGGACCCGGCCGCCTTCGGTGCCGTCGTGGCCGTGGCCCGGGCTGCCGGCGGGGCGGCGCTCGAGAACCTCTGGCTGTGCCACCACCGGTTCGCCCAGCTCGCCGCGTGGCGCCAGGCCGACGCCGAGGTCCACCTCGTCGACTCCACCTTCCTCGGCCGCCTCCCCGACGGTCCCGAGCGACGGGCTGCCGAGCTGGCCAGCAACGGCATCGAGGCGATCAACCTCCACCACAGCGAGTGGACCGGCGGGCTCACCACGCTCTTCCACCGCTTCGAGGTCATCTGCTTCGGCTGGGATGCCCAGTTCGATCGCACCCTCGACGACCTGCTCGACACCGGGATCGACGGCGTCTACTCCGACCACGTCGATCGGATGGTCGACGCCCTCACCCGGGCGGCTGCGTAGGCTCCTAGAGCCAGCCGATCTTGTTGGGCGGCCACACCAGCACGAAGGCCCGGCCCACGATGGTGTCGATCGGGATGGGGCCGCGGTAGCTGTAGCGGCTGTCGGCCGAGTTGCTCCGGTTGTCACCGAGCACGAACACGTGGTCGTCGGGGACGGTCTGCCGCTCGATGGCCGGGTTCCGGGGATCGTTGGGATCACCGGTGATCATGCCGTCGGCGAGGTAAGGCTCCTCGAGACGGCGGTCGTTGACGTAGACGACCCCATCGCGCGACTCGATGACGTCACCGGGGAGTCCGACCACCCGCTTGATCAGGTCTTTGATGCCGTCGGGGCCGACCTTGTCGGCTGGCAGCTCGAACACGATCACGTCGCCGCGGCTGACGTCGCCGAGCTCGTAGCTGAGCTTGTTCACCAGCACGCGGTCGTCGGTGCCCAGCGTGGGCTCCATCGACTCCGAGGGGATGAAGAAGGCCTGGAACAGGAACGTCTTGACCACCAGCGCCACGATGAGGGCGCCGACGATGACGGCGACCCACTCCACGGCCGAGCGGACGCGATCAGGCTTGTCGACCTTGACGTGCCGAGGCGCGAGCGGCCCGTCGTCCGAGGCCACCGCGGTGTCGGTCGCAGACTCCCGGTCGGCGTCGTCCGCAGTCTCGATGACCGGCGCGTCGTGGTCGCGGGGGTCGGAGGCGACCTCCGGCTCGAGCTCGTCGGGTTGGTCGGGCTCGTCGGAGCGGTCGGTGTCGGTCACAGCCGGGTCAACGGTAGCGGGCCAGGATCCGCGCAGCGGCGCGCCGGCCCACCTCCGCCAGCTCGCCGGGGGCCTCCACCACCGAGGCGTGCGGTCCGAGGGCCACCAGCAGCCGAGCCAGCCACGCATCTCCCGTGACGGCCAGCGTGACCCGCTGGTGGCCGTCGGCGACCGGGACCACCACTTCCACGGGGTAGGTCTCCACCACCCAGGCCGCCTCTGGAGCGAGCTCGAGCACCACCCTCGGGTCGTCGCCGTCGGGCTCGAACACCGAGAGGTCCTCCGCGATGCCGGGTGGCTCGAAGGTGGCGGGGAGCACCGCCACCGACGAGATGCGGTCGATCCGGAACCGCCGCTCCCCCTGGGCCAGGTGGCAGTGGCCGAGCAGGTAGAGGGCGCCCTCGCGGGCGTGGATCACGTAGGGGTCGACGGTGCGGTCGGTGTGGTCGTCCCGCCCGTAGGAGTAGTAGCCGAGCTGCACCTGACGGTGGTCGGCCACGGCCTGCTGGAGCGCGTCGAGCACCTCTGCTCCGGCGCCCCCGAGCGACACGTCGAGCACCTGGTGGGCATCGACGCCGAGCACCGCGGCCAGCTTCGCCACCCCACGGGCCAGGGCGCCGTCGGTGTCGGCACCGGGGAGGGCGAGGAGCGATGCGCCCGCGGTCAGCAGGGCCACCGCCTGATCGGGCGTGAGCCGCTGCGGGGCCTCGAACACGTCGGCGAAGCGGATCCACACGCGGTCGCCCTCCTGCACCACCTCGATGAGGGCGTCGGGGGTGTAGGGCGGCAACCCCACCAGCCACATCACGTCGAGGTCGGCGGCCAGCTCGGCAGGGCTCAGCCCGAAGCGCTCGCTGACCTCCGCGAGGGTGGGGCCGTCGTGGGCCGCGATCCACGGCACCATGGCGAGGAGGCGCTGCAGGCGATGGGCGGCGCTCATCGCACGGCCTCCAACCAGGCCACCATGTCCTCGCGCAGCTCGGCCGGCTCGAGGATCTCGGCGTGCTCGAGGAACGACAGCACGAACGATCGGAAGGCAGCTCGGTTGGTGACCGGGAGGGCCACCACCACGCCGTCGTCGTCGCTGGCCACCACCCGATCGGGGCCCACGTGCTGCCGGGCCCACAGGGCCTGCGGCCCGTCGATGCGGACCACCGCGGTGACCGGCGGTTCGGCGCCCAGCTCCCAGGCACCCCGCGACCGACCCGGCACGGTCGTGCTGGGAGGCTCGAAGGAGGGACCGTCGCCGTGGGCGACCTCGCCCTCGATGCGGTCGAGGCGGTAGTTGCGCTCCTCCTCACGGAGGTGGTCGTAGCCGGTGAGGTACCACCGGCCCCGCTGGAACTCGAGGCGGTAGGGATCGATGGTGCGGCGCTCGCCGCGGTAGGTCAGCTCCACCGGCGCACGGGACGACACCGCGGCGAAGAGGCGAGCCAGGTTGGGATCGGCAGGGATGGTGGCCACGGGGACGGCCCGCTCGGCTCGCCCGTCGCGCACGAGCCCGCCCAGCTTGAGGAGCCCAGCGGTGGCGGGGAGGCCCTCCACCTGCACGGCCGAGGCGGCCAGGTGCAGCGCGGCGAGCTCATCAGTGGAGAGGCCCGGGTCGCGAAGCGCGTACTCCTCGCGTGGGATGCGGTAGCCGTCGACCTCGGGGAGCACGCCCGGGACCCGTTCGACCCGCAGGGGGATCCCCATGGCCCGCAGCTCGTCCTTGTCGCGCTCGAACGCACGACGAAAGGCGGCCAGGTCGTCGGGGTACTCCAGCTGCTCCTGGATCTGCTCGGCCGACACGGGCCGCCGGGCGTCGAGCAGCAGGGCCATCAGGTTGAGGAGGCGCTCCAGCTTCTGACCCGACACGGGCCGAGGCTACCTACAGCAGCGATGCGGCCAGCGCACCGGCCGCCCCCGCCGCTGCGAAGAACAGGGGATCCTCGGCCGGCCCTCGACCCATGGTGGTGACGGTGAGCCCGGCCGTGGCCAGCAGTCCCTGCACGTCGGGCGGTGGCACGACGCGCACATCGTGGCGGTCGTGGGAGAAGCTGCCTTCCGCAGGGCTGGCCACCAAGACCGATGAGCGGGTCAGGTCGAGGGCGGTGCGACTGTGGTGGCTCACGCCGCGGTGGCGGGGCCGGGCGTCGCCGTCAGACATGCGCAGCACTGCCACCGGACGGCCACCGAGCGCGGCGGCCGCGTCGAGGATGCCGGCCACCTCCACGGCCGTGGTGCCCAGCGGCGAGCCGGTGCCCACCACCCCAGGACCCATCGCGACGACCACCACGTCGGCCGCCACCACCTCCCGGGCCAGCACGAGCGCCGAGGGCACCGAGACAGCCTCGAGGTCGCCGCCGAAGGCGTGGCCGGCCGTGATGGTGCTGGCCAGGAGGCTGCGCTCGCGCAGCGAGGCGACGAGGTCGGACAGGGCGAGGGGCAGCGCGGCGCCGTCGGTCATCACGTAGGCGATGCGGGCCGCCGGGGCGGCGGCCAGGATGGCCACCACCACCGGAGCCAGCTGGCTGTGCAGGCTGCCCACCACCACCGGCAGGTCGCCGAGAGCAGGCAGCGACACCGGCCCGTCGGAGGTCGGCGGGGCGAGCGCCTCCTCGGCGGCCCCCGTGTCAGCCTGCAGGCTGGTGTAGCGCAGCTTCATGATGTGGCCGGGCCCGGGAGCCCCCCACGCCTCGTGGCGGAGGTTCCAGTGCACGACGTGCCAGCCCCCGGTGCCCAGGCCGAGCTCCACCGCGGTGGTGTTGAGCACCACGCGGTCGCCGACGTCCACCGAGCCGGTCATCTCGGTGAGGGCGTAGGCGCGACCGGCGTCGGTCTCGACCCGCTGCAGGCCGCGCCGCTCCGAGAGCAGCCCGGTGACCGTGGCGGTGCGGAAGCGGGGCACGGAAGGCCTAGAGGGAGGCGATGAGCTTGTCGACCCGCTCGTCGTGCGACTTGAACGGGTCCTTGCACAGCACGGTTCGCTGGGCCTGGTCGTTGAGCTTCAGGTGCACCCAGTCGACGGTGTAGTCGCGCTTGCGCTCCTTGGCCTGGCGGATGAACTCACCCCGGAGCCGGGCACGGGTGGTCTGGGGCGGGACCTCGACGGCCTCGTCGATGGCGGCGTCGGTGCAGGTGCGCTCCACCAGGCCGGCGTCCTGCAGCTTGTAGAAGAGGCCGCGGTCGCGGCTGATGTCGTGGTACTGCAGGTCGATCAGCGACACCTTCGGGTGGGTGAGGGGCAGGTCGTGCTTGGCCCGGTAGCCCTCGATGAGCTTGTGCTTGATCACCCAGTCGACCTCGCGGTCGAGGTCCATCGGATCGCGCTCGATGGTGGTGATGCAGTGCTCCCACATCTGCAGGGCCTGCTTCTCCTGCGGCGACAGGTCCTTGGTCTCCGCGTACTTCAGCGCCTTGGCCAGGTACTCCGACTGGATGTCGAGGGCCGAGAGCTCGCGGCCGTTGGCCAGGCGCACCTTGCGACGGCAGGTGGTGTCGTGGCTGATCTCGCGGATGGCCCGGATGGGGTTCTCCAGCGACAGGTCGCGCAGCACCACGCCCGGGTCCTCCAGCATGCGCAGCAGGATCGACGTGGCCCCCACCTTGAGGAAGGTCGTGTACTCGCTCATGTTGGAGTCGCCCACGATCACGTGGAGGCGGCGGTACCGCTCGGCGTCCGCGTGGGGCTCGTCGCGCGTGTTGATGATCGGGCGGCTGCGGGTGGTGGCCGAGCTCACGCCCTCCCAGATGTGCTCCGCCCGCTGGGCGATGCAGTACATCGCGCCCCGGGCTGTCTGCAGCACCTTGCCGGCCCCGGCATAGATCTGTCGGCTCACGAAGAACGGGATCAGCACCTCGGCGTAGTGGCCGAAGTCGTCGCGTCGCGACGTGAGGTAGTTCTCGTGGCAGCCATAGCTGTTGCCGGCGGAGTCGGTGTTGTTCTTGAACAGGTAGATGACCCCGCGGATGCCCTCCTCCCGGAGGCGCTGCTCGGCCGAGCCGAGGAGCTGCTCGAGGATCCGCTCCCCCGCCTTGTCGTGGGTGACGAGGTCGAGGATGGAGTCGCACTCGGGGGTGGCGTACTCGGGGTGGGATCCGACGTCGAGGTAGAGCCGGGCGCCGTTGGCCAGGAACACGTTGGAGCTGCGGCCCCACGACACCACCCGGCGGAAGAGGTAGCGGGCGACCTCGTCGGGGCTGAGGCGGCGCTGGCCCCGGAGGGTACAGGTGACGCCGTACTCGTTCTCGAGCCCGAAGATCCGGCGTTCCATCACTGCAACCTATCCGGCACTACCCGAGGAACGCGGACAGCTCCTCGTCGTCGATCCGGCGGAAGGCGCGGCGCCCGTTGCTGCGCGACAGCACGGCCACCTCGAGGTCGGAGGCGGCCAGGGTGCGGTCGGGTCCGGCCAGGGCGCTCACCGCGGCGCGGACGGCGGCACCGCAGTCGGCCCCGGGCTGGAACAGCTCCTCCAGGCGGGCGCCGATGGCCTCGGCGTCTCCCCCGATGACGCTGTAGCGGTCTTCGTCGACCACGCTGCCGTCGTAGAGGATGTGGAAGATCTGGTCCTCCTCGGCGTGGGCGCCCACCTCGGCCACGAGGATCTCCACCTCCATCGGCTTCATCTCGTGGGTGAAGATCTGCCCCAGCATCTGGGCGTAGGCGTTGGCCAGGCTGCGGGCGTCGACGTCCTCCCGGCTGTACTGGAAGCCCTTGAGGTCGGCGTGGCGCACGCCGGCGATGCGCAGCTGGTCGAACTCGTTGTACTTGCCGACCCCGGCGAAGGCGATCCGGTCGTAGATCTCGCTGACCTTGTGGAGCGTCGCAGAGGTGTTCTCGGCGGCGATCAGGATGCCGTCCTCGTAGAGGACCGCGGCGGCGCTGCGACCGCGGGCGATGCCCTTGCGGGCGTAGTCGGCGCGGTCCTTCATCACCTGCTCGGGTGCGACGTAGAAGGGCATGCTCATGACGGCTCCGTCCCCCCGACCTGCTGTGCGGCCATCGTCCCGATCAGCCCCTCGAAGCGCTGGCGCACCTCGGCGTCGGGCACCCGCGCGTACCCGGTCGCCGTGATCGTGGCCACCACCGGGAAGATGTTGCGCACGAGGTCCGGGCCGCCGGTGGCCGAGTCGGCGTCGGCGGCCTGCCACAGCGCGTGGAGCGCCAGGTCGAGCACGTCGTCCTGGCTCAGGCCCTCACGGAAGCCGAGCTTCACGACCGTGCCGGCGTGCAGGCTGCCGGAGCCCGTCGCGGTGTGGTCGGCCTCCTCGTAGCGGCCACCGGTGACGTCGTACTGGAACAGCCGACCCACCGCGCGGCGGAGGTCGAACCCCGCGAACAGCGGCACGACCGCCATGCCCTGCATCGCCGCCGGCAGGTGGCCGCGCACCATGGCACCGAGCTGGTTGGCCTTGCCCTCGAGGCTCAGGACCTGGCCTTCCACCTTCTCGTAGTGCTCGAGCTGGAGCTGGAACAGCTTCACCATCTCCATGGCGGGGCCGGCAGCCCCGGCGATGGCCACCCCGCTGTAGCGGTCGGCCGGGAACACCTTCTCCATCGTGCGGTGCGAGATCAGGTGTCCGGAGGTGGCCCGCCGGTCGCCGGCCATCACCACGCCGTCGGCGTAGCGGATCGCCACCACCGTCGTGCCGTGCGTGATGGTCAGCGGCTCGGCCGCCGCGGGGAGCACCTCGACGGGGCGCACCCGCTTGAGCAGCTCCGCGAAGCTCGGGCCGGGGTCGTCCGATGCCGTGAAGATGGGAAGGGTCATACCGAGGCGAGGCTAGCGACCGACGGCCGCCCGCCGTGCCGGCCGCTCGAGGGCCGGCTACTCCCCGCCCTTCTGCACGTACGACTTCACGAAGTCCTCGGCGTTCGACTCCAGGACCTCGTCGATCTCGTCGAGGAGGTCGTCGAGCTCGGCCTTGATCTTCTCGCCTTGCTCCGACTTGGCAGGAGCGTCTTCCACGACCTCGTCGGACTTGGCGGGCGCCTGCTTCTTCTTCAGCTCTCGCTCAGCCATGTGGTTCGGTCTCCTATTGCCCCAGCAACTCGAGCAGATCGGCGGCGGTCTCGCACCTGTCGATGAGGCTACCCACGTGGGCCTTGGTTCCACGCAACGGTTCCATCATGGGCACTCGCCGCAGCGGATCGCCGCCCACGTCGAACACGAGCGAGTCCCAGTTGGCCGCCACGATCGCCTGCGGCCACCGCTGCAGGCACCGGCCGCGGAAGTAGGCGCGGGTCTCGGGCGGAGGCTCCGTCATCGCCGTCCGCATCTCGTCGTCGCCCACGATCCGCTCCAGCCCGACGCGCGCGGCCAGCGATCGCTCGGGGCGCAGGTCGTGGTACTGCAGGTCCATCGCCGCGAGCCGGGCATCCTCCCACCCCAGCCCGTGGCGCTCGCGGTACCCGTCGATCAGGCGGTGCTTGGCCACCCAGTCGAGCTGGGCGGCCAGCGAGCCCGGGTCGGTCTCGAGGCCGGCCAGGACCGCCTCCCAGCGGCGAAGCACCTCCTCGCCGGGCTCGTCGCCACCGATGCAGTCCAGCCCGCGCTCGTCGGCGAACTTGCGGGCCTGGCGGTACAGCTCCCACTGGGCATCGAGCGCCGTGATGCTCGAGCCGTCGGCCAGCTCGATCGGCCGGGCCAGGGTGAGGTCGTAGGACACGTGGCGCAGGGCCTGCACGGGCCGCGCCGGGAGCAGATCGCGGCTGAGGTAGTCGTCCTCGATCATCGACAGCACCAGCGCCGTGGTGCCGACCTTCAGGAAGGTCGCCACCTCGGAGAGGTTGGCGTCGCCGACGATGACGTGGAGGCGCCGGTACTTGGTGGCGTCGGCGTGCGGCTCGTCGCGCGTGTTGACGATCGGGCGCTTCAGCGTCGTCTCGAGCCCGACCTCCTCTTCGAAGAAGTCGGCGCGCTGCGTCAGCTGGAAGGGCACCTCGGTGCTCGACAGGCCGGCCGCCTCGGTGCCGACCTTGCCGGCACCGGTGAAGATCTGCCTCGTGATGAAGTGCGGCATCACGTTGGCCACGATCCTGCCGAACGGGACCGCCCGGTCCATCAGGTAGTTCTCGTGGCAGCCGTAGCTGTTGCCCTTGCGATCGGAGTTGTTCTTGTAGACGACGATCTCCTGGCCCTCGGGCAGGAGGTGCACCGCCGCGGCCATGGACCGCTGCAGGATCATGTCGGCGGCGCGGTCGTAGACCACGATCGAGCGCGGGTCCGCGCACTCGGGCGTCGAGCACTCCGGGTGGGCGTGGTCCACGTAGTAGCGGGCGCCGTTGGTGAGGACCGCGTTCACGAGGTGCGTGTCGACGTCCGGGGGAGACGCCCCCTCGGCGCTGAACCCCCGTGCGTCGTTCCCGGGGTGCTCGTCCTCGAAGTCCCACCCGACGCGCCCGGTCCCGGTCGGTGCGCCGGACCGGGCCAGGTCCTGGACGTAGGCGTTGATCAGGACGGACGAGGCCGCGATCGGGTTCGACTCGCCACCGCGCACGAGGATGCCGTACTCCGTCTCGACGCCCAGCACCTTCGGGATGGCCACGGCTGCCTACAGGTACTGGCCCGTGGCCACCCGCTCGATGGAACGGCCGCCCTGCGGCTCGGGGTCGTCGTCGTGCTGCACGATGGTGCGCACGTAGATGATGCGCTCGCCCTTCTTGCCCGAGATCTTCGCCCAGTCGTCCGGGTTGGTCGTGTTCGGCAGGTCCTCGTGCTCCTTGTACTCCTGGTGGATCGACTCGATGAGGTCGTCCACCCGGATGCCGCGCGTGCCCCCGCCGAGGAGCCGCTTGATGGCGAGCTTCTTGGCCCGCCGCACGATGTTCTCGATCATGGCTCCGGACGAGAAGTCCTTGAAGTACATGATCTCCTTGTCACCGTTCTGGTAGGTGACCTCGAGGAACTGGTTGGCCTCGTC
>JBPPMN010000137.1:0-5183 GCA_051306055.1 Acidimicrobiales bacterium
CGCACCTCAGCGGGTGGGGGGCTCCGGCGGAGCCTCTGCCCCCCACGCCCCCCGCCGGCGGTTCGCCGCCTGCCTTCTCCGCGCTTCCTTGGCTTCCTGCTCCTGCTCGTTCTTGTCGCTTCTGGGTGTCGGATGCAGCTGGATGTGAACGTGCTGCTGAACGAGGACGGGTCGGGGTCTGTCGAGGTGGTGGTGGGGGTGGACCCGGATGGGATCGAGCGGACCGGGGGCGATCTGTCTGCTGTGCTCGAGGTCGACGATCTCGTCGACGCCGGGTGGACCGTCGACGAGCCCGTGCTGGAGTCCGATGGCTTCACGCGGGTGCGGATCAGGCAGGACTTCGCCGACCCCGACGGCGCCGCGGCCATCTTCGCCTCCATCGCCGGCGACGAGGGGCCCTTCCAGGACTTCGTCGTCGGTCGCGAGACCTCGTTCGCCCGCACCGAGTGGACCTTCGACGGTCGCGTCGACTTCACCGGCGGCCTGGAGGCCTTCGGCGACGACGCCCTGGCCGCCGAGCTCGACGGCGAGCCGCTGGGCCAGAGCGTGGAGGAGATCGAGGCGCAGCTGGGGGAGTCGCTGAGCCGGATCATCCAGGTGCGGGTGGGCGTGCAGCTCCCCGGTGAGGTGACCTCCAACGCCACCACCAAGGCCGACAACGGCGCTGTGTGGCAGATCGGCTTCGGCGACGGCGAGCTCGACCTGTCAGCCAAGGGCGAGGAGACCCGCACCACCACGCTCGTGGCCCTCGGCGTCGGCGTGGCCTGCCTCGTGCTGCTGCTCGCCTACGCCCTCGTCCGCCTCGCCATGCGCTCCACCGACAAGCGCCGCAACGCGGCGGTCACCCCCGACGAACCCGCCTGAGGGTCAGGCGGCGGGCTGGCCCTCGCTGAGCCAGCGCAGGGCGACGCCGGAGTAGACGGCGATGCCGGCGGCCATGGCGTCCTCGTCGATCACCATCTTGTTGGAGTGGTTGGGAGCGACGTCGTGGGGGGCCAGTCCCTTCGGACGGGTGCCGAGGAAGGCCATGGCACCGTTGACCTCCTGCAGCACGTAGCTCCAGTCCTCGGCGCCCATCACCGGGGTGGGCATCTCCAACGAGGCACCCGGCCCGAGCAGCTGGGCCGCCGTGCCGAGGGCGAAGGCGGCGGCGTCGTCGTGGTTCACGGTGACGGGATAGCCGTGGGTGAAGGTGACCTCGGCGGCGGCGCCGTGGGCAGAGCAGATGCCGTCGGCCAGCCGCTCGATGTCGGCCATCACGGCCCGTCGCGTGCCCTCGGAGACGGTGCGGATGGTGCCCCACAACGTGGCCGTCTCGGGGATGACGTTGGTGGTGGTGCCGGCCCGGAGCTTCGCGACCGTGACCACGGCCGGGTCGAACACGTCGACCCGGCGGGTGACCATGGCCTGGAGCGCAGTGACGATCTCGCAGGCCACCGGGATGGGGTCGCAGGCGTGGTGGGGCATCGAGGCATGGCCGCCGCGACCCCGCACGGTGATCTGGACCTCGTCGGCCGAGGCCAGCAGCGCCTGGCCGCGCGAGGCGATCATGCCGGACGGGATGGTGGGCGACTGGTGGATGGCGAAGGCCATCGACACGGGCTGGGCGCCGGCCGACGCGGTGGCCAGCAGGCCGTCCTCCAGCATGAAGCGGGCCCCGTGGTGGCCCTCCTCGCCGGGCTGGAACATGAACGCCACCCGCCCGGCCAGAGCGCCGCGGCGGGCGGCGAGCAGCTTGGCCGCCCCCGCCAGCATGGCCACGTGGGCGTCGTGGCCGCAGGCGTGCATGGCGCCGTCGACGGTGCTCTTGAAGTCGAGGTCGGTGTCCTCCGGCATGGGCAAGGCGTCCATGTCGCCGCGCAGGAGCACGGTGGGGCCGGGCTCGGCGCCGTCGAGCACCGCCACCACCGAGGAGGTGGTGGTGCCGGTGGTGATGGTGAGGGGCAGGCCGTCGAGGGCCTCGAGGATGGTGGCCTGGGTGGACGGGAGGTCGTTGCCCAGCTCCGGGTGCTGGTGGATGCGCCGCCGGAGGTCGACGGCCCCCTCGAGCTGCGCAGCCGCGTCGTCCACCACACCATCGAGCACGTCGGTCGTCATGGCTCGGACCGTACCCCCGGCACAGCTCGGTCGCGGGCGCCGCCGCTCAGACGATCGAGGGGACGACCGCCTCGATCACCGTGGGACCCGGCGTGGCCAGGGCCTGCTGGAGCTGGGCCACGAAGTCCTCGCTGGTGGTGGCTCGGGTGGCCGGCACGCCCATGCCCTGGGCCAGGGCCACGAAGTCGAGGTCGGGGTGGTGGAGGTCGAGCATCTCCTTGGCCTTGGCGCCGCCCGCCGCCGCCCCCACCCGGTCGAGCTCCATGTTGAGCACGGCGTAGGACGAGTTGTTGAAGATGATCGTGGTGACGTCGAGCTGCTCGCGGGCCATCGTCCACCACGCCTGCAGCGTGTACATGGCCGACCCGTCGGCCTGCAGCGCGATCACCCGCCGCTCGGGGCAGGCCACCGCCGCGCCCAGCGCCACGGGCAGGCCCTGGCCGATGGCCCCGCCGGTGAGGCAGAGCCAGTCGTGGGCGGGGGCGCCGGCGGTGTGGCCGGCGGCGAACAGTCCGGAGGTGTTGCCCTCGTCGGACACGATGGCGCCCTCGGGGAGGAGCGCGCCCACGGCCTGGCAGACCGCGTCGGCGGTGAGGGGCCCGGTGGGCAGCTCGGGACGGGCCTCGGCCTGGAGCGTGGCGGCGTCGGCCGGTGCGCCCACCGCCGTGGCCAGCGCCGCGAGCGCGGCGGCCGGGTCGCCCTCCGGGGCAGCCAGCACGTGGACGGTGCAGCCCTCGGGCACCAGGTCGCTGGCCTTGCCCGGGTAGGCGAAGAACGACACGGGCGACTTGGCGTCGACGAGGATCAGGTGCTGCAGGCCCTCGAGCTGCATGGCCGCGAACTCCGCCAGGTAGGCCAGCCGGTCGACCGGCACGCGCCCGGCGCCCCGCTCCAGGCGGGCGGGGAAGGTCTCGGCCAGGAGCTTGGCGCCCGACGCGTTGGCGATGCGGCTGGCATCGACCAGCAGATCTGCCCGACAGGCCCGGCCCCCCACGAAGAGAGCCGCCGGCTCGTCACCGCCGAGCACCTCGGCCAGCTGGTCGATGTGGCCGGCGTCGACGGGCCTCGGTGGTGTGGGCGGCCAGGGCTTGCCGGGATCGGCGCCCTCGGTCCAGCACACGTCGGCCGGGAGGATCAGGGTGGCCACCGAGCCGGGCGGGCCGACGGCCGCCGCGATGGCGTCGACGGTGTCGGTCACCACGGTGGCGGCGCTCGCCGACGAGCGGATGAAGCTCGACACGTTGCGGGCCACCGTCTCGATGTCGCTCTCCAGCTGGGCGTCGTAGGGCTTGTGGTACGTGGCGTGGTCGCCCACCACGTTGACCACCGGTGTGTGGGCCTTGCGGGCGTTGTGGAGGTTGGCCAGGCCGTTGCCCAGGCCGGGGCCGAGGTGGAGCAGCGTGGCCGCCGGGCGGTCGGCCATGCGGGCGTAGCCGTCGGCGGCTCCCGTGGCCACTCCTTCGAAGAGCGCCAGCACGCCGCGCATCTCGGGCACGTCGTCGAGGGCCGCCACGAAGTGCATCTCGGAGGTGCCGGGGTTCATGAAGCACACGTCGATGCCGGCGTCGACGAGCGTGCGGATCAGGGCCTGGGCGCCGTTCATCGGTGCTCCTGTGCGGGGTCGGGGTCGGTCAGTCGAAGATGGCACCGGGGTTGAGCACCCCGGCCGGGTCGAAGGCGGTCTTGATGCGCCGCATCAGATCGAGCTTGGCCGGGTCCTCGACGGCGGCCAGGTACTTCTTCTTCTCGGTGCCGATGCCGTGCTCGCCCGACACCGCACCGCCCAGGTCGACGCCCGCCTGCAGCACCCGGCCCACCACGTCGGTGCGGGTGGCCGGGTCGGGCTGGAACACCGACAGGTGCACGTTGCCGTCGCCGGCGTGGCCGCAGCCCACCACCAGCGACCCGGTGGCCGCCGCGATCTCCTGCACCTGGCCGAGGTACTGGGGGATGGACGCGCGGGGCACGACCAGGTCGATGATGTCGTCGGCGTTGTTGGCCTTGGCCGTCCAGAACGCCTTCTCCCGCGCCTCGATGAGGGCGGCGCCGGAGCCGGTGGGCAGCACGTAGACGTCGAGCGCACCCAGCTCGGTCACCAGCTCCGCCAGCTCGCCCGTGTCCTCCTCCACCCGGTCGTCGCTGCGGTTCTCCAGCACGACCACCAGGTAGGCCAGGGCGGCGTCCTTCACCTCGTCGGGCACGCCGAGCTCCAGGCCGGCGCTGGCCGTGATGGCCGACATGGTGATGAAGTCGATGTACTCGAGGATCGTGGGCATCAGCCCCGAGCCGACGATGCGCGGCACGGCCGCGGCCACGTCGTCGAGGGTGGTGAACGGGACCAGGATGGTGGCCCCGTGGGTGAGCCTCGGGTGGAGGCGCAGGATGGCTTCGGTGGCCAGCGCCAGCGTGCCCTCCGAGCCGATGATCAGCTGCGTGAGGTCGTAGCCGGAGGTGGCCTTCACGAACTTGCCGCCCGTGCGCATCACCTCACCCGTGCCCAGCACGGCGGTGAGGCCGAGCACCTGGTGGCGGGTGACGCCGTAGCGGACCGCCCGCATGCCGCCGGCGTTGGTGGCCACGTTGCCGCCGAGCGATGCGGAGCTCTCGCCGGGGAACACGGGGTAGACGAGGCCCACCGCCGCGGTGGCCTCGTCGAGCTGGTGGAGCGTGACGCCAGGCTGCACGAGGGCCACGTGGTTGTCGGTGTCGAGCTCGAGGATCTCGGCCATGCGCTCGAAGGAGAGCAGCACGCCGTCGGCCCGCGGGATGCAGGCGCCGCTCAGCCCGGTGCCCGACCCGCGGGCGGTCAGCGGGACGCCGTGCTCGGTGGCCCAGGCGGCCACCGCGGCCACCTCGCCGGTGTCGGCCGGTCGCACCACCGCCAGCGGTCGCACGGCGGTGGCGGTGAGCGCCTCGTCGTGGGTGTAGTCGTCGCCGATGGCGTCGCCGGTGAGCACGTGCCCGGCCCCCACGATCGACTCCAGCTGGCTCAGGTCGGCCATGGCGTCCCCCGGGTCGTCATCCCACCGACCGTAGACGCCCCTCCCCGGTTCTGTGGACGGATCCGTCCGGCATGCGGACGAATC
>JBPPMN010000216.1:0-5677 GCA_051306055.1 Acidimicrobiales bacterium
TCGGGCAGGGCGACCTCCGCGTCATCGCCGAGCGCATCGCCCAGGTAGAGCCCGGCCACCAGCGCGATGCCTGCCGCGAGCACCGTGCCGGCGACGAGGAGCAGCTTCGGTCGCTCAGCTGCAGTCATGGAGGGTCACCGCCGAGTTCACGTTGGAGTAGCGGATGGTGTCGTTGCCGTTGCTGTCGACTGCCCGCACCGACCAGTTGATGTTCTTGGAGACATCGGCCGGAGCCAGGGTTCCGCCGAACTCGGCCAGCCCCACGGTCACCCGGTACAGACCGCCGCTCAGGGTCATCTGCTTCTGACCTTGCCGGGTGATGCCGCCGCCCACGTAGGACCAGCGGGCGGTGACCGTCACCGGGCTGGCGTCGCTCACCGCCACCCGCAGCTGGGTGGAGGTGGGATACACGCAGAACTCGCCAGTCCACTCGTTGATGTCGGCGTTCGTCCTGCCGAGCTCCCCGATCACCGGGTCGGTGTTGTCTGGCGGCTGGGTGGTGGGAGAGGTCGTCGGCGTGGTCGTCGGGGTGGTCGGGCCGGGGCCCTGGGTGGTGCTGGTCGTTTGGCCGGGCCGAGGGCGGGTGGTGGTGGTCTCGCCGTCGGGACCGGTCGTGGTGGTGGTCGACTCGTCGGGGACCGTGGTGGAGGTGGTGCCCACGACCTGCTCGCCGTCGGGGAGGGTGAGCGCGTACTCGTCGAAGCCGCAGCCGCGCTCCGGCAGGTCATCGATGGTCTCGTCGGGGACGGCCAGGTCGTCGCGGATCCACAGGCGCTCGGAGGCGTCGTAGGGCGAGCGCAGCTCGAGCCAGGCGCCGGACTCGTCGACGCCGGTGAGCAGCACCCGGTCGCCCCGGCGCAGGTGGCCCACGGTGTCGCCGCCGGGGCAGTGCCGCAGGGCCACTCGGTCGAGGGAGACGGTGGCGGGCTCGTCGGCCAGCACGTCGACTGTCCCGGTGACGCCGAGGGTGATGCCGATGGCGGCAGAAGCGGCCACCGCCAGCGCGGCCAGGCCGATGAGGAGGCGGTTGATCAGCACGAGGTGCCGCCCTCGGGCCACGACGCGCCCGAGCATCTCGTCGCGAGGGGTCGGCGACGGCCAGTCCTGGTCAGGCATCGGTGGTCACCTCCTCGGCGTCGAAGGGCGCCGGCAGCTCGGTCGGTCCCAGCCGCTCCTGGAGCGCGCTCAGGCCGCGGGAGGCGTGGGTCTTCACCGAGCCCGGCGCGATGCCCAGGGTGTCGGCGATCTCGCGCTCGGAGCACCCGCCCAGGTAGCGCAGCACCAGCACCTCCCGCTGACGCTTCGGCAGGCCCTCCAGCGCGTGACCCAGCGCCACCCGGTCGGCTGCGTCGGGCTCCGACGTGGCGGTCTCCGCCGACTGCTCGGAGGGCACCAGCCGTGCGTCCTTGCGCAGCGCATCGACGGCCAGGTTGGAGGCCACCTTCACCACCCAGCCCTCGCGCCATGGGGCGTCGGCCAGCTTGCGCCACCGGGCATAGGCCCGGGCCATGGTCTCGGCGGCCACGTCCTCCGCGGCGGCGTCGCTCGGCAGGAGCTTGCGGGCTGCCCGGAAGGCCCGGGGGAAGAGCACGTCGAAGGCCGCCTCGAAGCTCTGGTCCTCGGGTTGGTTCACCGTCGATCACGCCCCGAAGACGGGCGGGATGCCCGTCTGGTTGACAACGTCCTGATCGATTGTTCCCGCGCGAGGTGACCTAGGCCAGCACCTCAGTGCCCAGCGGCACCGGTGGAGAGGGTGCGTCGCATGAATGAGTAGCCGTCGACGGTCGCATGAGTAGCCGTCGCCGTCCTGGTCGCTCCTACCCTCGGTCTCCGAGTGACCGACCAGGGGCTCGAGGAGCGCCGGAGGGAGCCGAGGATGTCCGTGCTGAGGTTGATGACCGCCGCTTGCCCTGCATCGACGATGGCCCTCCGGCTGTCGGTCGCATCGCTGGCCTTGGGTATGGCGGCCTGTGGGAGTGGTGGGACCGATCTGAGCGACCGGAGCGATTCGTCGTCGGCGCCCGTCGACACGGCCGGGGCAGGGGAGACCGACGGCGCGGAGAGCGACGGGGAGGAGAGCGGCGGTGCGGTCGGCGGGTCAGCCAGCGGCAACGCGATGGCGACGCTCACGGTGGCGGGTGAGCCCTACAGCTGGTCAGCCGACAAGGCGGTGATCTGCAACATCGGCGGTACCTTCCCGGCGGACGCCGAGTTCCGCGAGGTGCCCCGGCCAGGCGACGGCGACTGGTTCCAGTTCCTCGACCGCGGCGACGGCGGGATCAACTTCAGCGCCGTCCTCGGAGGCGAGGAGCATTCGGGCACGGGCGCAGGTGAGGCCGACGAGATCCGCTCCGACGGGTTCTCGTTCACCGGCACCCTGAACCGTGATGGCGAGGTGCTCGACGTCGAGCTCGAGGTCACCTGCTGAGAGCGTGCTCCTGCAGCGCGCAGAGATGAGGCCGCCCGCCTGACCTACGCTCGGTCGGCATGCGTTGGCCGATGGTGGGGCGAGATGGCCCGCTCGAGCGCGCGTCGGCGCAGGTGCGCGCCGGGGTGGGCGTCGCCATCCTCGGCGATGTCGGGCTCGGGAAGAGCGCTCTCCTGCGCGAGGTGGTGCGGCGCGCCGGGCAGACCGGCAGCGGGGTCGTGCGGGTCGTCGGTGCCGAGTCGATGGCCGCCGTGCCCTTCGCTCCGTTCGTCGATCTCCTGCCGACGACCCCCACGGCTGACCGCACCGAGATGTTCAGGCGGGTGGTGGGCGCGCTCCGGAGCCGGGCCACCGAGGGCGGTCTGGTGCTTGGCGTCGACGATGCGCAGCACCTGGACGAGGCCTCCCTGGGCGTGGTGATCACGGCCGCCCGCCAGGGTGTCGCAACCGTGTGCCTGGCGGCGCGCTCCGGCTCGCCGATGCGTGCCGATCTCGTCGACCTGTGGACCGACGGCATCATGGAGCGCCTCGACCTCGCGCCGCTCGAGGCCGGCGATGTCGAGGCGCTGCTGCGGGCCAGGCTCGGTGCGGTGGACCCCGGTCTGGTCGCCGAGGCCGTACGCGTGAGCATGGGGAACCCGCTCGTGCTCCACGAGCTGATCGAGGGCGGTGTCGGACGCACCATCGAGCCCGACGCCACAGAGGTCTGGCGCCTCCACGGTGATCTGGCGGAGTCGCCTCGTCTGGCCGACCTCGTGCGCTCGAGGCTGGATCGCCTCGACCCGTCGCAGCGCCGGGCGACCGAGCTCGTCTCGGTCGGAGCGCCGCTCCCGCCCGAGATCCTGCGCGAGGCCATGGCCGACCACCTCGAGGTGCTTGCCGACCTCGACGACGACTGGTTCGTCCCGACCACCTACGGCGACGCCCCCGCCCTCGTCCCTGCGCACCCGCTCTACGGCGAGGTGCTGCGGGCCAACCTCGGTGAGGTCCACCGTCGCTCGCTGTGCGCCACGCTGGTCGATGCCGCGGTGACGTCGTCGGCTGAGATCGATCCTCTGCGGGTCGCCCTGTGGCAGCGCGACGCAGGCGGGACGGGGTACGCAGAGGTCGCAGCGGCCGGCGCTGCCGTGGCCCTCGGCCGGCACGATCCGCTCTTGGCCGAGGTCGTGGCTCGGCCCTTCGCCTCGGAGCCCGGCGCCGCCGTCTGCCTGGCCAGGGCGCTGTCGTACCAACGACGCCACGCGGAAGCGGAGGAGGTCCTCGACGGTGTCTCCTCCACGATCGATGAGGTGACGGTCGAGCTGGCGTCCGCTCGTGCCCACAACCTCGCCTTCGGACTCGGCCGGGTCGAGGAGGCCGTGGAGGTGCTCGCCGGAGCCTCGGAGCGCGTGGCTGACCGGGTGCTCCGAGGTCGGCTCGGCGCCGAGCGCGGCATGGTGTCTGCGGTCCGTGGCGACTTCGCCGACGCCGAGGCGGCGGGACGGTCGGTGGTCGAGGACTCCTCGATGCCGCCGCCGATCCGAGCGTCGGCCTACGTGAGCCTGGCCCTGGCCCTGGCCATGACCGCCGATTGCGACGGTCTCGAGGAGATCATCGGCGACGCGCTGCACACCGCGGCGGAGACGCGGGCCGACCTCGCCCTCGCCGAGGATCAGATCGCCATCATGCACGTCTCGGGGCTGTGGGCCGCCGGCCGGATCGCCGAGGCGGTGGAGCTCGCCGACGCCTACGAGGCCCGTTCCCGGGCCACCACGATGCACTCCACCTGGCTCGCCACGCGAGCGATGTCGGAGGATCTGGCCGGACGCCTCCGCGATGGCGCCGAGGCGGCCAGCGCCGCCCTGCGGCTCATGGCCGACCTCGATCCGTTCGGACTCGAGCGCCAAGCCCGTGGCCTCCTCGCCCTCGAGCGCGGCCAGATGGGCGACGGCGACGCGCGAGATCTGGTCGACGGGCTCGACTTCGACGTCCCCAACCCGCGGCTGTCGGTCTGGGTCGATCGGGGCCGCACCTGGGCCACCGCGGCCACGGGTGCGGTGGACGAGGCGGCCGCCATGGCGCAGGCCGGTGGGCGGCGGGCCGTGGCCGGCGAGCACGTGAACTGGGGAGCGCCGGCCCTCCACGATGCCGTCCGCCTCGGTCGGGCCGACCTCGTGGTCGACGACCTCGAGGCGCTCAGGTCCAACCGCGGAGCCCACCTCATCGACGCCATGGCCGACCACGCCGCTGCGCTCGACGATCGGGATCCGCAGCGGTTGCTCGCGGTGGCCGACACCTTTGCGGGCATGGGTGCCGTCCTGCTGGCCGCGGAGGCCGCCGCTCAGGCCGCTGGCCCTCTCGCCGGTGAGGCCTCGGCGCGTGCGGCAGCCCTGTCGATGCAGTGGGAGTCGAGGTGTCAGGAACCGGCGACACCGGCGTTGCAGGACCGCCCCGACGCCATCTCGGCCCGGCAGCTGGAGGTGGCCGCGCTCGCCGCGACCGGCCTGACGAGCCCGGAGATCGCCGCCGACCGCTTCGTGTCGGTCCGCACGGTCGACAACCACCTGCGATCGGTCTACCGCGCCCTCGGGGTGGCCGGTCGAGACGAGCTGGGCGAGGTCCTGGCGCCGGCCGTCGCCGGCCCGTCAGCCTGACGACAGCTCACCGGCTGACCGCCACCCGGCGCCGGGCAAGTCGGAAGGGTCAGCGGTGCTCGGGGTTGGGGAAGTCGTACCGGCAGCCGGCGTCCCAGCCGGCCCGCTGGTTGCCGTGGGCGGGGAACCCGCCGGCGTCCTGCAGGAGCCGAGCCAGGTGCATCAGGTTCCAGGCCATGAAGGTGGTGTTGCGGTTGGTGAAGTCGTTCTCCGGGCCGCCGGAGCCCTCATCGAGGTACGAGGGGCCGGGCCCGGCCTCGCCCAGCCAGGCGGCGTCGGCCTGGGGTGGGATCGAGTAGCCGAGGTGCTGGAGGGAGTAGAGGACGTTCATGGCGCAGTGCTTGGCGCCGTCCTCGTTGCCGGTGACGAGGCAGCCGCCGACGCGGCCGTAGTAGGCGTACTGGCCGGCGTCGTTGAGCAGCGCCGAGGAGCCGTAGAGACGTTCGATCACCCGGGTGCACACCGAGGACTTCTCACCCAGCCAGATGGGGGTCATGAGCACGAGGATGTCGGCGGCCATGACCTTGTCGTAGATCGCCGGCCAGTCGTCGCGCTCCCAGCCATGCTCGGTCATGTCGGGCTGCACGCCGGTCGCGATCTCGTGGTCCACCGCGCG
>JBPPMN010000254.1:0-18476 GCA_051306055.1 Acidimicrobiales bacterium
GGCACCGCCTGGTGGCTCTCGTCGATCACCAGGAGGAAGTCGTCGGGGAAGAAGTTCATCAGCGTGCTGGGCGCTTCACCCGGGCCCCGGCCGTCGATGGGGGCGGAGTAGTTCTCGATGCCGTTGCAGTAGCCCACCTCCTGCATCATCTCGAGGTCGTACTGGGTGCGCATCCGGAGGCGTTGCGCCTCGAGGAGCTTCCCCTCCTTCTCGAAGGTGGCCAGCTGCTGCTGGAGCTCGGCCTCGATGCGCTCGATGGCCTTCCGCATCCGCTCCTCGCCGGTGACGTAGTGGGTGGCCGGGAAGAGCACGAGCTCGTCGAGCACGGCCACCTGCTCGCCGGTGAGGGTGTCGACCTGCTGGATGCGCTCCACCTCGTCGCCGAAGAGCTCGATGCGCACCGCGTGCTCGTCGTAGGCCGGGTGCACCTCGATGGTGTCGCCCCGCACCCGGAACTTGCCCCGCACCAGGTTCATGTCGTTGCGCTCGTACTGCATGTCGACCAGCTTCCGCAGCACCTTGCGCTGGTCGATCTCGTCGCCCACCTGCACGTGGAGGAGGTTGTCCTTGTACTCCTCGGGGGTGCCGAGGCCGTAGATGCAGCTCACCGAGGCCACCACGATCACGTCGCGCCGGGTGAGCAGCGCGGAGGTGGCGGCGTGGCGCAGGCGGTCGATCTCGTCGTTCACCGAGGAGTCCTTCTCGATGTACGTGTCGGAGCTCGCGATGTAGGCCTCGGGCTGGTAGTAGTCGTAGTAGCTCACGAAGTACTCCACCCGGTTGTCCGGGAAGAACTCCTTGAACTCGTTGGCCAGCTGGGCCGCCAGCGACTTGTTGGGCGCCAGCACGAGGGTGGGGCGCTGCACCTGCTCGATGGTCCAGGCGATGGTGGCGCTCTTGCCGGAGCCGGTGATGCCGAGCAGCGTCTGGTAGCGGTCGCCCCGGGAGATGCTCTCGGTGAGCGCGGCGATGGCCTGCGGCTGGTCGCCGGCGGGCTCGAAGTCGGACACCATCCTGAAGGGGGGCACCCGCACGATGCTACCGACGACCCCTGACAGGTCCTGTCAGCGAGCCGGGCCGAAGGTGGGGACGCAGCGCTCCGGTGAGGTGAGGTCGACGGCGCGGAACAGCTGCACCTTGTCGCGCCACTCGGGGACCGGCTCCACGAGCTCCGGGAGGTCGCCCGCTCGGTCGAGGATGGTCACCTCGCCGTCGCGGGAGAACGTGATCCGGGTGTCGGGTCGATCGGCCAGGTAGGTGCGGAGCTGGCGCCAGGTGAGGCCGTGGTCGGTGAGCGCGTAGCGACGCAGGCCAGCATCGCTGCTGGAGATGATGCGCACCACGTCGGCCTGCTCGTCGGTGAGCGGCAGCGTGGCTCGCACCAGGAAGTGGTTGGAGTCGCCGTCGACGGTGCGGAGGTTGGCGTACATGTTCCAGCCGTAGGCGGTCTTCACCTCGAGGTAGGGGGTGAGACCGTTGAGCACGACCAGCAGTGGCACCACGGCGTACACCACGTGGTGGAGGCGCAGTGCCTGCGCCTCGGGCGAGGCCGGCCGCTGGCGCAGGTAGCCGACGGTGGCCGCCGCCGTCCCGAGGGCGAAGGCCTGCCACGGCCACCACCCCAGGAGGAGGGCCTGCCGGCGATCCACCGCGTCGAAGGCCACGAGCAGGCTGGCGGCCACGGGCACCGCCACCAGGCCGAGGTGGGTCCACCGTGGTGCGCGCTCGTCGCGCAGGGCCAAGCGAGCCCGCGCTGACCCGACCCGCTCGGCCACCCAGGTGGCGGCGCCCGACGGCAGGAACAGCACGAACAGCGCCACCAGCACCGAGGAGAAGTCGAAGAACTGGTGGCTCTGGTCGAGGGCCAGCACACCATGGAAGACGATCCCCACGACCACCCCGAGGTGACGGGTGCGGCGCACCACCAGCAGCACCGGGATCGACAGCTCGATGGCGGCCGTGCCACCGATCACCAGCCACTCCAGCCAGCCGGCGTCACCGAAGCGCAGCACCCCCAGCCCGAGCGATTCCGTCGACTCCCGGAAGTAGAAGACGGCGCAGCTCACCGACCGGTCGAAGAAGGCGCTGTTCAGCTTGGCGAAGGCGGCGAAGACGTAGAAGCCGAGCAGGCACAGGCGGGCGGCAGGAAGAAAGCGGATGGCCAGGTCACCCGCATGATCCCAGGCACCACGAGCTGCTCCCACCGCCACCGACACCAGCAGCGCCAGGTTCACCAGCCCTGCGAGGAGCCAGTGGTTGCCCAGCAGCGGCGACTCCAGCCACACGGTGAACAGCCCGGTCGTGGCCAGCAGGACCAACGGGCCCACCGAGCCCGGCGCGCGGAGCACGGCACCCACGCCGAGGGCCAGAAGCACCTGCGACCAGCCCGGGGCCAGCGTGGGGTTGCCCAGCAGGTGCCAGGCCGAGGCGAGCGCCCACATCACCGAGAACAAGCTCAGGGCATCGGAGCGGGCGGAGCGGTTCGGGAGGCGGTCGTCGTCGTGCCGGATCCCCACTAGTGCCCTGTCGGTCCCAGTGCCACCAGCTGCGGCCAGACTCCGTCGACGGCCGCCCGGAGGTCGTCGAGCGATCCCGAGTTGTCGATCACCAGGTCCGCCTTCGCCCGGCGCTCCTCGCGCGTCGCCTGGCGGGCCATCCGGGCCCGAGCATCGTCCTCGCGCATCCCTCGCTGGTCCACCAGGCGCCGGACGGCCAGCTCCGGGTCGATGTCGACCACCACCAGGGCGGCCAGGTCGTCGCGGCCCGACTCGACGAGGAGCGGCACGTCGAGGATCACGACGTGGTCGGTCCCCTGCTCCTCCTCCAGCCGGCGGGCGATCTCCCCGCCAACGGCAGGGTGGACGATGGCACCCAGGTCGGTCAGCGACTCGGCGTCGTTGAAGACGATGTCGGCCACGGCCTGCCGGTCGAGCGTGCCGTCAGCGGCGACGATCCCGGGCCCGAACCGGTCGACCATCGCCTGGAACACCTCGGTGCCCGGTCGCTGGAGGTCCCGGGTGATGGCATCGGCATCGATCACCACGGCGCCCCGCTCGGCGAGGAGCGACGACACGGTGGACTTCCCCGATCCGATCCCGCCGGTGAGACCGATGAGCAGCACGGTCGCCGACCGTAGCCGCGCCTGGGGCGGGCACGGCACGCCGAGCGGCTCTACGCTGTCGACGTCGTTCGGCGTGGAGGCGACGGGGGTGGCCGCGAGCACGAGGGGGTGACTAGTCCGGTCTGACCATCCGCAAATGGCTCGGCCGGGGGGTGTTCCCGAACCCGGAAGATGCCGACAATCAGCCCAACCCCGGACAGGGACTGATCTCGACCGCCCACGTCGTCGACGTGGAACCCCATGGAGGCCTCGTGCGCTCTCGTTCCAACCTGCTGGTGCTGCTCGGTGTGGCGTTCTTCGTCGTAGGTGGCGTGATCGTCTACCTGCTCACCGACGACGAGGGCGCCGGCGGTGGCAGCGGCGAGGTCGCGCCGGTCACGGTCGTGGTGGGATCGACCGACATCGAAGCCGGTGCGCTGGCCGACGAGCTGGTCGAGGCCGGCCAGCTGCGCGAGGTGGAGATCCCCGCTGCGCAGCTGAGCCCCGGCGCGGTGCAGAGCCTCAACCAGCTGGCAGGCGCCACCTTCGTCCAGGGCTTCGCCCGCGACCAGCAGATCACCGCCAGCGGCCTCCAGCTGGCCCTGCGCACCTTCGAGATCCCCGAGGGCTTCGAGGCCGTCGCCGTCCAGATCGACTTCGTGGCGGGTGCCGCCGGCTACGTGAACACCGGCGACCTGATCAACCTCTACGGCGTGTTCGACGGAGCCGTCGGCAACGCCGTGACCCCCCGCGCCGAGCTCCTGCTCACCAACGTGACGGTGCTCGACGTCGACCGCACGATCGCCCCACGTCGCGGCACCGCCACCGAGACCGGCACCGCCACCCCCGCCCGGGAGGCGGCCACCACCGTCACCTACCTCCTGGCGCTGCGACCCGACGACGCCGAGAAGGTGATCTTCTCCACAGAGTTCGCCGGCCTCTACGCCACCCTCACCGCCGACGACGCCACACCGGCCGGGCCCACGCCGGGCCGCGACCCCGACACCATCCTCGAGGAAGAGCCCAACGTCGCCTTCGGCGGATAGGGAGCAGCATGACCGCAGCCAAGATCCTGGTCCTCGACCGCAGCGAGACCCTCGCCGAGCAGCTCCGTGTGGCGCTGGCCGACCACTCGCCCCGCCCCGAGATCGTGCCCTGCTCCAGGGTGGGCTCCGTGGCGGACGTGCTGGAGGAGCAAGGCCCCTTCGACGTGCTGGTGGCGGGGCCCAGCCTCGGCACCCGCAGCGGCCTGGCCCGCCTGCGCCTCATCCGTGAGGAGCTGCCCGCCATGAGCCTGGTGCTGGCCTTCAGCCGTCGCCCCGACGCCAGCCTGCGCGACATCGTGCGCACCGGCGCCGTCGACCTCCTGCAGCTCCCCATCGACGACAAGGACCTGGCCGAGGCCGTGGAGCGGGGCATCGAGCTGGCCGGCATGGCCCCCGCCGCGGTGGTCGCCGAGGCGCCCGCCGTGGCCCCGGTGCCGGCGCCCAGCGGCGGCCCAGGCACCGTCTACACGATCGCCTCCGCCACCGGTGGCTGCGGCAAGACGTTCTACGCCACCAACCTCGCCTTCTTCCTCACCCGGTACACCCAGAAGCGGGTGTGCATCGTCGACCTCGACCTGCAGTTCGGCGAGGTGTCCACCGCTCTGCGGCTGCGCCCGAAGTACACGATCTTCGACGCGCTGCAGCGGGAGGACTCCGACGAGACCGACCTGCAGGGCCACATCGAGGAGTACTGCGTCCAGCACGAGACCGGCGTCTACGTGCTGGCCGCCCCACGTGAGCCGTCGGAGGCCGACCGCATCACCCCGCCCGACGTCACCAGGATCCTCGATGCCGTCCGCAACCGGTTCGACTACGTGATCGTCGACAGCCCCCCGGCCCTGGCCGAGACCGTGCTGGTGGCCTTCGACCTGTCCGACATCCTCTACGTCATGGCCACGCTCGACCTGCCCAGCGTGCGCAACATGAGCGTGTTCCTGGGCACCCTCGACCGGCTGAAGGTGCCCACCGAGAACGTGCGGCTGATCCTCAACAAGGCCGAGAGCGATGTCGGGATCGACATCGAGCAGGTCACCAAGCTCTTCCCCCAGGGCTTCGAGTCGGTGCTGCCCTACGCCAAGGAGGTGAGCCGGTCCATCAACCTCGGGATGCCCGTGATGGCGGCCTCGCCCAACGCGGAGATCAGCAGCCTGATGGCGGGCGGCATGAAGCTGGTGCTGCCTCCCGATGTGCAGACCGTCGTCGACACCGAGACCGCGCAGAAGAAGCAGGGCTTCTTCCGCCGTCGCACCAGGAGCTAGCCCGCCCCGTGAGGAGCACACGATGAAGCTGTCCGAGAAGCTGGCCGCCCTCGAGCAAGAGGAGAGCCGGGAAGCGCAGGCCCAGGCCACACCCGAGGCCAAAGCCACCCCCGCAGCCGCCAAGGTGGCCAAGCGCGCCCGCGAGGCCAAGGCCAAGGGCACCACGCCCTGGGACGCCACCAAGAAGAAGGTGCGCGAGCTCGTCCTCGAGGAGGTGGCCCCCAAGATGAAGGGCCTCTCGTCGGAGGAGCTTGCCGCCGAGGTGAAGGCCGCCCTCGACCAGATCCTCCAGCGCGAGGACGTGGAGGTCACCCCACTCGAGCGGCGCCGCTTCGTGCAGGAGATGATGTCCGACACGCTCGGCTACGGGCCGCTCGACCCGCTCCTGGCCGACGAGAGCATCACTGAGGTGATGTGCAACGCCTACGACGACATCTGGGTGGAGCGGGCCGGCAAGGTAGAGCACACCGATCTCTCCTTCACCGACGACACCCAGTACCGCGCGGTGATCGACAAGATCGTCTCCAACGTCGGCCGCCGGGTCGACGAGGCCTCCCCGATGGTCGACGCCCGCCTCCCCGACGGGTCCCGGGTCAACGCCATCATCCCGCCCCTGGCCCTCCACGGCTCCGTGCTCACCATCCGGAAGTTCTCCAAGGACCCCTACACCGCCAAGGACCTGGTGAACTTCGGCACCTGGACGCTCGACCTGGTGACGGTGATGGAGGCCTGCGTCCGCGGGAAGCTCAACGTGCTCGTCTCCGGCGGTACCGGCACCGGCAAGACGACCAACCTCAACGTGCTGTCGGCCTTCATCCCCGACGGCGAGCGCATCATCACCATCGAGGACTCGGCCGAGCTCCAGCTCCAGCAGCCACACGTGATCAACCTCGAGACACGGCCGCCCTCGGCTGAGGGCACGGGCCAGGTGTCGATCCGCGACCTGGTGAAGAACGCCCTACGCATGCGGCCCGACCGCATCATCGTGGGTGAGTGTCGTGCCGCCGAGGCCCTCGACATGCTCCAGGCCATGAACACCGGCCACGAGGGCTCGATGACCACCGTGCACGCCAACGCCTCCCGCGATGCGATCAGCCGCCTCGAGACGATGGTGCTGATGGCCGGCTTCGACCTGCCCGTGCGAGCCATCCGCGAGCAGATCGCCTCGGCCATCGACATCATCCTGCAGGTGTCCCGCATGCCCGACGGCCGACGCGTGATCACCGCCGTCACCGAGGTGCAGGGCCTAGAGGGCGACATGATCCTCCTGCAGGACATCTTCAAGTACCGCAGCGTGCCCGGCGCCTCGGGAGCGGTCTCGGGCGAGCTGGTGGCCACCGGCCTACGGCCCAAGTTCATCGACAAGCTCAACGAGAACCACGTCGAGGTGCCGGCCTCGGCCTTCAAGGCCCCGGCCGCCGCCGCCCAGCCGGGGCGGGGCGGGGCCGGCGCCGCCGGTCGGGGCCGGAAGGTGCGGGTGCCCACCGCCCGAGAGGTCGCCGACCGAGAGCGCCTCCGTTGAGCACCTCCCAGCTGGCCGCCATGGCCCTCGTGGGTGGCGGGCTGGCCCTCCTCGCTGTCGGCCTGCTGTCCCGCGTCTACGAACGTGAGGAGCAGCTGGCCGACATCCTCGACCTGCCGTGGGGCGAGAAGGACGTCGACCTGGCCGGCACCATCGACCAGCACTCCACCCTCGTGGAGAGCACCATCGGGGTGGCCGGCCGCCTCATCGACCAGGTCGACGCCAAGGGCAACCTCCTCACCCGCCTCGAGCGGGCCCGGCTCCCCATCCGTCCTGGCGAGTTCGTGCTCTTCGTGCTCTCCGGTGGCATCGTGCTCGGCGCCTTCATCGCCGCCATCACCACCAGCGTGCCCTTCGGCATCGTGGCTGCGTTGGCCAGCCCCTTCCTCGGCGTGGCCTACCTGGACCGGAGGGCGAAGAAGCGCACCAAGAAGTTCGAGGAGCAGTTCCCGGGCGCCCTCACACTCATTGCGTCCTCGCTCGGCGCCGGCCACACCTTCCTGCGGTCGATCCAGCTGATGTGCGAGGAGGCGGAGGCCCCGTTGTCGGAGGAGTTCGCCCGGGTGGTGTCGGAGACACAGCTCGGCGACCCGCTCGTCGACGCGTTGGAGCGAATGGCCCAGCGCCTCGACGTACGCGACGTCGATTGGGTGGTGCAGGCCATCCGCATCCAGCAGACGGTGGGCGGCAAGCTGGCCGACCTCCTGCACACGCTGGCTGACTTCATCCGGGCTCGGGAGGAGATCCGGCGCGAGATCGACGTGCTCACCGCCGAGGGGAAGATCTCCGCCTATGTGCTCGGCGCCCTACCGCTCTTCCTCGGGGTGTTCATCCAGATGACCAACCCCGGCTACCTCGACCCGATGTTCCGGGGATGGGGATTGGTCTGGATGGGCGGAGCCATCGGCTCCGTCGTCCTCGGCATGGTCGTGATCCTGCGCATGGTGAAGGTGGATGTCTGATGGGAACGACCGTCGCAGTCCTCTTCCTGCTGGCGGGCGCCGCTCTGGTGGTGATCGGCCTGGCCCAACGCTCCCCCGCCGGCGCTGAGGGCGCCGCCGACTACCTGCGCAGCCTCGATCTCGACGACGATGAGACCGACGAGTTCCAGCAGATCCTGGCCCAGCCCTTCCTCTCCCGGGTGATCCGACCGGTGGCCGACGGCGTGCTCGGGCTGCTGGGTGGGCTGCTCCCGGGAAACTATCGGGAGCGAATCCGCCTGCAGCTGCTCTACGCAGGGCTCGGTGGGCAGTACCGGGCGGAGGAGATCATCAGCCTCCAGGTGGTCGGCGGGGTGGGTGGGCTGGTGATCGGCCTGCTGCTCACGGCCACTGGCACCATCTCGGGTGGGCTCGGCATCTTCATGCTGGCCCTGCTCCCCGTCCTCGGTGCCCAGGCACCGAGGTCGTGGCTCGACCGCAAGGTGGAAGAGCGGCGTGAGGCCATCCTGCGAGATCTGCCCGACACGCTCGACCTCTTGGCCATCTCCGTCGAAGCCGGCGTGGGCTTCGAGGGTGCCCTCGGGGTGGTGTGCGACAACTTCAACTCCCCGTTGGCCGACGAGTTCGCGCGTACGCTGCGAGAGATGGAGCTGGGCCTCCCGCGGCGGGAGGCCCTCTACAACCTGAAGAAGCGCACGGAGGTGCCAGAGCTATCGAACTTCGTGCTGACGCTGACCCAAGCCGACGCCCTGGGCATGCCGGTGGGACGGGTGCTCAAGACCCTCGCGGTCGAGATGCGCTCGAAACGCCAGCAGTGGGCGCGAGAGAAGGCGGCCAAGCTCCCGGTGAAGATCCTCTTCCCGCTGGTGCTGTTCATCTTCCCGGCGATCTTCGTGGTGCTTCTGGGTCCGGCGGCCTCGGACATCGGCGGCGCCTTCGGCTGACACCGGAGGCCACTCCGACCGCGACGGTCCAGGTCGACTCCCTCGCGCCGTTCAACCAGGCCATCCTGGTCGTCCGCTGGGGCACCGCGGCAGTGGCCCTGGCCCTAGCCCTGGCCGGCGGTCAGCTCGCCGACGACCTGGTCTTGCTCCTGGCCTGCGTGGCCATGGTGGCCTACACCGCCTTCCGCACCGCCCGCCCGCTGCGCTACGGCGACGAGCTGCGCGGCATGCTCCTCGTGCTCGGCGAGGTGGGCGTGACAGTGCTGGCACTGACCGCCACCGGCTACTGGGCCTCCCCGGTGGCGTTCTACCTGCTGGCAGCCGTGGCGGTGGCCGGATTCGCTCGTGGCTTCGGCTTTGCGGTGCGCATCGCGACGGCCGCCATCCTGGCCGTGAGCATCCCCTACGCCCTCGAACCCACCTTCACCCCGGAGGACCAGCGGGGCATGGTGCAGTGGTCGGTGGAGGTGCTCCTGGTGGCTCTGGTGGCCGGCTATGCCCGCCGGATCTCCGGGGAAGCCGACCAGCGCCAGATCCTGGCCCTCGACCGGCTCGGCCGGCTCTCCGACGCCAACACCCTCCTCTACCAACTGCACCAGGTCACCCAGACACTGCCGGCGTCGCTCGACCTCGACGAGGTGCTCGACACCACCATGGCGCAGATGCAAGAGCTCTTCGACTACGGGAGCGCCGCCATCCTGATCCTCGAAGACACCGACCAGCGCTGGCACGTGCTGCGACGCGACGGTGGGCGGCCCCCCACCCAGTTCGCAACCGCCGACCTTCCCCGTGCGCTCGCTCGGGCGGTGCGGATGCGCAGCCTGGTGAGCGAGCAGAACCTCCTGGCCGCCGGCGGGCCCGGCCTCTCCCCGAGCGCCGCCTCCGGCCTCTACGCCGTGCTCCCCGCCCGGGGCTCCATGATCGGGCTCGTCTGCGTCGAGCACACCGAGAGCCACCACTTCTCCTCGCGCGACGTCGAGCTGATGGCTGGCTTCGTGGAGCCCGCCGCCCTGGCCCTCGACAACGCCCGCTGGTTCGGACGCCTCCGTACCGTGGGGGCCGACGAGGAGCGCACCCGCATCGCCCGCGACCTCCACGACCGCATCGGACAGTCACTCGCCTACCTGGCCTTCGAGCTCGACCGCATCGTGAAGAACGTCGCCACCGGCGGCGACGTGGCCCCTGCGCTCGACCAGCTCCGCGGCGACGTGCGAGGTGTGATCGGCGAGGTGCGCGACACGCTCTACGACCTCCGCACCGACGTCACCGAGGCCCAGAGCCTCTCCTCCACGCTCGAAGCCTTCCTCGACCGGGTGCGAGACCGCAGCGGCCTGGTGGCCCACCTGCGGGCCCAGGAGAGCGGACGGCTGCCCATCCTCCAGGAGCGCGAGCTCTGGCGCATCGCTCAGGAGGCGGTCACCAACGTGGAGCGCCACGCGGGCGCCACACAGGTCACCATCTCGTGGCGCTGCGACGGCAACAACGGTCGTCTCGAGGTGGCCGACGACGGCGTGGGCTTCCCCGTAGGCCGAGCCGGTCGCCTCGATTCCTACGGGCTGCTCGGGATGCGGGAGCGGGCGGCCAGCATCGGCGCCACCCTGGTGGTGGAGTCCGATGTGGGAAAGGGCACGCGGGTACGCTGCACCGTCGGCGCTCGGTGACGGGCCGGCTCAGAGAGGGAGGGACTCGTTGACGATCCGGTTGCTGCTGGCCGACGACCATCGGATGCTCCGCGAGGGCCTGCGCCGCTCGATGGTCGAGGAGGGCTTCGAGGTGGTGGGCGAGGCCGACAACGGTGAGGAGGCCGTGCGCCTGGCCGCCGAGCTCCAGCCCGACGTCGTGCTGATGGACGTGTCGATGCCGGAGATGGACGGCGTGGAGGCCACCCGCCTGATCCGGGCCACCGACACCGCCACGCAGGTGATCATGCTCACCATGCACGCCGACAAGGAGGTGCTGGCCGAGGCGCTGCGCTCCGGTGCCTCCGGCTACCTCGTGAAGGACTGCTCCACCGACGAGGTGGCCGATGCCGTGCGCATGGCCGCCGAGGGCGACACCGCCCTCTCGGCGCAGCTGGCCGCCACCATGCTCGACGAGGTCCGGCGCCTGGCGGTGCCCAGCCCTGCTGAGGAAGACCGGGTGATCACCAAGCGCGAGGAAGAGGTGCTCCAGCTGATCGCTGATGGCTGCTCCACCCCTGAGGTGGCCGAGCAGCTCTTCATCAGCCAGAAGACGGTGAAGAACCACCTGGCCTCGATCTACCAGAAGCTCGACGCTCGCGACCGCACACAGGCCGTGCTGCAGGCGGTGCGCATGGGGATCGTGCGGCTCACCTGAAAACCGGCCCTGACCTGGTATGACACGAATGGTCCACATGGCCTATTCAAGTGCTGGTCATCACCGCCGATACTCATCAGGACAGGAAGCCGCACCCGGGTGACCGGGGGCACCATCACCCTAGGGAGCAAACAACATCATGATCAGCACCTACGAGTTCCTCAGCACCTGGCTCAAGGCCCGCTTCTCCGACACCGAGCGTGGCGCCTCGCTCGTGGAGTACGCCCTCCTCGTGGCCCTCATCGCCGTCGTCTGCATCGTGGCCATCACGATCCTCGGCGAGGGTGCGTCGACCAGCTTCAGCAGCACCGGCGGCGCCATCAACTAGTCCGTCAGGGCTTGATGAAGGGGCGGGCCCTCAGGCCCGCCCCTTCTTCGCGTCCAGGCCCCTCGCCGCCAACCGGACCGTGGGCACGCCCGGCGCTGTTGGTCTCAGCAGGTGCCGAGGGCCTCGCCCAACGAAGCGCCCCGCCGGCAGCTGAGCGACCAGTCCTCATCGAGGAAGAGCGTCCGCCAGGCAGGGTCTGCTCGCAGCACCTGTCCAGCAGGGGCCTCTCTCGGCACTGTCACGAGGTCGATCTCGAGCTCGTCGAGGTGCTCGAACAGGTCGGGCTCCGCATAGACCAGTGCCAGGTGGGCTTCCGAGACCGGCATCGGGAACATGTCGAAGCGGTCGTCGTAGAACACGCGGCGCTCTGGGCCGTAGATGTACCCCTGCAGGTTTCCGACGATGTCAGGCGCAGCCATGCGCTGCACTGACGTGTTCACGCCGTTGGCCTCCAGGTAGCCGAGGACTGGGACCGGATAGCGCTCGAGGGTGAGGTCACGCTGCTGGAGCCGCCCGATCGTCACCACGCTGGCGAGCGCCGCGATCACCGCCACCAGGCCTCGCGCCATCGACGGCCGAGCGTCCCACCGCAACGATCCGACACCGACCAGGCCTCGCGCCATGCCGGGCAAGAGCGCAATCGATGCCACGACGATGTTGCGGGCGCCGAGCAAGGCAGCGGCGGTGAAGACGGCGAGGACCAGGGCATCGCGCTGGCGGGGACGTCGAGCCAGCAGCACGATGGCGAGCACCACTTGGACGAGGAACGCACGCTGGCTCAAGTCGTCGAAGGTCGGCGGGCGCCATTCCACCACCGTGCTCAGCAGGTCTTGCTGGCGGACCAGATCGATCGGGAAGAGCAGCAGCTGTGGCCCGAGAGGCCCGACCGCACCGAGGACGACACCACCAGCCAGGCAGCCCAATGCCACCAGCGAGGCCCGCGTGGGAAGCCGCTCGAACCGGTCGGCGACGGCCACCACCGCGAGGTAGGCCAGGCCGAGGGGGAAGGATCCGTGGGTGTTCGCCCACAGCCACCCGAGTGGGATCAGCCAGCGGGGGTCGAGCCGCTCCTCGGTGACGAGCACGGTGAGCGCGAAGGCGGCCAGGCCGAGCATCAGCGGGCGCCCCGACCACTGTCCCGCCCCCACGGTCAGGACGAGACCGGCCACACCGAGGCGAGCCACCGCACCGCTGGCTGGTCGCAGGAGCCGCCACCCCAGCACCGCGACGGCCAGAGCCTGCAGGCCCATCACGACCCGCACGCCGTCGAGGCCACCGAGGCGCTCGGCGGAGGCGTACAGCACGGATGCCAACCAGCTCTGCACCACCCAGGGCTCGCCGAAGGCAGTGAAGGTGTAGGGATCGCGGCCCGGCACCGAGCCGTCGGCCAGGATCAGGCGGCCGGTGGCCAGATGGGTGAGGAAGGAGTTGTCGCTGAGGGGTCGCAGACCGATGGCCAGAGCGATCGCGCCGACGAAGCCGCCGAGCAGCAGCCCGATGGTGGGCCCCGTCGAGCGCGCCGGCGACGGACGACGAGCCTCGGGCACTGCGGTCAGAAGTTCTGGGAGATGCTGATCCCAGCCGGCCCGAGCACGATCACGAACAGGGCCGGAAAGATGCAGAAGACCATCGGGATGAGCATCTTCACCGGGGCCTTCTGGGCTCGCTCCTGGGCCAGCTGGCGGCGCTTGATGCGCATCTCGTCGGCCTGAGCCCGCAGCACCCGGCCGATCGACACGCCGAAGGTGTCGGCCTGCAGGATGGCCAGGACGAACGACCGGATCTCGGGCACGTTCGTTCGAGCGTCGAGGGCTCGCATGGCATCGGAGCGCGAGGAACCTGCCCGCACCTCGCCGAGCATGCGCGAGAACTCCTCGGTGAGTGGCCCGGGCACGGCAGAGACGGTGCGGTCGAGCGCCTGCTCGAAGCCCAGGCCCGCCTCGACGCTGATCACGAGCAGATCCATGACGTCGGGGAGGCGGCTGCGGATCTCCAGCTGTCGAGCCTCCACCTGACGGTTGAGGACAGCATCGGGGCCCATGAGGAACACGAGCAGCACCAGACCAGTGAGCATGAGCTGCCCGAGGCCACCGACGGGGGAGTATTGAAACGCGAAGTAGGCCGCGATGGGCGCGGCCACCACCGTGAGCACCCGCACCGCCAGGAAGCGGTCGACCGAGTCCTGGTCGCCCTTCCCTGCGGTCGTGAGCTTCGCCTTCACCTGGTCGACGTAGCCCACCGGGGTGAACCGCTTGCCCAGCCCCGTCAGCCCGCTGAGCACCGGGGCGAGGGCCCGGTCCTTCAGGGGGACCAGGAGCTCCTTCTCGCGGACCGACTCCACCTCGTAGTCGTCGAGCTGGCGCAACGAGGCACGCACCACCGCCTTGTCCTCGGCCTGGATCAACACGGCGAACAGGGCGAGGCCGATGGCGGCGCCCAGCCCCACGACGGCGACCATCAACATGGCGGACCTCCTCGGCCATCGGCAGCGCAGCCCATCAGATGTCGATCTCGATCGTCTTCTTCATCCACCAGAACCCGAAGAAGGCCAGCAACAGGGCTCCGCCCAACATGATCTGGCCGACGGTCTCCTCGAACAGCGGGTCCATGTAGCCGGGGTTGAGGGTGTAGATGAAGAACCCCAGACCCAGGGGCAGGATGCCCAGCACGATGGCGCTGATCTTGCCCTCTGCAGTGAGGGCGTTGACGTCGCGACGCAGGCGCTCGCGCTCCGTCATGGTGTCGGCCACGGTCACCAGCAGCTCGGCCAGGTTGCCACCGACCTCGCGCTGGATGCCGATGGCCATCACGGCCCAGGCGAAGTCGCCCGACTCCATGCGCTCGGCGATGCCCTTCAGGGACTCCTCGAGGGGGCGGCCGAGCCGGGCTTCGGTGACGACTCTGCGCAGCTCGCGGCCCATGGGCTCGGAGACCTCCTGCGACACCGCCTCGACACCCTGCATCAGCGAGTAGCCGGCCCGCAGCGTGCTGGCCAGCAGCTGGAGCGTGTCGGGCAGCAGGCTGTCGAACTGCTTCCGACGGCGGTTGGCGAGGTACGACAGGATCCCCGGCGGCACCAGCGCCACGAGCACGATGCCGATGAGGGCGACCACCGAGGCCTCGACGACGACCAGCAGCACGAGCGCCGTGAGCACCACGCCGATGGCGTAGAAGAACAGGGCCTCCGGTGGGCGCAGCGGCAGGTTGGCCCGCTCCAGCATGCCCTCGATCTTGGTGAGGAAGCCCTGGCGCTGCGCGAAGTCGCCGGTGGCCTGCACGGCTCGCTGCAGGAGGGCGGTCTGCGCGTACTGCTGCCCCCTGCCGTCGCCGCCATCGTCGCCGTCGCCGTCGCCAGCGGCCACGTAGCCCTCGGAGTACGGGCTCAGCACCGAGCCCAGGCTGTTGTCGCTGCCGAAGAAGGAGCTGCCCACGCTGTACACGGCGGCCACGATGGCTGCGGCGAGCAGGCCCAGGCCGATGAGGAGGCCGGTGGACGACCGGAAGACGCCGGGCCCGGAGGGCTTGGCCACCACCTGGGGCTGCACCGAGGCCGCGCCCTCCTGGGCGCTGCCGGCCACCATCTCGGCGGTGGCGGAGTCGCCGCCGACGGTGAGCTGGATCTCGGCCGTGCCCTGCTCCAGTCGCGACTCGAACGTGACCACGTACTGCTTGCGCAACGTGGCCTGCACGGCCTCGAACAGGCCGCCGACGTCGGCGGAGTCGGCCACGGCGGAGGTGCCACCGGAGGCACCGGCGATGTCGGCCAGCCCGGCGAAGCCAGGGTTGTCGACGCCCACTGCGAACAGGGCGCCGCCGATGCGCTCCACCGAGGCCTGAGCCTGGTCGCGGCTGCCGGCGGAGGTGGTGTCGCCGCCGTCGGAGAACACCACCAGGTTGGGCTGCAGCGTGGTGTCGGCGAACAGCGCGGAGGCACGGATGATGCCGTCGTAGAGCGACGTGTCGTCGGTGAGGGCGATGCCCTCGATGGCTTCGTTGAGCAGATCGACGTCGGTGGTGAAGTCCTGCTCCACCCGCACCTCGCGGGCGAACGACACCACGGCGATCTGGTCGGTGGGGGCCTTGGTGGCGACGAAGGCGGAGGCCGCCTCCTTCACCCGCTCGATGAGGGCGCCCTCCTCCATGGAGCCGGAGGCGTCGATCACCAGCACGACGCCGAGCGTCTCCTGGTCGTCGAGCGGCACGGCGGTGGTGGACTCCACCTGGTCGCCGCCCTCGCGCACCGTGAGCCCGGTGAGGTCAGCCCGATCGCCGGCGTAGAAGAAGGTGACCTCCACGGCGTCCTGGTCGGTGGCGTCGATGTCGCGGACGCCGAGGGCCGGCGAGTCCTGGCCGGCTGCCGGGACCACCCCCACGAGGAGCCCCACCAGCGCCACCAGCGCCGTCGCCAGGGTGGCGACGAGGCGGCGCATCAGCCGGCCCCTTGGGACCGGCGGGCGAAGGGCTCCGGCTGGAACACCTCGGGGCCGAGCCGGATGCCCAGATCGGCCAGCTTCTCGGCGAACTTCGGGCGCACCCCGGTGGCCTTGAGGTGGCCCTTGAACTTGCCGTGCTCGTCGATGCCCATGCCGAAGTCGAACAGGAAGACGTCTTGCAGCGTGATGACGTCGCCCTCCATGCCCTGCACCTCGGTGATGTGGGTGATGCGACGGGTGCCGTCGCGCAGGCGGGTGAGGTGCACGACGAGGTCGAGGGCCGAGGCCATCTGTTCGCGGATGGCCCGCACCGGCAGGTCGTAACCGGCCATGAGGGTCATCGTCTCGATGCGGGCCAGCGTGTCGCGCGGGCTGTTGGAGTGGATGGTGGTGATCGAGCCGTCGTGACCGGTGTTCATGGCCTGGAGCATGTCGAGGGCCTCACCGCCACGGCACTCCCCCACCACGACGCGGTCGGGTCGCATGCGGAGGCAGTTGCGCACGAGGTCGCGGATCGTGACCTGGCCCTTGCCCTCGATGTTCGGTGGGCGGGCCTCCATGGCCAGCACGTGGTCCTGGTGGAGCTGGAGCTCCTTGGCGTCCTCCACCGTGACGATGCGCTCGTCAGTGGGGATGAACGACGACAGCACGTTCAAGGTGGTGGTCTTGCCGGTGCCGGTGCCACCGGAGACGATCACGTTGAGGCGGCCCACCACGCAGGCCTGCAGGAAGCGGGCGGCGTGGGCGTTGAGGGTGCCGAAGCGGATCAGGTCGTCGATCTGGAAGGGGTCCTTGGAGAACTTCCGGATGGTGAGGAAGGGGCCGCCCACGGCCAGCGGGTGGATCACGGCGTTGACGCGAGAGCCGTCGGGCAGGCGGGCGTCGACCATGGGCACGGCCTCGTCGATGCGGCGACCGACCTGGCTCACGATCTTGTCGATGATGCGGCGCAGGTGCGTGTCGTCGACGAAGCTGGCGGCCGTCTTCTCGATGCGGCCTGCCCGCTCCACGTAGACCGACTCCGGCCCGTTCACCATCACCTCGGTGACCTCCTCGTCCTTCAGGAGGCGGTCGATGGGGCCGTAGCCGAGGATGTCGTCGGAGACGTCCTGGATCAGCTGTGCCTTGTCGGCGGCCGACAGCGGGGCCCGCTCCTGGGCCAGGGCGGCGTGCAGCTGCTCGTGGACGCGACGGCGCAGGTCGTCCTCGGACAGGCGCTTGTCGTAGAGGATCGGGCCGAGCTCGTCGATCAGGTGGTGGTGGATCCGCTGGCGCAGCTCGTCGAGCACGGGATCGCGTCGACTCGGACTGGCCCCCGCCGGGCCCTGCTGCACCTCATGCAGGCGCTTGTAGAGGCTCATCCGCCCTTCCCTTCACTCACTCAGCGTCGCCGACGGCCGGAGTCGTCGGCGGCGAGGAACATGTTGGCCAGCTGCTCGATGGACTTGGCCACACCCGACTTGGGTGAGTCGAGCACCACGGGGGTGCCCTTGTTGACCGACTGGGGCACGACGACGTCGCTGGGGATCAGCGACTCCGCCTTGATCTGGAGCGTGCGCTCCACCTCGCTCACGTCGAGCTTCACCTTGGAGTTGGCGCGGTTGAGCACGAGGTGGAGCTTGGTCATCGGCACATTGAGCAGCCGCAGCGTCTGGAGGCCGATCTTGACGTTCTTGATGTTGGGGATGTCCATCCCGGCGATGAGGAGCACCTCGTCGCTCTCCTCGATCAGGCCCAGCACCACCTCGTTGAAGTAGGCGGGGGTGTCGATCACCACGAACGAGCAGAACGTGCGCAGCAGCTCCACGATCTTGACCATCTCGGCGGCGCTGATCTGGTCGGCGAAGGACGGCTCGAGCGGCGCCGGGAGGATGAGCAGCCCCGACGGCTCGTGGCGCATGAGGAACTGCTGCAGCAGGGTGGCATCGAGGCGGTCGAGCGAGCCGACGGCGTCGACGATGGTGTGCTGGGGCGCCAGCTTGAGCATCACGGCGACGTCGCCGAACTGGAGGTCGGCGTCGACCAGCACCACAGGCTTGTCGCTGCGCTTGGCCAGGATCACGGCGAGGTTGGCGGCCAGCATCGACTTGCCAGCGCCGCCCTTCGTGGAGAAGACCGTGACCACCTTCCCCTGCTCGCCGGGGACGGCCCCGGCGGGAGCCGATGAGGTGGTGCTGGCGACCTGCGCCAGGGAGCCGAGGTCGAGGGCGGCGGTGACGCGGTCGACCGCCGCCACCAGCTGGTCGGTGTCGACCGGCGCGGCCAGCACGTCCTTCACGCCAGAGCGCAGGGCGGTCTGGAGCAGGTCGGTGGACAGCTCCTCGGCGATGAGGATGGTGCCGATCTCCCGGTGGGCCTGCAGGGTGCCGTTGATCTCGGCCAGAGAGGCCGGGTTGGCGAAGGACGGGCCCAGCACGAGCACGTGCGGTGCCCCCACGAGCATCTGCTCGAGGCTGGCGACCGACTCCACTGGTGCCGCCCGTTCACCCAGCTGCAGCGCGAGTCGCCCGCGCACGTCCTGGTCGTCGTCGAGGACGGCTACCGGAACGAGGTTCGTCGGGTTGGT
>JBPPMN010000305.1:0-14080 GCA_051306055.1 Acidimicrobiales bacterium
TCGAGGTCCGGATGGGCGTGGGCGGCGACGAGCAGCAGCGCCTCGTCGACGGGCCACGCGTCGGTGGGCCCGGCCGCCAGCGCCGCGAAGCGCTGGGTCGGATCGTCGGGCACGCGTCCACGGTATCGGCGGCTACCTTGCCGCCATGTTCCCCGGAGACTTCGCCGCCACCGCCCCCGACCGACCCGCGGTGGTGATGGCGACCACGGGAGAGGTGGTCACGTACGCCGAGCTCGACGCCGAGGCCAACCGGCTCTCGCACGTCCTCCGGGCGACCGGGCTCCAGCAGGGGGACCACGTCGCCCTCTGCCTCGAGAACAGCGCCCGCTTCCTCCCGGTGATCTGGGGGGCGCACTACGCCGGCCTCTACTACACGGCCATGAGCTCCCGGCTCACCACCGAGGAGATGGCCTACATCCTCGACGACTGCGGTGCCCAGGCCTTCATCACCTCCGCCTACAAGGCCGACCAGGCGGCCGAGCTGGCCGACCAGATGCCTGGCGTGAAGGTGCGCCTGATGGTCGACGGGGTGATCGACGGCTTCGACCCCTACGAGGCCGCCATCGCCGGGCAGTCGGCCGAACCGTTGGAGGGGCGGGTCGAGGGCACCGACATGCTCTACAGCTCGGGCACCACGGGGCGTCCCAAGGGCGTGAAGGTGGCGCTGCCCGACGCTCCGCTCGGGGAGGGCGCCGACGGCGTCACCACGCTCGGCCAGCTGCTCTTCGGGGCCGACGAGTCCACCATGTACCTGTCCCCCGCCCCGCTCTACCACGCCGCCCCGCTGCGCTTCTGCCGGGCCGTGCAGCGCACCGGCGGCACCGTGGTGGTGATGGAGCACTTCGATCCCGAGCAGTACCTGGCGCTGGTGGAGCAGCACCGCATCACCTTCAGCCAGGTGGTGCCCACCATGTTCATCCGGATGCTCAAGCTCCCCGACGAGGTGCGCACCCGCTACGACGTGTCGTCGCTGGGCGCCATCGTGCACGCTGCGGCACCCTGCCCGGCCGAGGTGAAGGCCCAGATGATCGCGTGGTTCGGCCCGATCATCCACGAGTACTACGCCGGCACCGAGGGCAACGGCTTCGTCTACTGCAACAGCGACGACTGGCTGGCCCACCGCGGCACCGTGGGCAAGGCGCTCATCGGCACCATCCACATCGTGGGCGACGACGGCGAGGAGGTGCCCACCGGCGAGTCGGGCACGGTGTACTTCGAGGGCGAGGCCGCGTCCACGTTCGAGTACCACAACGACCCCGACAAGACCCAGGACTCGCGCGACCCGAAGGGGCGGGGCTGGTCCACCCTGGGCGACGTGGGCTACGTCGACGACGACGGCTTCCTGTACCTCACCGACCGCAAGGCCTACATGATCATCACCGGTGGGGTGAACGTGTACCCGCAGGAGGCGGAGAACGTGCTGGCCCTGCACCCGAAGGTGGCCGACGTGGCCGTCTTCGGCGTCCCCAACGACGACTTCGGCGAAGAGGTGAAGGCCGTCGTGGAGCCCATCGACCCGGCCGACGCGGGAACCGAGCTGGAGCGCGAGCTGATCGCCTACTGCAAGGAGCACCTCGCCGACGTGAAGTGCCCCCGCTCGGTCGACTTCCGGCCCGAGCTGCCCCGCCACCCCACCGGCAAGCTCTACAAGCGCCTCCTCAAGGACGAGTACTGGGCCGACGCCGGTCGCACGATCTAGTCGCCCCGAACCCTCAGCGGGGGCGGTCCCGGCGGCGGCGCTGCGGGAGGTCGTTCCAGAGGCTGGTGGCCACCAGGGCGAGGCCCAGCACCGAGGCGACCAGGAACAGCACCACGGCCAGCGCCGGGTAGCCGAACAGCTCGGCGTCGGTCTCGATGCGCATCACCATCGCCGCACCCACGATGAGGGCGGCGATGACCAGGCCGGCCGTCACCCGGTTGGCCAGCTTCTGGATGCCGCGCATCAGCTCGGCCTCGTCGATGCCCTTCACGTTGAGGGTCATCTCGCCCTCGGCCAGCGCGTCCATCACCTTGTTGACTCGGCCGGGGAAGCGGCTGGCGAACTCGCGCGCGTCCATGGCGGAGCTGATCAGGTTGGCCGGCGAGGCACTGCCGAGGAGGTTGTCGCGCAGGATCTCGGCCGTGTGCTGGCGGATGGCCTCGTTGGGGTCGAAGTCGGGATCGAGGATCTGCGCCACCTGATCGAGGTTGAGCAGCGCCTTGCCGATCAGGGTCATCTCCACCGGCGGACGAAGCCCACAGGCGGCGGCCGCCCGGGCCAGCTCGCCCACCACCGCACCGGCCTGGAGCTGCCCGACGGTCACGTGCTGGTGGCCCGAGACGAGCTCGGCGATGGCCTGGTGGTAGCGGTCGGCGTCGAAGTCGGGGCCCTTCGTGCCCATGGCCACCAGCACCTCGGCGGCGTCGGCGCCCTGCCCTTCGCTCACCGAGGCCAGGAGGCGGAGGAGCTGGTCCTGGAGCTCTGGCGCCACCCGCACCACCATGCCGAGGTCGATCAGCGCGAGGTCGCCGTCGTCGGTCAGCAGCACGTTGCCCGGGTGGGGGTCGGCGTGGACGAAGCCGTGCACCAGGATCTGGTCGAGGTAGGCGTGGAAGAGCTGCTCGGCCAGGATCCGGCCGTCGAGCTCCATCTGGGCCAGCGGGCCCAGCCCGCCCACGTTGCGGCCCTCCACCAGCTCCATGGTGAGCACGGTCGTGGTCGTGTAGTCGTCGATCGGCTGTGGCACCACGATGCGCTCGTGACCGGCCAGCTGCTGGCCCAGCAGGCGGAGGTTGTCGGCCTCCCGCCGGTAGTCGAGCTCGGCCATCAGGGAGCGCCGGAACTCGGCCGCCATGCCCGCGAAGCCGAGGCGGTCGCCGGTGCGGGTGTGCTCGTCGACGAACCCGGCCAGCTCCTCGATCACCTCCATGTCCTCCACGACCTGACGACGGATGCCGCGGCGCTGCACCTTGACCGCCACCGGTCGGCCGTCGCGCAGCACCGCCCGGTGGACCTGGCCCAGCGACGCCGAGGCCATGGGCTCGTGGTCGAACGACGTGAAGGCCTTCGAGATGCGGGTGCCGACCTCCGCCTCCACGATCTCCTCGACCTCCTCGAACGGGAACGGTGCCACGTCGTCCTGGAGGCGGCTGAGCGCGTCGAGGTACACGGGCGGCAGGAGGTCGGCGCGAGTGGACAGGAGCTGACCCAGCTTCACGAAGGTGGGTCCCATCGACTCGAGGTCGTCGACGAGCTGGCGAGCGTCCTCCGCCGACGCCGTGTCCTCCCCTGGTTCCACCGGTGGCCCCGCGAGATCGCCGTCCGGGAGGGTGACCTCGCCACGGTGCTTCACCAGCAGCGCGCCGAGCGACGCGTAGCGGCCCAGGTGCTTCGGTCGCAGTGAAGATGCCATTCCGGTGCCCACCTCTTCCATGGCGCGGCTCGTCCGTGCCGTCGCCCTGTGTGCCCGCTCAGCGTCTCCCCTAGTCCAGCCGTCGTCCAGGGCGCTCTGCCTCGGTTCGGTGCGGACCGGCGTCTACCCTCCGGGCGTGCCCGCCAACGCCGCCTACCCGTTCCTCGACTGGCCGGGCCCGATCCCCTTCGCTCATCGCGGCGGTGCCAGCGAAGCCCCGGAGAACACCATGCCGGCCTTCGAGCACGCCGTGGGCCTGGGCTACCGCTACCTCGAGACCGACGTGCACCTCACCGCCGACGGCGTGCTGGTGGCCTTCCACGACGACCGCCTCGACCGCGTCACCGACCGCTCAGGCGCCATTGCCGACCTCCCGTGGGCGGAGGTGAGCAAGGCCCGGGTCGACGGCCGGGAGCCCATCCCCCTCTTCGAGGACCTGCTCGGCGCCTTCCCCGACGCCCGCGTCAACATCGACCCCAAGCACGACGCCTCGGCCCTGCCCCTGGCCGAGGTCATCCGTCGTACCGGGGCAGTCGATCGGGTGTGCGTCGGCGCCTTCAGCGACCGTCGGCTGGCCACCGTGCGCACCGCCACCGGCCCAGGCCTGTGCACCTCGATGGGCCCCAAGGAGGCGGCCCGGCTGGTCTCCGCCTCCCGAGGCGGCCCGGGGAGCGGCGGGATCACTTCCCCCTGCGCCCAGCTGCCCCCGAAGCAGGGGCGGGTGCCGCTGGTCACCGAGCGCCTGGTGCGGGCCGCCCACGATCGCGGTGTGCAGGTGCACGTGTGGACGATCGACGATCGCGCCGAGATGGCCCGCCTGCTCGACCTGGGGGTCGACGGCATCATGACCGACCGGCCCCAGGTGCTGAAGGACCTCCTCGTGGAGCGGGGCCAGTGGTTCGAGTAGGGATCCGAGCGGACCGGGTCCCGGGCTGCTGATGGAGGTGCCGCTGACGCCGCTCGACCTGCTCGAGCGGGCCCGCCGCCTGTTCCCGGGCCGGCTGGGGGTGCACGACGGCGACCGGAGCTGGACCTACGCCGAGTACGCCGAGCGCTGCCACCGCCTGGGCCATGCCCTGCGCACCGAGCTGGAGGTGGCGCCCGGCCAGGTGGTGGCCTGGTTGTGCGGCAACACCCACGAGCTCCTCGAGGCCTACTACGGGGTGCTGCTGGCGGGCGGTGTGCTCCTGCCCCTCAACATCCGCCTCGCGCCGGCCGAGCTGCGGACGATCCTCGACGACAGCGGCGCGGTGCTCCTCTTCCGCCACCCCGATCACGCCGACCCCGGCCACCCTGTGCGCACCCTGGTGCTCGGCGACGAGCACGAGGCGCTCCTCGCCCGCCAGCCGTCCACGCCGGTCGAGCCCCCGCCCGTCGACGAGCGGGCGCCCGCGGAGCTCTTCTACACCTCCGGCTCCACCGGCCTCCCCAAAGGAGCGCTCCTCACCCATCGCGGCCTCTACCTCCACGCCGTGCACAGCGCCCTGACGATGGGCCTCACCGGCGACGACGTGGTGCTGCACACCATCCCGCTCTTCCACGTGAACGGCTGGGGCACCCCGCACTACGTCACCGGCCTCGGTGGCGTCCACGTGCTGCTCCCCCGCTTCGACGCCGGCGAGGTGCTGCGCCTCGTGGAGGCCCACGGCGTCACCCGGCTGTTCCTGGTGCCGGCCATGGCCCGCCTCGTGCTCGACCACCCGTCGCTGGGTGAGCGCGACGTGTCGAGCCTGCGCCAGATCTCGATCGGCGGAGCTCCGTCGAGTGCCGCCCTCCTGGCCGAGGTGGAGGCCGCCCTCGGCTGCCAGGCCATCTGCGGCTACGGCATGACCGAGTCGGGCCCCACCCTCACCCGCAGCCTCCCCAAGCCGGGCGCGCCCAGCACCCCGGAGCAGCGGGCCACCACCGGCCTCCCCATCCTTGGCGTCGATGTGCGCGTGCTCGGCCTCGACGACGTGGAGGTGCCCTGGGACGCCGCCACCATCGGCGAGGTGTGCGCCCGCTCCAACCACGTGATGGCCGGCTACCTCGGCGCCCCGGAGGCCACGGCCGAGGTGCTGCGCGGCGGGTGGCTGCGCACCGGCGACCTGGCCGTGGTCGACCCCGACGGCTACCTCACGATCGTGGATCGGGCCAAGGACCTGATCGTGTCGGGCGGCGAGAACATCGCCTCGGTGGAGGTGCAGCACGCCCTCGAGGCCCACCCAGCGGTCCGCGAGGCCGCCGTGGTGGCCATGGCCGACGAGCGCTGGGGAGAGGTCCCGCGGGCCTTCGTGGCGCTGGTCCCGGGCCAGGTGGCCACCCCCGAGGAGCTCATCGCCTGGGTGCGGGCCCGCCTCGCCGCCTTCAAGGCCCCACGCGAGGTGATCGTCCTCGACGAGCTCCCCAAGACCGGCACCGGCAAGCTCCACAAGCAAGCCCTCCGCACCTGGCGTTGACCGGGGGGTCAGCTGGTGAGAGCTCGTTCGAGGATCTGGAGGCCGTGGTCGAGCTCGTCGTCGGTCATGGTCAGCGGGGGGATGAGGCGCAGGACGTTGCCCTTCGGACCACAGGTGAGGACCAGGACGCCGTCGGCCAGGCACCGGGCCTGCACGGACTCAGCCGTGGCCTTGTCGCGCAGCTCGACGCCGATCATGGCCCCCACCCCGCGCACCTCCACGATGGCATCGGTGGCCAGGCCCCGGAGGCGGTCGCGGGCACGGTCGCCGAGGGCGACGGCGCGCTCGCAGAGGTGCTCGTCGCGCAGCACCTCCACGGTGGCCACCGCCGCCGCGCACGACAGCGGGTTGCCGCCGAAGGTGGAGCCGTGGGCGCCGTTGGGCCAGCGGGCCATGAGCTCGGCGCCGGCCAGGATCCCGCCGAGGGGAAGGCCCGACGCCACGCCCTTGGCGAAGAGCACCACGTCGGGAGCCACACCGAAGGTCTCGGCGGCGAACGGGCGACCGGTGCGGCCGAAGCCGCACTGCACCTCGTCGAACACCAGCAGCGCCCCGTGCTGGTCGCAGCGGTCGCGCAGGCCCTGCAGCCACGCCACCGGAGGCACCACGTAGCCGCCCTCCCCGAGCACCGGCTCGACGATCACCGCGGCGATGGTGGGACCGTGCTCAGCCAGCACGGCGTCGAGTCCGTCGAGCGCAGCCGCCACCGCGTCGGGCTCGGAGGCGTGGCCGCCGGTGCCGCCGGGGATGCAGTACGGCGCCAGGTGCACCTCGGGGAGGAGGGGCGCGTAGCCCTCCTGGTAGCTGGCCTTGGCCGTGGTGAGGGTGGTGGCGGCCAGGGTGCGACCGTGGAAGGCCCGCTGGAAGGCGACGATGCCGGGCCGCCCGGTGGTGCGGCGGGCCAGCTTGATCGCGCCGTCGACCGCCTCCGCCCCGCTGTTGCAGAGGAAGGCCTGGGGCCGGTCGAGGAACGGCGCCAGCGACGCGATGGCCTCGGCCGCCTCGATGTAGGGCTTGTGCTTGAGCACCACCGACGTGTGGAGCAGCCGGTCAGCCTGGCGGTGGATGGCCTCGACCACCCGGGGATGGCCGTGGCCGGTGTTGGTGACGGCGATGCCGGAGCCGAGGTCGAGGTAGCGACGGCCCTCGACGTCCCACACCCACGAGCCCTCGGCGCGGTCGGCGACGACGTCGAAGTAGCCCGGCAGCACCGGGGCCACCACTTCGTCGTAGCGAGCGAGCCAGGCCTCGGTGGTGGTCGCGGGGGCGGTCGTGACCGGAGCCATCAGGCCTCCCCCCGGTTGTCGATCTGGGCCCGTTGGAGACGACCGGAGTAGTCGACGTAGACGGTCTTGACCTGGCTGAACTGCTCGATCCCCCGGCTGCCGGCCTCGCGGAACCCGTTGCCGGTGTGCTTGGTGCCGCCGAAGGGCAGCGGGATCTCGGCACCGATGGTGGGCGCGTTCACGTAGGTGATGCCGGTGTCGATGGCGTGGACGGCACGGAGGGCGGCGTTGATGTCGGCCGTGTAGACGGCCGCCGAGAGGCCGTAGTCGACGCCGTTGACCACGTCGACGGCGGCGTCGAGGTCGTCGACCTCGATCACCGAGAGCACCGGCCCGAACACCTCCTCGCGGGCGATGGTGTGACCGGGCTGGACGCCGGTGAGGACGGTGGGGGTCACGAAGGTGCCGCCGTCGCACCCGTCGACGTCGCGACGGGCTCGACCTCCGGTGGCCACCGTGGCTCCCTCGCTGACGGCTGCCTCCACCATGGCGACGATGCGGTCGGCCGACTCCGAGGTGATCACCGGCCCGACGTCGGTGGCGGGTCGTGTGGGGTCGCCCAGGGTGAGCTCCTCGGCCCGGGCCACCAGGCGCTCCACCACCTCCGCGGCGATGCCGTGCTGCAGGATCAGGCGAGACGTGGAGGTGCAGCGCTGCCCGGCCGACCCGAAGGCACCGAAGAGGGCACCGTCGACCACGAGCTCGAGGGAGGCGTCGTCGAGCACCACCATGGCGTTCTTGCCGCCCAGCTCGAGGCTGACCAGCTTCGGACCCACCTCCATGGCAGCGGCGGCCACCTTGCGGCCGGTGGGCACCGAACCCGTGAACGACACCGCCCCCACCCCCGGGTGGACGGCCAGCGCGGCTGCCGGCTCGGCTCCGCCGTGCACCACCTGGAGCAGATCGGCGGGGATGCCGGCGGCCACGCACGCCTCGATGAAGGCCATCCCGCAGGCGGGGGCCAGCTCCGAGGGCTTGATGACGACCCCGTTGCCGGCCAGCAGCGCAGGGAACACCTTCCAGCTCGGGATGGCCACCGGGAAGTTCCAGGGGGTGATCATCCCCACCACGCCCACCGGGATCCGGGTGGTCCAGGCCATCTTGTCGGGCATCTCCGAGGGGACCACCTCGCCCATGGCAGCGCGGCCCTGACCGGCCACGAAGGCCGCCATGTCGATGGCCTCCTGCACCTCGCCGCCGGCCTCGATCCCCACCTTCCCGGCCTCCCGGCTCACGAGGTCGGCCAGCGCCGCCTTGCGATCGGTGAGCACGGCACCCGCGGCGGCGATGGCCTCGGCTCGCTCGGGCACCGGGCGACGGGACCAGGCGCGCTGGGCTTCGGCGGCGACGGCGACGGCCCGGTCGACGTCGGCTGCGCTGTGGGCGGGAAGCTCGGCCACCACCTCGGCGGGACGGGCCGGGTTCGTGGAGCGGAACGTGGACATCGGCGGGCTCCCCTCTGCCTGCAACGTCTGTTCCAGGCGCTCAGCGCACCGTAGCATCCGTTGCATGCCCGACCTGGCCAGCCGCATCGCCGCCCACGCCGACCACCTCCCCCCGGCTGAGCGTCGCGTGGCCGAGCTGGTGCTGGCCGATCCAGGCGCCGCCGCCTTCTCGACCGTGGCCCAGCTCGGGCGACGCGCCGGCACGAGTGGCGCCACCGTCGTGCGACTGGCCGCCCGCCTCGGCTACGACGGCTGGCTGGGCCTCCAGGCCGAGGTGCGCTCCCGGATCGACCACCAGCTCCGCCCGGCCGCGGAGCGCATCCGGGAGACCGCCCCCGGCGACGTCCTGGCCGCCACCGCCACCAGAGAAGCCGACAACGTGCACCGCAGCCTCGACGCCGTCGACCGAGCGTCGTTCGACCGGGCGGTGGCGCTGCTGGCCGACCGGCGGCGAACGCTTCGCGTCCTGGCCGGATCAGCCCAGGCCGGCGTGGGCGCGGTGCTGGCCGACGACCTCGCCCTGGTGCGACCGGGCACCGTGCGCCTCGAGGGATCACCCGTCACGATCGCCGCGGCGCTCGCCCACACCGAGCCGGGCGACGTCCTCCTGGCCATCGACCTCCGCCGCTACGAGCGATGGGTGGTCGACGCCGCCCGCACCACGGCCGACCGGGGCGGTGCGGTCGTGGCCGTCACCGACTCCGTGCTGTCGCCGCTGGCCCGCCCGGCCACGGAGACGTTCGTGGTGGCGGCAGAGGGCGCGGGCCCCTTCGACAGCCACGTGGGCACGCTGGCCCTGGCCAACGCCCTCGTCACGGCCGTGGCGGCCAAGCTCCGACGCTCGGCCACCGAGCGGATCGATCGCGTCGAGGCCGCCTGGCAGGACGCGGGGGCGCTGCTCGATCCGTAGCGCCCTGGCTCAGCGCCGGCCCAGGCCGCGCTGGGCCCGCCGCACGAAGTACCAGATGGCGACCACGGCCACGACGACGAGCAGCAGGCGCACGAGGCCGAAGACCACCGCAACGGCCAGGCGGAGGAGCACCACGCCCACGAGGCCGGCGGCGACCCCCACCGCCACCCACCACCCGGTGGAGCGCGGCGGCCGGTCGCGCCACCCCGCCATCAGGTGAACTGGGGCGGGCGCTGCTCGAAGTACGCCATGGTGGCCTCGACCTGGTTCGGGCTGCCGATCAGCGAGCCCATCGTGGCCCGCTCGTCGGCGAACTGCTCGGCGATGGGCCGCGTGCCCGACAGGTTGAGCAGGCGCTTGGCCTCGCGCAGCGCGTCGGGGCTCTTCGTGACGAGGTCGGCGGCCAGCTCCATGGCGGCGGCATGGGGGTCGTCGGCCAGCCGGGTGGCCAACCCGAGCTGCACGGCCTCGGTGCCCGACACCATGCGCCCGGTGAAGGTGAGGTCCTTGGCGACGTCGAGGCCGACGAGGCGAGGCAGCACGGCGGTGCCGGTCATGTCGGGGATCAGCCCCCAGCGGGCCTCGAGCACCGACAGCTTGGCGTCGGGAGCCACGATGCGGAGGTCGGCGCCGAGAGCGATCTGGAGCCCCCCGCCCAGCGCCGCGCCGTGGATCGCGGCCACCACCGGCACCTCCAGCTCCTGCCACACCCAGCAGGCCTGCTGGCCGAGGTGGGTGATCCGGCCGCCGGTGTCGCCGATGGCCCCCAACGAGCCGCCGTCGCCGCCATCGGCTGGCGCCGACTCGGACGAGCCACCGCCGGCCATGGCCTGGAAGCTCCCGAAGTCGAGGCCGGCGCAGAAGCCCCGGCCTGCGCCCGACAGCACCACCACCCGCACGCTGGGGTCGGCCTTGAGCGCCTCACCGGCCTCCACGATGCCCTGGAACATGGCGCCATCGAGGGCATTGAGCTTGTCGGGACGGTTCAGGCGGACGTCGGCGATGCCGACATCAACCTGGATGGACACGCGATCGGACATGGCGTCAGCATGCCAAAGGCTTCCCCCGCGCGCCCGTTCGGGGCAGACTCGTCCCTCGCTCGGCCCCGATCGCCTGACGGCCCCGGGGCACCACACCACCACCACCTAGATGCGACCCCCCTCCGATCGACCCTCTGCAGCGCGCGCCCGGCCCCGGCGCTCGATCGCCGCGGCTGCGCTCGTCGGCGCCATCGCTGCGTTCATGGCCCTGCCAGCCGTGGTGGCAGCCGAAGCGCCGGCGCCGCGCGCCCCCGCCGCTCCGCCGGCCGCTCCCCTGTCCCCTCCGTCGCCGGCCCTGCCTGGCCTCCCCGAGGTGTCGCTCGACCTCGCCGAGGTGGAGGTGTCGGGTCCCGCCTTCGATCGGGCGGCCCGTCGCTACGCGGAGGTGGAGGCGGCTCACACCGCCACCCGTGACGCCCGAGCCGCGCTCGACCACCGCGCCTCGGTCGTGCGGGCCCGCCTCGACCAGCTCCGCATCGAGCAGGCCGCCGGCCGGGCCCGGCTCGACGCCATCGCCAGCCGCCTCGACGACGTCGAGGCGGCCATCACCGCGCTGGCGGTGCGGGCCTACACCGGCGGCGGCGACGTGGCCCGGGTGGAGGAGGCCCTGGTCTCCGAGACGCCGGCCATCCACGAAGCCGACCGGCGAGAGGTGCTGGGCCAGGCCTCGCTCGACGTGCTGCTCGCCGAGCGAGCCGCCTACCGCGCCCGAGCCGACCTCACCGAGGAGGGCCTGTCCACGGCCGCAGCCGAGGAGGCCGTGCTGACCGACGAGCTGGCTGCCATCGGCACCGAACGACCGGCCGCCGTCACCGAGGAGCAGGCCGAAGGCCGGGCCGTGGCCGAAGAGCGCGTGCGCTACGAGGAGGCTCGCGTCCTGGCGCCCGTGCGCGGCGTCGACTTCCAGCTGGTAGCACTCGACGCCTACCACCGCGCCGCCGCCGCCATCGCCGCCAGCCGTCCCCAGTGCGGGGTGGAGTGGTGGGCGCTGGCCGGCGTCTCGAAGGTGGAGGGCCGGCACGGCACCTACGGCGGCGCCACCCTCGACCCCCGAGGCGACACCTCGCGCCGGATCATCGGGATCCAGCTCAACGGCACCAACGAGACAGCCGCGATCGCCGACTCCGATGGTGGCGAGCTCGACGGGGATCCCCTCTACGACCGGGCCGTCGGCCCGATGCAGTTCATCCCGCAGACCTGGAGCCGGTTCCGGGCCGACGGCAACGGCGACGGCGAGATGTCGCCGTTCAACCTCTACGACGCCACGCTGGCCGCCGCCGACTACCTGTGCACCTCCAGCAGCGGGCTGGGAGGCGACGGCGCCCTCCACCGGGCCTACCTGTCCTACAACCACTCCGTGGCCTACGCCGACTCGGTCCTCGGCCACGCTCGCTTCTACGAGCGGGCCATCAGCCTCCCGGGCCCCGGCGCCTGAACAACCTGGTCCGCTCCCGTAGACCACTTCACGGCCTTGCTCCGGAATGTCCTGACCCACGGGTCAAGATATCGCCGCCTGTTGTTGACAGGGTGACAACAAGCCTCCTACGGTCCCGCTGACCGGTGTGACCGGCGTCACCGGCAGTGGCCCGCGGGCCCGCCCACCCAGCATCTACGCCGCCTAACGGGGGACACCTTGACCAACAAGCACGGCCACGCACCGTGGTACCGAATCATCGCTCTGCTCTTGGGCCTCGTCCTCGTGGCCGCCGCTTGCGGCAGCGACGACGGTGACACCACCAGCGGCACCGACGACGCCACCGGTACCGACGACACCACCACCACCACCGCGTCCGACGAGCCCGAGCGCAACCCGGTCAAGGGTGGCGAGCTCATCTTCGGCACCGAGTCCGACGTGTCGAGCCTCGATGTGGGCGTGGCCGCCCAGCCCGCCGACAAGGTGATCACCCTCGGCATCTACGACCCGCTCACGACCTACGTCGACGGCATCGTCGAGCCGTACCTGGCCGAGAGCCTCGACCCGGCCGACCCCGACGACCTCACCGTGTGGAACATGACGCTCCGCGAGGGCATCACCTTCCACGACGGCACCCCCGTCAACGCCGATGCCGTCGTGAAGCACTTCGACCGGCTCAAGGACCCCGTCACCGCCTGCCCCTGCGCCGGAAGCGTCGGGATCATCGAGTCGATGGAGATGCCGGACGGCCCCGAGGGCCTCGACGTCGTGTTCACGCTGAACACGCCGAGCGTGGCCTTCCCCGACCTCCTGGCTGGCTCCAGCGGCTACCTGCCCTCCCCCACCGCCATCGCGGCGCTGGGCGACGGCTTCAAGAACGCCCCGGTGGGCACCGGTCCGTTCACCCTGGCCGAGTACGTCCCCGGCGACCGGGTGGTGCTCGAGGCCTACCCCGACTACTGGCAGACCGACGACGACGGCATCCAGCTGCCCTACCTCGACAAGATCACCTTCCGGCCGATCGCGGACGCCAACCAGCGGCTCTCGGCGCTCGAGACCGGCGACATCGACATCTTCCAGACCGCCGTGTCCGACACCGTGTTCACCGCTGAGCAGCGGGGCTTCGCGGCCCAGCGCATCAGCGGCTCGAGCTCCACCATCCTGCTGATGAACGGCGACAAGCCGCCCTTCGACGACGTGCGGGCCCGCCAGGCGGTGGCCTACGCGCTCGACAAGGACGCCATCAACGAGCGCGTCTACGACGGCGTGCGCGAGGTGTCGTACTCCGGCTTCGCCACCAGCTCGCCCTACTTCAACCCCGACGCCACGACACCCCAGCACGACCCCGACCGGGCTCGGGAGCTGGTCGAGGAGCTCGGCGGCCTGGAGTTCAGCGTGATCTGCATCCCCACCCCGGAGGCCGACGAGGTCCTCCAGCTGGTGAAGCAGATGGGTGAGGCCGTGGGCATGAACATCAGCCTGGAGAGCCAGGAGCAGGGAGCGTTCGTCGACCGCATGTTCTCCCGCGAGGGCGACTACGAGGCGGCCTGCTTCCGCAGCTCGCACTTCATCGAGCCCGATGCCATCCGTCCCGGCCTCACCACCGACGACCCCGGCAACCTGGTCTTCTACAGCAACCCCGAGGTCGACCAGCTGCTCGACGAGGCCCGCCAGACGGCCGACGTGGAGGAGCGCAAGGAGCTCTACTTCCGGGTGCAGGAGATCACGGCCGAAGAGGTGCCGATCATCACCACGGCCTACGACCTGTTCGGCAACGTCTACGACGACAGCCGCGTCGGTCCGCCGCCTCCCGGTGAGCCCAACTCCCTCGGTGCCATCAAGCCCGGGCTGCTCTACGCCACCGGCTGAGCCCGCCCGCGTCGCAACCGTCCCACCCACCCACGCACACCTGAGGGCCGAGGATCACCATGGCAAGGCTGGCTGCTATCGCCATCCGCGCGCTGAAGCTGGCGGCGGTGGTGCTGATCGTGAGCTTCCTCACGTTCAGCCTCACCAAGCTGCTGCCCGGCGACCCCGTCAACGTGATCCTCGGCCCTGAGGCCTCCAACGAGGCCGCCAGGGCCGCGGTCATCGCCGACCTCGACCTCGACAAGGGCTTCTTCCAGCAGTACTTCAGCTACATCGGCGGCGTGTT
>JBPPMN010000313.1:0-2367 GCA_051306055.1 Acidimicrobiales bacterium
GTTCGACCCGGTGCCGCCGCGACCGGGCGGCGCCGGCGGGGCGGGCGGCGACACCTCCGGCACGGCGGGCGCCGACGGCGCCGAGACCGAGGGCTTCACCGCCACCGGCGGGGGCGGTGGCGCGGCGGCCGGCGGTGCCGCGGGCCTGAACACCGAAGACGGTGGCGACGCGCCCACCGCCGGTACGGCCGGCATCGGCGGCGACGGCGGGTCCTTCGGCGATGGCGGAGGCGGCGGTGGTGGTGGCTGGTTCGGCGGCGGTGGCGGTGGTGCTGGCTACGCCACGACCGGGGCCGGCGGCGGTGGCGGCTCGGGCCACGGGCCCGATGGCACCGTCTTCGCAGCGGGCGTGCGCTCCGGCGACGGTCTGGTCGAGATCACCTTCGAGGCCGGCGACACCAGCTGCGCGGTCGGCTCCGGGCTGATCGAGCCGCCGGCCGCCGCTCCGGTGACGGCCGCCCCCCGCTTCACCGGGTAGCCCTTCAGCCCGACGGCAAGGTGGCCGTCGGGCGCAGCCGTGGATCGTCGCCCAGCAGGGCCCGCACCTCGATCGTGGTGCGGTCGTGAGAGGCGCGCAGCGCCGCGGCCAGGGCCGGGTCGACGCCGGCGGCCACGGCCTCGGCGGCGGGCAGCACCCGGTACCCGGCTCGCTCGTTCCAGACCGGCGTGTAGGCGATGTCGGTCAGGGCCACACCGGCGCCGCCGGGCCGGTCGGCGAAGGTGACGCTCACCAGCAGCCCGTCGGTGGCGGCAGTGGTGCAGCACGAGGGCGAGTTGTTGGAGAGCATGTTGCCGAGCCCCCAGACCACCCAGAGATCGCCCACCTGCGAGATGGGCTGGACCACGTGGGCGTGGTGGCCGACCACCAGATCGACCGCACCGGCGTCCGCGGCGAGCGCCTCGGCGACGGCGCGCTGCGCGTCGGTCACGTCGTGGTCGTACTCGTTGCCCCAGTGCAGCGACACCACCACCACCTCGGCCCCCTCGGCGCGGGCCCGCGCCGCATCGTCGAGGATCACCGCCGGGTCGATCTCGTCGACCAGCCACTCCCGGCCGGCCGGCGGGCGGAGGCCGTTGAAGCCATAGGCGTAGGAGAGGTGGGCCACCGCGATGCCACCCGGCTCGTAGCGGGCCGCGTCGAGGTCCTCCTCGGGCGACCGGGCGGTGCCGGCGTGGCCCAGCCCGGCGGCGGCCAGCCCGTCGAGCGTGGCCACCACGCCGCCCTCGCCGAAGTCGAGGGCGTGGTTGGAGGCCACCGAGCACCCGTCGAAGCCGGCGGCGGCCAGATCGGTGGCCAGCGCGGCCGGGGCCCGGAACCGCGGGTAGCCGCTGGGCGGCTCGCCCGGGCGGGCGAGGGTGACCTCGAGGTGGCACAAGGCGAGGTCGGCTGGGCGCACCAAAGGCTCGATCGGGGCCAGCATCGGCGTGAAGTCGTGGCCGTCGGCGACCGCGGCGGCCTGCCAGACCGGTTGGTGGATGAGCACGTCGCCACCGAAGAGCAGGCGGGCGGAGCGGGGGGCGGCCGTCGTCGTGGTCGTCGGGGCGGTGGTCGTCGGGGAGCTCGTGACACTCGTCGACGCGGTGTCGTCGGCGATCGGTGTGGCCGTGACCACCGCGGCGGGCTCAGGTCGCCCCAGGAGCCAGGCCGTGGTGGTGAGCCCCGCGGCCGACAGCACCACCAGCGCCACCACGACCGCCCGCTGACGCGGAGGTCGAGGGGTGGGCGGGGTCAGGTGCTGAGGTCGGTGCCGCGCCATGCGGTGAAGGATCCCCCGCGGCGCCGGGGTGGTGGTGGATCTCGGTGGCGCGGGCCGGGCCTCAGATCGTGGGGAGGCAGCCCGCCGGGCGGCCGACCCGCCGCAGGCCCTCGAGGTCTCCGGGGCCCCACGCCCGTGCGAACCCGTTGCCGGCCGAGGTCATGATCTCCTGGGTGGAGGTCACATGGCCGAGGCCGAGCACGTGACCCAGCTCGTGGCGCAGCATGATGCTGAGCGGATTCGGCGAGGTCGTGCCCTGGGTCCAGCCAGTGGGCCGCAGCACCACGACGCCGGTGATGTACTGCCAGCGGCCGGTGGCCATGTCGGGTGCGGCCTTGGGGAAGCCGTAGCCCGAGGCAGTGGGGCTGTCGAACGGGAACTCGGTGGCCGTGGCGAAGGTGAGGCGGATCGGAGCCCAGCCCGACGGCTGTGTGGCGTCCTTGGCCACGTGCGGACTCGACGCCCGCTCCGCGGTGGTGCCAGCGAAGCGGATGTCCATCCCTGACGCCGAGCGGAGGGCGGCGACGGCGGCGTCGAGCTCGATCCGGGCGAACGACGGCGCCCCCGAGAAGTTGGCCTCGATCAGGATGGGGCGGCAGGGGTTCCAGCG
>JBPPMN010000020.1:0-3077 GCA_051306055.1 Acidimicrobiales bacterium
GCGGCCACCTCGCGGAGCACCTCCGGCATGCGGTACTGCTGGGCGCGCGCCAGGAGCGTGGCCCCGGCCTCCCCGCGCGACAGGTAGGGCAGGTCGGTGTCGTCGAAGAGCAGCTTGGAGAGGTGGAACACGTCCTGATCGTGCGCCTTGCTCTTGTCCTTCATGTAGGAGCGCCCGTGGGTGGCGCCGAGGTTGCCATCGTGGAGGTGCAGCGCGAGGTCGAACAGCACGAGGTCGAGCACCATGGCCGCTCGCATGACCACCTCGGGGTCGTCGGCCCACTCCACGAGGGTCAGCAGCGGGGTGACGTCCTTCTGGTAGTAGACGTCGGAGTGCCACTCGGTGAACCCGAGCTCGGCCTTCTCGTCGAGCCAGGCGAGGATGCGCTCCCGGGCCTCGTCACGGTGCTCGGCCCCGGTGCGCCCGTCGTTCGTGAAGACCACCGTGGGGTACATCTGGCCCCACAGGTACTCGACGGTGTGGAAGATGATCCGGTGGTTCTCTGACCAGTAGTACTTCTCGTCGACCACGCCCTCCGGGGTGGGCTCCGTGTACCAGAACTCGAACGCGGTGATGGCGGCTTCGACCGCCTCGACCAGCTCCGGCTCGAGCTGATCGGCGTACCCGGCCAGGAGGTTGGTGAGGTACAGCACATCGAAGTCGCTGGTGTCCTTCCACCCCGCGATCTTCGCCAGTGGCTCGGCGAAGGTCTCCGGGGTCACCGCCGCGCTGTCCCACGTGAAGTCCGGCTCGCGCCGGGACCGCTCGGCGTGGGCCAGCACGTTCAGGATGCTGCTGGGCTGCAGCTCCTCGGTGGCGAAGGCCAGGTAGTCGTCCTGCCGCGCCCGGAACCACGCCTCGTCGGCGTAGCCGTCGCCGGCCCCCGCGGTCTCCCCCATCTCGGGCTCGCCGGCCGCTCCCTCGCCGTCGTCGTCATCAGAGGTGCAGGCGACGCTGGTCAGCAGGAGCAGCACGGCAAGGAAGCAGGCAGGCTGGCGACGCACGCCCGGCACTCTAGGAGCCGCTACGCAGCGACACCCGACTACACGAACAGGGTTGCGAGCACGACCAATGTGCTGGCCATGAACCCGAGCAAGAACATGACGTAGCCGACCCGCAGGAAGCGGTACTTGTGGGCAAGGAGGTACGACCCCTGCCGGTAGAGGTCGCGCGCCTGCGCCTCGTACAGCGAGGCGTCAGCCTGGCTCAGCCGCCCGAGCTCGTGGATGAACTCTGACTCGGGCATCTTGGTGAAGTCGCCGAAGAAGAGCAGGTTCGGAAGCGGTTCTGCCCCCGGGAGCGGCTTGCTCCGGTCCCATGGCAAGAAGCTGGGCAGCACAGACAGGATGGCGCCGATGAGAGCGAACAGCAGGAAGACCGCCAGGGTGGCGAACGCCGCCGTGAACCGCGAGTCGCTCGCCTGGGTGATCCCCACGGTCAGCACGACGGACGACGCCGTGATCAGGATGCTCGCCTTGAGATCGGCCTGGCCGCTGAGCGCGACGAGCTGCTGCTGCGTGTTGCGGAACATGTAGCTGACCGAACCGCGGGCGGTGACACCCTCGAAGCCTCCCGGCTCGTGATCGTCGAGGGTGAGGGTGCGCAGGTTGTCGCCCTGTGAAGCCGGGCTGCTCATCTCGACATCATGGCCTGTGGCTCCCGCGTCCCGGCGACAGGAAGGGGACGGTGTGATCGCACCTTGCTGAACATGCCCTCGAAGCCCACCATCGTGTCCCCTCCCGACTCGGCGCAGTGTCCATCGCAACGCCGTCCACGGGGTGAATGGCGAACAAACCCGAGGTGAACTCTCAGGGTGACTGGTCGCGACGTCGTAGCCGGCGGTCCACCAGAGGTCTGGACGCTCTTGCGGTACGCGGCCCTCGAGTTCCTCGCCATCGCTGACACTCCGTGTCATCAGTGCCTCCGTACGGTGCCCGGACACGACGAGAGGAACGATGACATGTCCGAGCGCGACGGCTACATCCCCGGGGTCCCCTGCTGGGTCGACACCAACCAGACCGACCCTGCCAAGGCGGCCGAGTTCTACGGCCGGCTGTTCGGCTGGCAGCTCGAGGAGTCCATGCCCGAGGGCGCCGACAGCAGCTACCTGATCGGGCGCATCCGCGGCGGCGACGTGGCGGCCATCTCGTCGATGCAGGAGGGCGCGGCCCCCGTTCCGGTCTGGAACACGTACATCTGGGTCGACGACGCCGACGCCACCGCCAAGGAGGTCGTGCAGGCCGGCGGATCCGTCCTGGCCGAGCCCTTCGACGTCGGCGACGGGGGCCGCATGGCCGTGTTGGCCGACACGGAGGGGGCGGTGTTCTCCGTGTGGCAGGCCCGCGAGCACCGGGGCTCGAAGGTCGTGAACGAGCACGGTGCGGTGATCTTCAACGGGTTGGCCAGCCGCGATGTCGCCGCCGCCGAGCGCTTCTACGGCCAGGTGTTCGGGTGGAAGCAGCTCCCGCTCCCGGGCAGCCCCATGTGGATGCGCCCCGCCTACGGCGACCACCTCGAGGAGGCCACGCCAGGGCTCAAGGAGCAGACCGCCGAAGCGGGCGTGCCGGAGGGCTTCGTCGACGTCGTCGCCCAGCTGATGCCGATCGCGGAGGGCGACGACACACCGCCGCACTGGAACGTCACCTTTGCCACCGACGACGTCGAGGCCACCGCAGCCTTGGCCGCCGAGCTCGGTGCCGAGGTGCTCGACGGCCCCGTCGACGCCCCATGGGTGCGCATGGCCGTCATCCGCGACCCGCAGGGAGCCACCTTCATCGCCAGCCAGTTCGTCCCCGAGAACGCCCCCACCTGAGCGACGGGGAGGGCATGTTCCTTGCGGTCGGTCAGTCCGTCCGACCTCGAGCCCCTCGACCCGGGGGGCGCAGCCGTCCGAGCGTGACGAGCAGCTCACCGATGGTGTGGTCGTGCTCGAGGGGGTGTCGCAACGCGCCGTCGGGGTTCACCTCGTACCGGTTGCGCCGTCCTTCGCGAGTCCGCTTGACGTAGCCGTCCGCGACGAGATCGGCGACGATCGCCTGCGAGGCCCGCTCGGTGATGCCCACGCGCTCGGCGATGTC
>JBPPMN010000160.1:0-10394 GCA_051306055.1 Acidimicrobiales bacterium
GCGACGATCGGTCCGTAGCGCTTGAGCGCCTTGGACGAGCCGGAGCTCTTGGTCTCGGACATGGTCGATTACCTCCGGGTCAGGTGAGCAGAGATCGAGGGCCGCTGCGGGCGACGGCCGCCTCGGACTCGCCGAGGTACGACGCCACCACGGCGGGGTGGTTGATGACCTCGTCGGCGGTGCCGGTCGTGACGACGCGGCCGAGGTCGAGGGCGATCATGCGGTCGGTCACGGTGGTGAGGAGGGGCACGTCGTGCTCGATGACGAGCAGGCTGGCGCCGGTGAGGTCGCGGATGCGCAACAGGAGCGGGCCGAGGGCCTCGGCTTCCCGCTGGGCGATGCCCGAGGAGGGCTCGTCGAGCAGCAGCACCGTGGGACGGTGGGCCAGCACGCAGGCCAGGTCGACCACCCGACGACTGCCCGTGGAGAGCTCGCGCACGTACTTCGAGGCGAAGGCCTGGAGGCCCAGCACCTCGATGAGCTCGTCGACCCGCTCGGTCACCTTCTCCTCGGAGTCGATCACCGCCGGGAGGTGCAGGGCGGCGGCAATGGGGTCGCGCACCTCGACCTCGCCCTCGCAGGCCACCGCGATCGTCTCGCTCACCGTGAGAGCGGGGAACAGCCGGCCGTCCTGGAACGAGCGGCCCAGGCCGCGACGGGCGCGGGCGTCGGGGCCGAGGCCCGTGATGTCGTCGCCCTCGAGGGCCACGGAGCCACGATCGGCGGGCTGGAAGCCCGACAGCACGTCGAACAGCGTGGTCTTGCCGGCGCCGTTGGGGCCGAGGAAGCCGAGGATCTCGCCCGGGGCCACCTCCAAGGTGACGTCGCTCAGCGCCGCGATCCCGCCGAAGCGCTTCGTGATCTCGCTCACCTCGAGCCGGTGTTGGGTGGGCGCCCCATCGGCGGCCTGGTGGGCCTCGGTCGCTCGGGGCCGGGTGGTGACCGGCCCAGCGGCGCCTCCGGCACCGTTGGCGCCGTTGACCGGCGCGGGCTCCCGACGGCCACCTTCGAGGTCGGTGGCGCCCTCGAGGAACACTGAGCGGAACACGTCGGGACGGTCGAGGAGCTCGGCGGTGGGACCGTTGAAGCGGATCTCGCCCTTCTCCATGAAGTAGGCGGTGTCGGCCACCGTGAGGGCCACGTTCACCGACTGCTCCACGAGGATGATGGTGGTGCCCTGGGCCTTGAGCACCTGGATGGCCTCGAGGAGCTCGGCCACCACGCTCGGGGCCAGGCCGAGGGAGAGCTCATCGATCATCATGAGCCGGGGCTTCGAGAGGAGCGCCATGGCGATGGTGAGCATCTGCTGCTGCCCGCCGCTGAGGTTGGCCGCCGGCTCCTCCATGCGGGTGCGCAGCACGGGGAACTGCGCCAGGGCCCGCTCGAGGTCCTCGCCCCGCTGGGCCCGATCGCGCTCCAGCCAGCCGGCCAGGCGCAGGTTGTCGGCCACCGTGAGCGATGGGAACACGCCCTGGCCGCCGGGCACCAGCACCACACCGCGCGCGGTCACCTCGTGGGCGGGCGCGTAGGTGGCGTCGCGGCCGTCGAACACGATGGCACCGGCGTCGGCCGCGATGGTGCCGGCGATGGCCTTCAGCAGCGTCGACTTGCCGGCACCGTTGGTGCCGAGCAGCGCCACCACCTCGCCCTGGTCGATCTCGAAGTCGACGTTGAAGAGCACCTGCACGCCGTCGTAGCCGACGTCGAGGTTGCGCACGAGGAGCAGCTTCACCTTGCCCTGCTGGCGCAGCAGCTGCACCTCCGCCTGGGCGGCGGTGGACGTCCACACCTTGGAGATGTCGCTCTTCACGAACGCCGAGGCCGACGACAGCACGGCGGCGCCGATCAAGAAGATCGGCACCATCACGAGCATGCCGGCGCGGATGCTGTAGCGGTCGGCGATCCCGCCCACCACGTAGAGGGCCAGCAGACCGGGGAGCACGAACAGCGAGGCCATCGAGTAGCCCAGCGAGCGCACCTTCGGCGGGATGGCCAGCGACAGCGAGGCGAAGATGCCGGGAGCGAGGAGGGCGGCCAGGCCCGACACGAGCACGTTGGCGGCCACCGCCACGCCGAGCACGGGAGCGGTGGCGAAGATCACCCAGCACGCGGCGATGCCCACCGCCACCAGCGACAGCAGGCGCAGGCCGAGCCCGGGGTCCTTGCGCATGAGGCGGGCGGCCAGCGGGATGCCCAGGGTGATGCCCACCAGCTGGGCCGGTTCGGTGGCGGCGGCCACGAAGCCCCGCTCGCTCTCCGACAGGCCGAAGACCTCTTCGTAGTAGAGCGACGTGAGCGTGACGAGGCCGATCACCGACGCGGCGAGGAAGGGCAGCGAGTACCAGATGCGCCGGAGCGTGCGCACCTGCCAGAGGATGCGGATCGACTCCGCCCACGAGGGCGGCTGCTCGTCGGTGCCGATCACCTCGGCCGACGCGCCCGCCGCCTCCCGCTCCCAGTGCCCCCGGCCGGGCTCTTTGAGCCTGAGCCCGAGGATCACGAACACGATGGTGGGGATCACGAACACGATGAACGGGGTGCGCCAGCCGTAGGCCTCGGCCAGGATCCCGCCCACCAGCGGCCCGGCGAACGCCCCCACCGCGTTGGCCATCCGGTGGAAGCCGAACACCTCGGTGCGCTTCTCGATGGGGTAGAGGTCGGCGATGAGCGAGTTGTGGGTGGGGGTGACCACCGCCCGACCCATGCCGGCGCCGGTGCGGGCGATGAGGAGCACCCACAGCACGCCGGCCAGGCCGGTCATGAGGCCGAAGATGGCCCACAGGCCGGCGCCGGCCACCGCGATGCGGGCCCGGGGCAGGCGGTCGGCGTAGAAGGCCAGGGGCACCTCGAGCAGCAGGCCGGCCAGCAGCGTGAGGGCGATCATCGACAGGTAGCCCTGGTTGCTGAGGTTGAAGTGGTCGCGGATCTCGGGGCCGAGGATGCCGAACACCGTGCGGTCGAGCTCGTCGACGGCGTTGAGGCCGAACAGGATGAGCAGCGGGTAGACGGCCTGCCCGCCGGTGATGTCGGTGAGGTAGCGGCGCGGGCCACGGGGGGCGTGGAACGGGGTCTGGCCCACGCGGAACAGCACGCGGCGGCCGGCCTCGCCCTCCGCCATGGCGTCGGTGATGGAGTCGCTCACGCGCGCGCCTCCTCGTTGAGCTCGTCGAGCTCTGGTCGCTCGACGGCGTCGGCCATCGCCGCGGTCATCTCAGGCGTCACCACCACGGCGTCGTCGGCTCGTCGGTCGGCCACCAGGCTGGGCACGAGGATTCCCCGGCGCTTGGCCACCCAGCGCAGGGCGCCGTCGCGAGCCTCCGACACGCCGGCACCGAGGCCACCGGGGAGCACGAGCAGGATGAACAGCAGCCCGAAGCCGGTGGCCAGAAACCGGTACTCGGGGAGCATGTGGTACTGCACCGAGAACACGTAGATGGTCCCGAGGATGGCGCCGGGGATCGACCCCAGGCCGCCGATCACCGCGATCGCGAACACCCGCAAGCTGGCCTCTGGGGCGAAGGGGTTGCCGCCGATGCTGTTCGACAGGCCCTGCTGGTGGTGCACGTAGACCACCCCGGCCATGGCGGCGATGAACCCCGAGAAGGCGAAGGCGGCGATCTGCGTGCGCACCGCGTTGATGCCGTAGGACTCGGCCGCCTTCGGGTTCTCCCGCAGCGCGATCAGCACGCGGCCCGTGCGGCTCTTGCGCAGGCCCCGGAGCATCCCCACCGCCAGGCCCAGCACCGCCAGGGCGAGGCAGTAGTAGGAGGTCTCCGACTCGATCTGTATGCGGCCGAAGAGCGTGGGGTCGTTGGGGAAGCGCCCGCGCGGCACCCAGTCGAAGAACTCGGGGTTGAGGAGCCAGAACAGCGTGGCCGAGGCCAGGGCCAGGGTGATCACGGCCAGCGTGAGCCCACCCGCCCGGGCGGCGGGCAGCCCCACGACGACGGCCACCAGGGCACCGGCCAGCCCGCCGGCCAGCAGCCCCAGGGCCAGGTCGAGCTCGGCCGTCTGCGTCACCCAGCCGCCTGCGGCCCCACCGATGGCGGCGAAGGCCATCTGGCCGAGGCTCACGTGGCCGGCCCACCCGGTGAGCAGCACCAGCGAGGTGGCCACGGTGGCGATCACGGCGGTGTCGGTGGCGATCGACAGCTTGCCGGCCGGCAGCCACAGCGGCAGGGCCACCAGCAGTACGCCCACCACGGCCACCACGCCGGCCTGGACGGCCCGCACCTCGGGGAGGCGGCGGAGCTCGGGCGGCACCGGGCGGATCTCGCGCACCGCCTGCCAGGTCGACACGATGTCGTCGGCCACGCGGCTGCCCCGCTGGCGCCGGTTGAGGGCGATGGCCGCCACGATGATGGCGAAGATCACCGGGAACACGTAGATGTCGCGGCCCGTCGAGTACACGATCGACTGCTCGATGATCCCCAGACCGATGGCGGCGGCGGTGATCCTCGGGAAGTGCTCCATGCGACCGATCACCGCGGCGGCCAGGGCCCGCACCAGCACCGTCACGCCGAGGGCGCCGCCGATCGGCACGCTGATCACGCCCGCCCGCAGGAACACCGTGGTGAAGGCCAGCACGGTGGTGAGCACCCACACCGTGGTCTGGATGCGTCCGACGGGCACGCCCAGGGTGGCGGCCCGGTCGGAGCGCTCGGCCACGCCTCGGATGGCGATGCCGACGCGGGTGGAGCGCAGGAACCACCCGAGCCCGATCAGCAGGAGCGGCACCAGGATGAACACCATCAGGTCGTTGTCGTCGAACACGACGCCGCCGATGCGGGTGCGCACGTCGAAGGGCGGGTCGAGGTCGGGTGCGCCGGAGTTGCGGAAGCCGAACCAGCTGGGCATGAACAGCGCCACGGCCGTGAGGAGCTGGGCGACGCCGATCGTCGCCACGGTGAGGATCAGCCGCGGGGAGCGGCTGAAGCGCAGGATGAACAGCTTCTCCACCAGGAAGCCCAGCAGCACCGCGGCGACGAGGCCGAGGCCCAGCGCGAACAGGTAGGGGAGGCCGGTCATCCAGTCGGGCGGTCCGCCATCGCGGTCGGGAGCGATGAGGAGGATGGCCAGCAGGGCCGGCACCACGCCGAGGTCGCCCTGCGCGAAGTTCACGATCCGGTTGGCGCGGTAGACGAGGGCGATGCCCACGGCGAGCAGCGCGCTGATCGAGCCCACCAGCGCGCCCTGGAGGATGATGCCGAGGGTGGGGTCCCACACCACCACGGCCAGCGCCGTGAGGACCACCAGGGGCGACACGCTCGTGACGGCCCGACGTCCCAGCGCGAGCAGCTGCGGGTCGCCGCGGGTCTCCACCATCGAATCGACCTCGGTCAAGACATCCCCCTCGACGGAACCCCCCGGTCACCGTCGCGCCGCAACCTAGGGGAGCGGCGACCGCTCTGCTGGCTCCTTGAGCGAACTTGACCCACGGGTCAAGGCCTCGTGCCGAGCCGTGGTGTCCGCTTTGTCCGAACCCGGCGAGCGGTGACCGACCCGCCGGTTCGCCGCACGTGGCGCCCGTCGGGTGGACTGGGGAGATGCCCACCCCGTCCGAGGAGGCCGCCCGCCGGCGCACCTTCGCCATCATCAGCCACCCCGACGCCGGCAAGACCACCCTCACGGAGAAGTTCCTGCTCTACGGCGGGGCCCTGCAGTCGGCCGGCGCGGTGAAGGCGCGCGGCGAGCGGCGCAAGGTGGCGTCGGACTGGATGGAGATGGAGCAGAAGCGCGGCATCTCCATCACCTCCACGGTGCTGCAGTTCCCCTATCGCGACACCGTGCTCAACCTGCTCGACACCCCTGGCCACCGCGACTTCTCCGAGGACACCTACCGGGTGCTGGCCGCGGCCGATGCCGCCATCATGGTGCTCGACGCGGCCAAGGGCATCGAGCCCCAGACCCTCAAGCTCTTCGAGGTGTGCCGGGAGCGCAACATCCCGCTGCTCACCTTCATCAACAAGTGGGACCGGCCGGGGCGCGATGCGCTCGAGCTGCTCGATCAGGTGGAGGCCCAGCTGTCGATCGTGCCCACGCCGGTCACCTGGCCGGTGGGCTACGCCGGCGACTTCCGCGGGCTCGTCGACCGGCGCACGGGCGAGTACACCCGCTTCACCCGCACCGCCCGCGGCGCCACGGAGGCCGGCGAGGAGGTGGTCTCCGCCGAGGAGGCAGCGGCGGCCGAGGGCGACCACTGGACGGCGGCCACCGACGAGCTCGGCCTGCTCGACGAGGTGGGGGCCCACGCCGACCCGGAGCGCTTCCGCAGGGGCGAGGTCACCCCGGTGTTCTTCGGCTCGGCCCTCACCAACTACGGCGTGCGAATGCTGCTCGACGCCATGGTCGACCTGGCCCCCTCGCCGATGCCGCGCGACGACGTCGACGGCATCCCCCGCCCGCTCGACGCGCCGTTCTCGGCCTTCGCCTTCAAGGTCCAGGCCAACATGGATCCCAGCCACCGCGACCGGATCGCCTTCGTGCGGGTGTGCAGCGGCCGCTTCGAGCGCGGCATGGTCGTCACCCACGGCCCCACCGGCAAGCCCTTCGGCACCAAGTACGCCCACTCGGTGTTCGGCCAGGACCGCGACACCATCGAGGAGGCCTGGCCCGGCGACGTGCTCGGCCTCGTCAACGCCATGGACGTCACGGTGGGCGACACGCTCTACCTCGATCCGCCGGTCACCTTCCCGCGCCTGCCCGAGTTCGCACCCGAGCACTTCGTGGTGGCCCGGGTGAAGGACACGGGCCGGTTCAAGCAGTTCCGCCGGGGCATCGCCCAGCTCGACGAGGAGGGCGTGGTGCAGGTGCTCCGCGACCAGGACCTCGGCGACCAGGCACCCATGCTGGCCGCCGTGGGCCCGATGCAGTTCGAGGTGGCGGCCCACCGCCTCGAGAACGAGTTCGGCGCCCCGGCGGAGCTCAGCCCCACCTCGTGGCGGGTGGCCCGCAAGACGGATGAGGACTCCACCCCCACGTTGCGGGGCCTGCAGGGCGTGGCCGTCTACGCCCGAGCCGACGGCACCCGCTACGCCCTGTTCGAGTCGCCCTACTGGCTGGCCCGCGTCGAGGGCGACCACCCCGACCTCCACCTCGAGAAGCTGGTCGCCGAAGGCACCGTCGGCTGACCGCCCACCGCAGGACCCTCCAGCGAACTCGTCGCGGAATGGTCGGTTGTTGAGGTCGTTTCCGCGACGGGTTGCGGAGCAGTGGCGAACTCGTCGCGGGATGGTCGTGTTCTGAGGTCGGTTTCGCGACGGGTTGCGGGACCGTTGTGGTCAGCGGCAGGTGGTGCCGTCGTCGGGCGTGGTGCCGTCGACGAGGTAGGCGATGACGAGGTCGTCGATGCAGCGGTTGCCGTCGGCCACCACGGTGTGGCCGTCGCCCTCGTTGGTCACGAGGATGCCGCTCTCGAGGCGCTCCGCCACCGTGACGCCGGCCTCGTAGGGGGTGGCGGGGTCGCCGGTGGTTGAGATCACGAGGATGGGCGGCGCCCCGGGGGCGCTGACGGCCTCGAGGGGCTCCTGCTCCACCGGCCACAGCGCGCAGCGCACGTAGTCGTTCACGATGGCCTCGCCGAAGTAGGGCGCGTCCTCGGCGGTGGCCTTGGCGGCGTCGAGGAAGTCGTCGGGATCCGACGGCCAGGAGAAGTCGAGGCAGTTCACGGCGAAGTACACCTCGAAGTCGCCGATGCCGATGTAGCCGTCGGCCAGCTGGACGAGGCGGCTGCCGTCGCCACCGCGGGCATCGGAGAGCGCCTGGTCGAGCTGCGACCAGAGTGCCTGGCTGTAGAGGGCGTAGGTGATGCCGAGGGTGGCCTCGCCGGGCCCGGCCGGGCGGTCGGCGTCGGGGGCGGGGATGCCGCCCGGCTCCTCGGACATGGCCAGGACCTCGTCGATGGCGTCGAGGGTCTCGCCGGCCACCCGGCAGCCCTCGGCGGCATCGCAGAACTGCACGAAGCGGTCGAGGGCCGTCTCGAAGCCGTCGGCCTGGCTGGCCGCCAGCTCGATGCCGGTGGGGCCGAGGTCGAGGATGCCGTCGAGCACCATCGAGCGGATGTTGCCGGGGAAGAGGTCGGCGTAGACCTGGCCGATGGCGCTGCCGTAGCTGAAGCCGAGGAAGCTCAGCTGGTCGTCGCCCATGGCCGCCCGCACGCTGTCCATGTCGCGGGCCACGTCGCGGGTGCCCACGTGGGGGAGCAGGTCGCCGAACCGGTCGGCGCAGTCGTCGACGTACTCCTCGCTGATGTCGAGGAGCGCCTCGCGGTCGTCGTCGTCCTCGATGGTGGGGTCGACGCCGTAGAGGTCGGTGGCGTCGACGCCGCAGTCGATCGGGGTGCTGCCGCCCGTGCCACGCGGATCGACGCCCACGATGTCGAAGCGGTCCGTGATCTCGCTCGGGAGGATCTGGGCCAGGATCCCGGCGAAGTCGGCCCCGCCGGCGCCCGGCCCTCCCGGGTTCACGAACAGCGCTCCGATCCGGTCGCCCGCCGCCGGGGTGCGCTCCACGTAGACCTCGATGCGCTCGCCGGAGGGGTCCTCGTAGTCGAGCGGCACCTCCAGGGTGGCGCACTCGGTCGAGCCGCACTTCTCCCAGTCGATGGGCTCCGGGGTGAAGGTGTCGTCGCCTGCCGTGGTGGGGGCGCCGTCGGCGGCGGTCGTGGTGGTGACGTCGGCCGACAGCGCCGGATCGTCGGCCTCCTGCATGCACGCGGTGGCCACGACGGCGGTCGCGAGCAGGCAGGCGATCAGACGAAGGCGCATCGTCCCGAGGGTACCCACCCCCCGGTTCCGTGGACGCTCACGTCCGCATACCGGACGAATCCGTCCACAGATCCGGTCAGCCGACGAAGGCGGGGGCCGCCGCGGCCGGCTGCGCGGCAGGAGCGGGCTCCGGCGCAGCGGGCGTCTCCGGCGTCTCGGGCACCACCGGCACCTCGGGGATGTCGACCACCGATGTGAACACGGAGCCGACGGCGCCGTCGTCGCCCGCGACGTCCTGGCCGCTGCCGACACCGGTTGCGCCGGCGGTCACGGAGGTGGTGAACGACGGCGCGATCTCCGCTTCACCGGTGAGCTTGATGCGGCCGCCACCGCCCCCGCCTCCGGCCTGGGCATAGATGTCGACCTCGCTGTCGCCGCCGTCGCCGCCCGTGGCCGAGATGCTGCCCTCGAGGTACAGGGTGCCGTCGAGCAGCACGCCGCCTCCGGCACCGCCGCCGCCGGCCGCCGGCCCGTACTCCGAGCCGGTCATGTCGGGGGCATCCTCGCCGTCGGCGAGGATGGAGCCCGTGAGGTGGATCGTGCCGCTCATGGAGATCGAGGCCCCTCCGGCCCCGCCGGCGCCGCCCTGGAACGGGTCGTAGGAGTCGCAGTGGTTGGCGCCGGATCCGCCCCCGGAGCCGGCATCGATGTCTGTCCCGTCGGCGGTGCCATAGGGCGCCCCGCCCGCACCTGGCGGTGCGTCGTCGATGCCGTCCTCCGAGCCGATGCCGCCGGCGCCGCCGTAGCCGCCGCCGCCGCCACCACCGCCGTGGACGCACTCGCCGTGGGTGCCGCCGCCCCCGGCCCCCGGCCCGGTGCCGGCGACCCCGGCCGCTGCGTCTGCGGCGGCCGGGATCCCGCCGGCGTAGCCGGCGCCGGTGCCGTCGAGCGTGCCGTCGATGGTGATCTCCTCCGCCTCGACCACCAGCGGGGTGCCCGCCTCCACATAGACGGTGGCCCCGGCCGGGATGAGGAACTCACCGACGTTGGTGAAGGTGCCCGCCACGATGTCGCCATCGACCAGCACCACGTCGGCGCCGCCCTTGTCGCCGCCGGTGATCGTGGCGGCAGCGGCGACCCCGCTGTGCTGTACGAGCAGCATCGAGGAGAGGAGCGCGCCTGCGGCGAGGGTGTTGCGGAGTGCTGAGGTCGTAGTGGTCACCACAGCGGTCTACGCCCCCAAGGCCTTCGGCACAACCCGAGAGGCCACCGATTCCGACGAAATGCGCATGGTGTCGTCTGGTGGCGGGAGGCCTCACCGGTTCTGTGGACAGAAATGTCCGGATGGCGGACGAATCTGTCCACAGATCCTGGAGAACGGTCGTTATCGGGCGGTGGCTAGGGTGCGGAGATGGCTGCCGTGACCCGTCCTGCCCGCGAGATCGACCTGCTGTCGCCGGCCTTCTACGGCGACCTCGACGCCATGCACGAGGCCTTTACATGGATGCGGGCCAACGAGCCCGTGTACCGATGCGAGGCCAGCGGGTTCGTGGGCATCACCCGCCACGCCGACCTGCTCGACGTGGAGCACCGCGACGAGATCTTCTCCAGCGCCGGCAGCTACCGCTCGATCCAGAACCCCACCGAAGACAACATGATCGCCCAGGACGATCCGGGCCACATCGACCA
>JBPPMN010000339.1:0-2199 GCA_051306055.1 Acidimicrobiales bacterium
GCCAGCTCGAGGGCCTCCTCCTCGCCGGTCACCCGGGGCATCAGCACGCAGAACTCGTCGCCGCCCAGGCGGGCCAGCACCTCCTCCGGGCCGAGCAGGTCGGCGATGCGGGGGCCGATGGCCCGCAGCACCCGGTCGCCGTAGCGGTGCCCGAGGGTGTCGTTGATCTCCTTGAAGCGGTCGAGGTCGAACAGCAGCACCGCTGTCTTGGCCCCCTCGGCCCGGGCCACGATCAGGGCCTCCGCGGTGCGGTCGTAGAAGCAGGCCCGGTTCGGAAGGCCGGTGAGGTCGTCGTGCATCGCCTGGTGCAGGGCCTGGTCGAGCGCCCGGTGCATGGCCTGCACGGTCCGCGCGTCGTTGAGGGCCAGGCTCACGTGCTCGGCGAAGGCGCTGAGCGCGTCCTGCTCGGCGGCCGAGTAGCGCCGAACGGGGCGGGTGGAGGCCACCACCAGGCTGCCGATCGGCTTGCCGGCCAGGTGCACGGGGGTGGCCATGGCCGAGGTCAGCCCCGACTCCTTGAAGCCCTCGATGGCGTTGTCCCAGTCGAGGTAGGACTCCTCGATGCACACCCGGTTCTCGACGAGAGCGCGACCCCCGACGCCCACACCGACGGGGAGGCGGTTGAGCTCCACGGCCAGGTGCTCGGGCACGCCCACCGACGCCACCATCACCATCGTCGACGGATCGTCCTCGTCGAGCAGGCGCAGGCCCACCACGTCGTCGCGGAGGAGCTCGGCGGCGCCGTGGACGACGGAGTCGAGCACCTCGTGCAGTGGCGCTCGGGTCGAGATCTTGCGCTGGATCCGGAAGAGTCGGTCGGACAGCATCTGGCGCTCGCTGAGCGAGGCCAGGAGCTCGTGGTTCTCCTCCGCCCGGCGGCGCTCGAGCTCGACCGACTCGGTGAGGCGCTGCTGGATGCGGTGGTGCTCGCGCACGTCGACCATCAGCAGCCAGATGCGCAGGAGGACCAGCCCGAAGATCACGGCCGCGAGGAGAGCCACGGTGGGCACGTCCCGGCTGTTGCCCTGGAGCCCGAGCACCACGAGGACGGTCGGCGCGATGAGCGTGGCCGCGCCCACGACGGCGATGCGCCGTGCCCCCGACGCCGGCTGCTCCGGAGCGGCGACCTCCTTGCGGGCCAGCGCTGTGGGGTGGAGCAGCACCGCGCCCAGCACCACGAACGAGCTGGCGTAGAGGGCGACGCTCGGGTCCTGCACCGCGAAGGTGCCCTGCAGGGAGGTGACGGAGTAGGTGAGGTCGGCCGCCAGCTGGTTGGCCACCCACAGGGCGAGGAGGCGATCCCCGCCGGTGGTGATGCCGGCCTGCACCAGCAGCCGCGCCACGGCAGCGAACAGCAGGAGGTCGACGAGCGGGTACGACACCGCCACGAGGCGGGCTGGCCACGACAGCCCCTCGTCGTGGAGGTAGGGGGAGATGAAGACCACCCACACCAGCACCCCGAGCCCCACGCTGATGATGAGGGTGTCGAGGAGGTGGATGTGGCGTTCGGAGCCGCTGCGGCTCCGAACCACCTGGGCCATGGCGGCCACCAGGCACACGTACCCGGCGAGGAACAGCACGTCGGTGATGCCCGGGTTGCCGAGCTCGAGGTCCCACTCGAGCCTGGCCGGGTACCACAGCGCATAGGCCGGCACCTGGAGCACCGCTCCGAACAGCAGCAGCCAGGCCGGGTTGTCGCGAGCTGGGTTCCGCCGCACCGCCACCACGCCTGCGCCCGCCGCCGCGACCACCAGGGCCACGAGGAGCCAGCCCCGCACCGGCTCGCCGGCCACCACCATGAGCGCCGCCACGATCAGGCCGGCGAGCAGGAAGGTGCGGGCGCTGCGGGCCGACAGCGGCCAGCGGCTCCGCCGGTCACCAGCAGCAAGGTGCATGCTCATGCATCGGTCCCCGACGTCCCGCCCTGTATGGGCCGTTGCATCAACAACCGCGCAACTATGGGTCGAATCATGCTGGTATGGGCGAAGTGACCGCTGTCTCTTCCCCCGCTGGCTCTATTCGTCTACTCTAGGTAGTGAAACCACCCTGGAGGTCAGCGATGCCCACCGCCACCCGTTCCGCCGTCCCGAAGCGCACCATCTCGGTGCGCCGGCCCGACCTCGAGTACCCCGACGAGGCGCTGCCCAAGTACTTCGTGGCCGACGACATCCTGCGCAGCCACATCGCCGCCATGCTCTC
>JBPPMN010000350.1:0-6647 GCA_051306055.1 Acidimicrobiales bacterium
CTCCGGCGCGCCCGACACCATCAACGCGCCCCGAGGGCTCGCCAGCGGGCGATCTGCCACCATGCCCCGGGTGAGCGGACCTCGCGACTGGGAACCCAACCGCCCCCGCCGACCGGTCGGCGTCGTGGAGCGCCTGGCCACCTGGAGGGCCCGCTGGTGGCGGTGGGGTTGGGTGGCCATCTTCGTGCTGTTGTGCCTGCTCTGGGCCGTCTCGCCCAGCACCGGCTTCCGCTGACGGCAAGCCGCTCGACCATCCCCCACCCGCTGTGGTCGGTGCGGTTCACTTGGCGGCGGTGACCCTGCGGGCAACCCCTACCTCCGAGGCGCAGCGAGACCGACACCGGTCGGCCGCCCGGACCATCCGCACCGGCACCAGCCACCCGCTTGCCCACGATCCTCCGGATCACGATCCCAACGACCCTTTGGGGGCTCCTTGACCGATCTCCTCGCCGACCCGGCGCGCTCCGGCGCGCCCGACACCATCAACGCGACCAGCACGGCCACGAGGATGGTGCTCGACACCTCGGTGCTCATCTCCGATCCCGAGTCGATCACCGCCTTCCCCGGTGCCGACACTGTGATCCCGCTGGTGGTGGTGGAGGAGCTGGATCAGCACAAGGGCCGGATGGACGACGTCGGGCGTGCCGCGAGGGCGGTCATCCGCTCCATCGAGGAGCTGCGGGTGGCCAACGGGGGCGACATCCGCCAGCCGGTGGCGCTGCCCAACGGCGGCACGCTGCGCATCGAGACCAACGGGCTGCACCTCAACGAGATCCGCGAGCACGGCCTGGATCCGGCCAAGAACGACAACCGCATCCTCGCCGCCTCGCTGGGGCAGGCCGTCCACGGCCGCACGGTGGTGGTGTCCAACGACGCTGCCCTGCGCATCAAGGCCGCCCAGCTCGGGCTGGAGGCCATGGAGCACCAGCGCCTCCGGGGGCGCAGCGCCTTCGAGCGCCCGGTGGGCTGGAGCACCATCGAGGTGAGCGCCGCCACGGTCGATCTGCTCTACGCCAACCCCGGGGGCATCGGCATCGACGAGCTCGACCCCCGCGACGTCGACACCGTGAGCGAGGAGCTGGTCGACCGCTACGCCGTGCTGCGGGCCGGCAGCCAGTCGGCGCTGGTGCGCCACCTCGACGGCGAGCTGGAGCCGATGCAGCGCGTGCCGGAGCCCTGGGGGCTGCGACCGCGGTCGAAGGAGCAGCAGTTCGCCCTCGACCTCCTGCTCGATCCCGAGGTGCGGGTGGTGGCCCTCGACGGCATGGCCGGCACCGGCAAGACCATCCTGGCCCTGGCCGCCGGGCTCGAGCAGGTGATGGAGAGCAGCCTCTACGACAAGGTGGCCGTGTACCGGCCCGTCGTGCCGGTGGGGAAGGCCGAGCTCGGGTTCCTGCCGGGCACGCTCGACGAGAAGCTCAACCCGTGGATGACCGCCGTGCACGATGCGCTGGTGGCGCTCACCGAGCGGCGCAGCCACGCCGACGCCCGGGCCATGCTCGACGAGCTCACCGAGCGGGAGAAGCTCACGATGGAGGCCGTCACCTACCTCCGCGGCCGCTCGATGCAGGGGACGTTCGTGCTGGTCGACGAGGCCCAGAACCTCGAGCCCACCACGCTGAAGACGATCCTCACCCGGGTGGGCGAGGGCACCAAGGTGGTGTTCACCGGCGACACCAGCCAGATCGACGCGCCCTACCTCTCGGAGCACAACAACGCCGTGTCGGTGCTCATCGACGCCTTCGAGGGCGAGCGGTGCTTCGGCCACATCCGGCTGGCCCACTGCGAGCGCTCGGAGATCGCGTCGCTCGCGGCCCTGCGTCTGTAGCAACCTCTCCCCATGGACGATCCGGCTGGGGAGCACGACGATCCGGCCAGCACCCTCGGCGGCTGGGGGCTCATCGACGACCCCGAGCTGCTGGCCGCTCGCGTCGAGGCAGCCGACGAGCGCTCGCTGGTCGACACGCTGCTGGCGCTGGTCGACGACGCCGCCTCCCGCGTGCTCGATCACCCGATCCGGCCTCGGGTCAAGGCCTCGCCGGCCGGCCTCCTCAAGGGCGAGCTCGACGTGGTGCAGGTGGAGGTGCCGGCGGTGCTGGCGGCCGGCCTCGTCCTCGACCGCCTCTCGATCCGAGCTGAGCACGTCCGCATCGTCCCGGGCCTCCCGCCGCGCCTGCAGGCCCATCCGGTGGGGTTGCGGGCCTACGTGAGCCAGGACAACGTCGACCGCTGGACCCGCAGCGCCCACCTGCCCATCCGCCTCGCCCTCACATCGGAGGGGGTGCTGCTCACCACTGGCCTGCGGGGGATCCGCATGAGCGAGACGCTGGCCGAGCTCGAGGTGTCGGGGCGCTTCCTGCGACTGGCTCCCAAGCGGATGACCATCGTGGGCCTCCCCGCGCCGCTGGCCCGGTTCTTCCGGGGCTACCTGCCGCTGCCCCCGCTGCCGAAGGGCGCGCACATCACGGAGGTGCGCCCAAGCGACGGCGAGCTGGCCGTCACCTTCGAGCTGGAGGCGATCGACGAGCCGCTCACGCCCGACATCGCACGCCGCCTGCGCCAGCTCGCCCGGTTCCCGCTGCCCGGCCTCGGCTGACCATCCCCCCGCCGAACGCCCGGCGTTCCTACGCTGGCGGCAGCAAGCGGACCGCGCGTGGGGGATGCGATGCGTCGGCGACCAGCCGTCTACGGGCTCGACATCGAAACGGACACCACCGAGAACGGGCTCGACCCCCGGGTGGCGTCAGTCGTCACCGTCGCCCTCGCCACGCCGGGCTACGAAGCGGTCTTCACCGGCCGGGAGGACGTGCTCCTCTACGACCTCGACCAGAGCCTCCGCCGCCTCGAGCCGGGCGTGATCGCCACCTGGAACGGCGCCGCCTTCGACCTCCCCTTCATCGCCGACCGCGCCGCCCTGTGGGACCTGCCGCTGGGCCTGCGCCTCGAGCACGACCCTGCCCTCACCATGGCCCGGTCGCCGCTGCCCGGTCACCGTGGCGCCTACCGGGCCTGCTGGTACGACCACAGCCACCTCGACGCCTACCGCGTGTACCGCGGCGACGTGGGCCCGGCCCTGCGGATCTCGTGCTCGCTGAAGTCGATCGCCCGGTTCGTGGGCCTCTCGCCGATCGAGGTCGATCGCACCCGCATCCACGACCTCTCCAACGAGGCGCTCCACGCCTACGCAGCCAGCGACGCCCGCCTGGCCCGCGCGCTGGCCGAGCGCCGCTGGGGCACCGCCTCGCGCTGCATCGACCGGTCACCGGCCACCGCCGGCATCGCCGACACCGACGACGACAGCACCGGTACTGCCATCACCGCCTGAGCGGCCGATCACCCCTTCCACCGGCCTCCGGTGGAAGGCATGCTGGGACCGCTCGCTGGAGCCCGCCCCCACCGGCTGGGCCTGCGCCTCGCGATCGGTCGATCGCCTCCCGACCCTCTCCTGTCGCGAGGTCTCCATGCGATCCCACCCGTCCAGCCCCTCCGCCACCGACCGCTTGGCCGCTGTGGCCAAGTTGGTCGACGACACCTGCTCCGGCGAGCAGGGGCACGTGCTCGTCCACCTGGCCGACGCCACCGACGAGCACGTCGACCTCGGCCTGCGGCCGCTGCCACGCGACCGCCACCCGTTCGGTGAGGTGGCCGGCTTCGAGGCCCCCAGCGAGTGGTGGGCCTTCGGGATGCGGGTGCGGGGCCGGGCCCGGCACCTCGACCGGCCCGGCGGCGTCAAGTGGCGCACCGCCGTCACCTATCTCCTGTCGCGGGACGGCGACGAGGTGTCGCTCGAGCGAGCCGGTCCCCGCACCACGCCGCTGCCCGGGCCGGCGGTCGGCACCATCCCCGACCTCTGCCGTCGGGTGCTCGGCCTCCCCACCGACCCACCGCCGCCGTCCACGGCCGTCCTGTGGACCTGTGTGTGGCTCGATCGCGTGCTCGACACCTTCGGCCAGCCTGAGCGGCGGCGCGAGCTCATGGCGTCGTGGTCGGCGGTGGCCGCGCTGCACCCGGCGGCCGAGGGCACGCCTCCCACCACGGTCGAGGCGCTGGTGGATGCCGCCCACCAGCACGCCGCCGCCCACTCGTGGACGCACCTGCGCCAACGCCCCGAACCGCTCCCCCTGCCGGGCGGCAGCCTGCCTCCTGACATCGCGGCCTGGATGGACGACGGGTTCTTCGCTCGCTGGGCCATCGGGGCCTACCCGCCGCTCGGCACCCTGGCCAACGACCTCGGCGCCCTGCTCGGTCCCGACCTCGGTCCGCAGCTCCGGCGCTGCACCCTCGGTCTGCTCGGGCACCACGACGCCGCCGTCTGAGGGCGGCGCGCCGTATGCTCCCCCGCCATGGCGCTGGTGCTCGGGGTGGCGTTCGGGCCGCAGGCCACCCAGGTGGAGGTGCGCCACGCCGACAGCGGACGGCTGGTGGCGTCGGGCCACGCCCGCCACGTCGACCTCGGCCCCGAGGTCGACATCGACGACCCCACCGCCTGGTGGCGGTCGCTGGTGGCGGCGGTGGCCCAAGCCGGTGAGCGGGAGATCGCGGCCATCGCGGTGTGCGGCAGCCACCCCGGCCTGGTGCTGCTCGACGGTGCCGGGGCGGTGCTCCGCCCCCTCCAGCCCTGGGAGGACGCGGCCGGTGAGCGAGACGCCGCCCGTCTGCGCAGCGCCCTCGGTGCCGACCGCTGGGCCCACCACGCCGGGATGCTCCCGGGGGCCCGGTCGGCCGTCACCCGCCTGGCCTGGCTCCGACGCAGCGACCCCAGCACCTTCGAGCGGATGGGCGCCGCGCTGCTCCCCCACGACTGGCTGACCTACCGGCTGTCGGGGCGCCCGGTCACCGACCGGGGCAGCGCCTCGCTCACCGGCGCCTGGTCGCCACGAGAAGAGGACTGGATCCAGGAGGTGGTGGCCGAGATCGCCCACACCCATGCCACCACGGCGTGGCTCCGGCGCCTGCCCACCGTGCTCGGCCCCGCGCAGCCGGCCGACTGGCTCACCGCGCCGGTCTACGAGCTGCTCGGCCTGCGGGGCCGACCGCTGGTGGCGTCGGGGACGGGTGAGCCCATGGCCGTGGCCCTGGCCCTCGGGGTCCGTCCCGGGCGCGTCGCCGTGTCGCTCGGCGCCGCGTCCACGGTGCTGGCGGGCCTCGACGAACCGCTGACCGACCCCACGGGCGCCGTGCGCAGCCGAGCCGACGCCACCGGCGGCTACCTGGCCATCAGCACCGCGGGCGGCGGCGCCACCCTGCCCGACGCGGTGGCTGCACTGCTCGACGTCGGCGTCGACGACCTGGCCAGGCTGGCCGCATCCGGGACGGCCCGAGCCGGCCTGCTGCTGGTGCCCGGGGTGGCCGGTCGCTCCGGCGCGGTCCTCACGGGCATCGCGCCGGGGATCGCCCGAGCCGATCTGGCTCGAGCAGCCTTCGACGGCGTGGCCTGCGCCGCCCTCGACACCGTCGACCAGGTGGTGGGCGCCGGCGCGCCCTGGGACGACGACGAGCCCCTCCTCGTGGCTGCTCCTCCGGCCGGGCTCTCGGCCCTGGCGCGGGCGCTGGCCACCCTCGCCGATCGACCGGTGCGCACCGCGCCCCACGTGTCGCTGGCCGCGGCCGGCGCCTGCATCCAGGCCGCCGCCGTGCTGGCGGAGGCGGAGCCGGCCGAGGTGGCCGAGGCCTGGGACCTCACCGACGGACCGCTGGTGGAGCCCGACCCTGATCCGGATCGCCTCGCTCGGCGGGTGGCCCACGCCGACGAGCGGCGCCGGCAGCGACAGGCCTTGCTGCCCTCAGAATGAAATGATAGGAAAGTGATCGAGAGCGTCTGTGGCCGACCCCCTCAGGCGCCGCTCACTCGCCGGTGCCGCCGGCCCCCGCTCGTCCAGCGTGGAGGCCCGTCGTGCCCCGAACCTCGCCCACCAGCCGTGCCCACCGCACCCTGATCACCGGGGTGGTCGCCCTCCTGGTGGCCCTCGGCCTGGGGCTCACCCGCCCCGACCCAGCCGCCGCGGCCGTCACCCAGCTCCACGGCTACCGGGCCACCGTGCTCGGCTGGACGAGCTGGTACGGCAGCTACGGCATGGGTCCGGTGGGTCCCGCCTTCTGCATCGACCACGGCATCCGCGCCCCCGACCCGGCCTTCTCCTACGTGCCGGCCGACCTCTCCGGCGTGCCGGCGGCCACCCGCTCAGCGATGGGCTGGGTGGTCGGCGCCCACGGCCACGGCACCGACCGGGTGCGCCACGCGGCGGTGATGCTGGTGCTGCACGACCTCATGGGCGCCCGCTACCCGCAGGGCCGCATCGACGTCGACCGCCTCACCACCGCGCAGCTGGCCGGCTTCGGCGGGGCCGAGGCCACGATCATCGAGCGGGCCCGGGCGATGAAGGCCGAGGGCCTGGCCCGGGCCCACCTGCGGGGCACCCTGCGGCTGTCGGCCACGCTCACGGGCCGGGCGGGCGACGGCACCACCACCCTCACCGTCTCCGTGCGCGACGCCGACGGCCGGGCCGTGCCCGGCATCACCGTGACGCTGCAGGCCACCGGCGCCAGCCTCCCCGCCGGCTCGATCGTCACCGGCCAGGACGGGCGAGCCCACCTCCGCCTCCGGCCCGGTGCCGGCGCCGTGCGCGTGCAGTCCACCGCCACCGTCC
>JBPPMN010000058.1:0-5782 GCA_051306055.1 Acidimicrobiales bacterium
CCGCCTCCCGTGGCACCCGCCTGCTCGGCGGCGCCGCCCTGGCCGGCCTGGCCCTCCTGCTGGGCTACGCCCTGGTGTGGAGCCCAGCTGACCGCGCCCAGCAGGACGCCGTGCGCCTCATGTACGTCCACGTGCCCACCGCCATCCTGGCCTTCGTGGCCTGCTTCATCACCACGCTGGCCTCGGGGATGTGGCTCCGGAGGCGCAGCGAGGGCTGGTGGGTGCTGGGCGGCGCGTCGGCCGAGGTGGGCCTCGTCTTCACCGGACTGTGCCTGATCACCGGCTCCATCTGGGGCCGTCCCACCTGGGGCACCTACTGGGACTGGGACCCGCGCATCACCTCCACCACCCTGCTGTTCATCCTGCTGGTGGGCTACCTGTCGCTGCGGCGCATCGACAACGAGGCCGGCGACGCCGCCCAGCGCGGCATGCGGGGCGCCATCGTGGGGCTGCTGCTGTTCCCCAACGTGGTGATCGTGCACTACTCCGTCGACTGGTGGCGCTCGCTCCACCAGCCCGCCACCATCACCCGGCTCGACCCCACCATCGAGGGCACCATGCTCTTCACGCTGATGCTGGGGATCGTGGTGTTCGGCCTCCTGTTCGCCTGGCTGCTGGTCCACCGGTTCCGGCTGGGCTGGCTGGAGGAGCGGGCCGGGGCCAGCGGTCTCGACGACGCGCTGCTGGAGCGGCGGGCCGAGGCCGGCCTGGCCGCCGGAGGGGCCCGATGATCGCCATGACCCACGTGGGCTACGTCGCCGCCGGCTGGGGCATCTCGCTGGTGGTCCTGGCCGCCTACTCGGTGCGCACCATCCGCCGTGGCCGGGCGCTGGCCGAGCGCGTCGCACCCGAGGAGCGCCGGTGGAGCTGACCCCCCGCACCTCCGAGGCCGACAGCGCCGCCTCCCGGCCTCGCAAGCGGCGCAGCCCGCTGGCCTACGGCACGCTGGCCGCCGTGCTCATCGGGCTCGGCGTGGTCGTCTACCAGGGCCTCACGTCAGCGTCGCTCTACTTCTACAACGCGGATGAGGCCGTCGAGCAGCGGGCCGACCTCGGAGAGCGCCGCTTCCGCCTGCAGGGCAGCGTGGAAGGCGGCACCATCGACGAGACGGCCTCCGGGATCACCTTCACCGTCGTGTACAACAGCGTCGAGGTCGACGTGCGCCACGACGGCTCGCCGCCCGAGCTGTTCGAGCCCGGCATCCCGGTGGTGCTCGAAGGTCGCTGGTCGGCCACCGACGATGCCTTCGACAGCGACCGCATCCTCGTGAAGCACTCCGAGGAGTACGAGGCCGAGAACGAGGACCGCCTCGACGAGGCAGAAGACGGCACGACCGGCTCGGCCGAGCCGGCGGCCGCTCCGTGAACGCCGTCCTCGGCACGGCCGGCATCGTCCTCGGCCTGGCCGCCTCCCTCCTCGGCATCTTCACGCTGGCCGTCGGCCTGCGCCAGAAGCGTCCCCAGCTCCTCGAGACGGGCTGGAGCTACGCGCTGCTCGTGCTGCTCGGCGCCGTGGTGTCCGTCGTGGCCATGCAGCGGGCGCTCATCACCCGCGACTTCAGCGTGAGCTTCGTGTTCGACAACGGCTCGAGCCGCACGCCACCGCTGTTCAACATCGCCACCATGTGGTCGGCCCTCGAGGGCTCGATCCTGCTGTGGGTGGTGATCCTGGCCGGCTACACGGTGCACGTGGCCCACAAGTTCCGCCGTCGGATGGCCGATCCGCTGGTGGGCTTCGCCCTCCTCACCATGTTCGTGGTGTGCGCCTTCTTCTTCCTGCTGGTGCTCATCCCCGCCAACCCGTTCGCCACCGTGAGCGTGCCGGCCGGCTACGACGGCCCGGGGCCCAACCCGCTCCTGCAGGAGCACATCATGATGGCCTTCCACCCGCCGATGCTCTACCTCGGCTACGTGGGCTTCACCGTGCCCTTCGCCTTCGCCATCGCCGCACTGGCCACCGGCCGGGTGGGGGAGAGCTGGCTGGTCGAGACCCGCCGGGCCACCCTCATGGCCTGGGGCTTCCTCACCGTCGGGATCATCCTCGGGGCCTGGTGGAGCTACGAGGTGCTGGGCTGGGGCGGCTACTGGGGCTGGGACCCGGTGGAGAACGCGTCGCTGCTGCCGTGGCTCACCGGCACCGCCTACCTCCACTCGGTGATGGTGCAGGAGCGCCGCGGGATGCTGCGGGTCTGGAACCTGTCGCTGCTGTGCGCCACCTTCAGCCTCACCATCCTCGGCACCTTCCTCACCCGCAGCGGCGTGCTGGAGTCGGTCCACGCCTTCAGCGACGGCGCCGTCGGCGCCTGGCTGCTGGGCTTCTTCGTGCTGATCGTGGCCGTCACCCTCGGCCTGATCGGCTGGCGGGGCGACCGGCTCCGCGCCCCGGGGCGCATCGACTCGCCGCTGTCGCGCGAGGGCGCCTTCCTGGCCAACAACGTGCTCTTCGCCGGCTTCGCCTTCGTGGTGCTGCTGGGCACGGTGTTCCCGCTGCTCGTCGAGGCCCTGCAGGACCGGCCGGTCACGGTGGGCCCGCCGTACTTCAACCAGATGAGCGTGCCCATCGGCATCGCCCTCCTCTTCATCATGGCGGTGGCCCCGGTGCTGCCGTGGCGCAAGGCCAGCCAGGAGCTGCTGTCGCAGCGGCTGCTGTGGCCGGCCTGGGCGGCGGCCATCACGGTGGCCGTCTGCGTGGCCCTCGGCGCCCGCGGGCTCGGCACCGTGCTCGTCTTCGCCCTCGGGGCCTTCGCCGGCGGCGCCGCGCTGCGCCAGGTGGTGCTGGCCACCCGCCGGCAGGGCTGGCGCGGGTTCGTGGGCCGCACCAACGGCGGCATGATCGTGCACCTCGGGGTGGTCATCGTGGCCGTGGCCATCGCCGCCAACGGCAGCTTCCTGCGTGAGGTCGAGGCTCGCTACGCCCCGGGCGAGACGAGGGTGATCGGTGGCCACGAGATCACCTACGTGGAGACCCGGGTGGTGGAGGAGCGCAACCGCACCGCCACCAAGGTGGCCATGCGGGTCGACGGCCAGATCTACGAGCCGGCGCTGTCGCGCTACCCCGGCTTCGGGCAGCTCATCGGCACGCCGTCGGTGCGGACCGGGCTGGTCGAAGACGTCTACCTCACCATCACGCGCCTGCCCACCGAGGACAGCGACGAGGTCACGGTGCGGGTGATCATCCAGCCCATGGCCCTGTGGCTCTGGATCGGCGGTGGCGTGATGGCCTTCGGCACCATCCTGGCCGCCTGGCCCCGAGGGCGGCGCCGCCCCACCGACCCGGTGTCGGCGCCGGTGACCGCCCCGCTGGCCGAGCCGCACGACGATCCCCAGCCGGTGGGCGCCTGATGGTGGGCATCGACGGCGACCGGGAGGCGATCGACGCCGAGGCCGTCCCTCCGCGCCGCACGGCGCTGGTGGCCGTCATCGTGGTGGGCGTGCTGGTGGCGCTGCTGGCCGCCGTGCTGTTCACCCGCGACCCGAGCTCCGAGCGGGCCACCCAGAGCCGTCTCCTGGGCGAGGCCGCCCCCGCCATCGAGGGCGCCACGCTCGACGGCTCCACGTTCGAGCTGGCCTCGCTGCGCGGCCGGTGGGTGGTGGTCAACTTCTTCGCCACCTGGTGCATCCCGTGCATCGCCGAGCACCCCGAGCTGATCGCCTTCGACGAGGCCCACGCCGAGGCCGGCGACGCCGCCGTGGTGAGCGTGCTGTTCGACAACTCGGCCGACGAGGCCGGACGCTTCTTCGACGAGAACGGTGGCGACTGGCCCGTGGTGATCGACGACCAGGGCCGCGTGGGCGTGGCCTACGGCGTGGCACGGGTGCCCGAGTCGTTCCTGGTGGCTCCCAACGGCATCGTGGTGCAGCGCCTGGTGGGCGGCGTCACCGCCGCGGAGCTCGACGACCTCATCGACCAGCTCGAGCGGGCCGCCAGCGAGGAGGCGGGGTCGTGAAGGAGCTCCTGCGCTCGAGCGGGTTTCGGCGCTGGAGCTGGCTGCTGATCATCGCCCTCGTCCTCGTGTCGGTCGTGCGGGCCACCGTCGACGACGGCCCGCCCCGCACCGACGAGGAGCGGGTGCGCTCCATCGCCCTCACCCTCAAGTGCCCCACCTGCCGCAGCCAGTCGGTGGCCGACTCCGAATCGGCCTCCGCGCGCGCCATCCGCTCTGAGATCGCGCTGCGGGTGGCCGACGGCCAGGAAGCCGACGAGATCCGGGCCGCCATCGCCGACTCCTACGGCGACGACCTGCAGCTCACGCCCGGCGGCTCCGGCGTGGAGGGCCTCGTGTGGATCATCCCCGTCGTGGCCCTGGCCGGGGCCCTGGCCGCGCTGTCGGCCACCTTCGCCCGCTGGCGCCGCACGCCGATGACCACCGCCAGCGACGACGACCGGGCCGCCGTGGAGCGGGCCCTCTCCCAGCGGTGACCATCTCCTCCGACGCGCTGGCCGCCCTCGAGGACCAGCGCGACCACCTCCTCACCTCGCTCGAAGACCTCGAGCGCGAGCACGCCGCCGGCGACGTCGACGACCACGACTACCTTGCGCTCAAGGACGACTACACCGCCCGGGCGGCGGCCGTGCTGCGAGCCATCGAGGCGGGCCGGGCGCCCGTCGGGCCGCCGTCACCTCGGCGGTCGATCACGCGGCCTGCCCTCATCGTCCTCGGCGTCGTGGCCTTCGCTGTCCTGGCCGGGGTGCTGCTGGCCCAGGCGGCCGGACGGCGCGACCCCGGCGAGTTCGTCACCGGCGACATCCGGCAGTCGGTCACCGAGCGCCTCAACGAAGCCGGTCGACGCAGCGCCGAGGGCGGCTTCACCCGCGCCATCGAGATCTACGACGACGTCCTCGTCGACCAGCCCGCCAACGCCGAGGCCATGACCTACCGAGGGTGGCTGCTCACGCTGGACGGCCAGCAGGAGGAGGGGCTCACCGTCCTGCTCGAGGCGGCCACGATCCACCCCGACTACCCCGATGTCCACGCCTTCCTGGCCGTGGTGTTCTTCCGCAACGGCCTCATCGAGGAGGCCGACCGCGAGCTCGACCGCCTCGACGCCCTCGATCCGCCGGCCGCCCTCCGAGACCAGGTCGCCGGCCTCCGGGCCCAGGTCGACGCCGCCCTGGAGGGTCAGGACCCGAGCGGGTAGCCGGCTCCCTCAGGCCGGGGGAGGGGTGTAGCGGCCCTTGGCGAGGCGGGCACCGTCCCAGGTGAGCACCCAGGTGCTGGCCTTCTGCCAGCGCAGGTCGTCCTTCAGGGTGATGCCGTCGGCCACCAGGGCCTCGAGCAGATCAGGGATCACGTCGCCGTGGCTGCAGATGGCGGCCGGGGCCTTGCGCAGCTCCTGGGTGAGGGCCAGCACGTCGGCGACGGCGGCGCCCTCGGCCAGGCGGTCGTCGGCGTCGACGGGCAGGTCGAGCTTGTCACCCAGCGGGGCCAGGGTCTGCAGGCAGCGGGTGAAGGGGCTGGCCAGCAGGCGGGTGATGCCCTTGTCGGCCAGCGCGTCGCGGAGCCCGTCGGCCTGGCGGCGGCCCCGGTCGGACAGGGTGCGGTTGCGGTCGGTGACGCCGTGCGTGCGGTGGCCCGCGTCGGCGTGGCGGACGACGTAGAGCTTCACCACGAGCGGTGACGATAGCCGCCGCGCAGTGGCGCTCCCGCTCGCGTGCCGCGCGCCAGCGGCGTCTGTGCAGGGAAGTCGCGACGGCAGCGCGGGAACCGCGCGCAGATCGGCTGGCGGGCGGGCTAGCCGGAGCGGCCGAGGGCCCGAAGGTGGTCGAGGATCTGGGGGAGGGC
>JBPPMN010000103.1:0-17688 GCA_051306055.1 Acidimicrobiales bacterium
TGGCCCCGGCAGCCAGCCCGCCGGCCGGTGCAGCGCTCAGCCCCCGCAGGTCGGCGGCGACCTCCACCGCCGATGGGCGGTCCGGCGCGGCGCGATCCGTCATGGCGGCCAGGACCGGCTGCCAGCCACTCGGCACGTCGGTGGTCGTGTCGGGCGAGCGCACGAGGCGGGCGACCAAGGCCTCCTGGGCCGGGAGGTCGAAGGCCCGGCGTCCGGTGAGCGCCTCGAGCAGCACGAGCCCGAGGGCGTAGACGTCGGCCGGTGGGCCCACGTCGTGGCCTTGCACCTGCTCGGGTGCCATGTAGGCGGCGGTGCCGACCGTGGTGGCCTCCGCGGTGATCCGGGTGGTGTCGACCAGGCGGGCGATCCCGAAGTCGGTCAGGCGAGCCCGCCCGGTGGGGTCCAGGAGGACGTTGGAGGGCGTCACGTCTCGGTGCACCACGCCCTGCTCGTGCACGTAGGCCAAGGCGTCGGCCACATCGGCGCCCACCGCGGCGAGAGCGGCGGCCGCCATCAGACCGTCGTCGGCGACCACCTCGGCGAGGGTCCGGCCCTCGATCAGCTCCAGCACCACGAAGGCGGCGCCGTCGTGCTCGCCGGCGTCGTAGATGCGCACGAGGTTGGGATGGTCGAGGGCGGCCAGCACCAGCGCCTCGGCGTCGAAGCGGGCCCGGTCGGCGCCCGCCCCGGCCCGGAACACCTTGAGTGCCACCCGACGGTCGAGCACCCGGTCACGGCCCTCCAGCACGTCGGCCATGCCGCCCCGAGCGATCGGAGCGAGCACCTCGTAGCGATCGGCCAGGACCTGTCCTGTGCGGGGGCTGCTCACGGCGCGAAGGCGTACCCGCTCCCCTGCCCCGCCAACCTCTCCCGGAGTGAGCGCAGCGCCTAGCCGCGCAGGGTGGCGGGGTGGTGGGACTGGACGGCGTCGATGACCGTCTGGCGAACGCCGGCCACCTCTGCGTCGGTGAGGGTGCGGTCGGGGGCCTGCAGGCGCAGGGTGTAGGCCAGGCTGCGCGCCCCCTCGGCCAAGCCGGCGCCCCGGTAGACGTCGAACAGGCGCACGCTCCAGAGCAGGTCGCCGCCCGAGGCGCGGATGGTGTCCTCCAGCGCGCTGGCCGGCACGTCGTCGGGCACCTCGAAGGCCAGGTCGATGTCGCTGCTCGGGTAGAGGCTGAAGGGCCGGTACAGCCGGTCGGCGCCGGGGGCGAGGAGTCGGTCGAGCTCCACCTCGAGGTAGGCCACCCGTTCCCCGATGTCGTAGGCGGCCAGGACCGACGGGTCGACCTCTCCGAGGCGACCGACCTCGACGTCGCCGTCGACGAGCCGGGCGCTGCGCGTGGGGTGCAGCCCCGGTTGCTCGGCGTTCTCCAGCCGCACCGTGTCGGCGCCGAGGACGTGGGCGACGACCCGCCACAGGTGCACGGCGGCGGGCGCCTCCTCCCCCGCCAGCACCACGGCCAGCACCTCACGCTCATCGGGGAGGTCGGCCTCGCGCACCGCGGGGCGACGGAAGGTGTGGCCGACCTCGAAGAGGCGCACGCCGTGGTTGCGGTGCGAGGCGTTGTAGGCCAGCGCCCCCAGCAGGCCCGGGAGCAGCGAGGAGCGCAGCACCGCCTGCTCGGCCACCAGCGGGTTGGTGATGCGGATCCCGTCGTCGGGGAGGCCGCAACGGGCGAGGTCGCCAGGGGCGAGGAACGGCATGGGCATGGCCTCGGCCAGTCCGTGGCCCACCAGGTGGCTGCGCAGCCGACGCCGGCCCGCTTGGCGGGGGGTGAGCCCGCCGGTGGCGGCTGCCCGCGGGACCGACTGCCCGAGGGCGCCGTAGCCGTGGTGGCGGGCCACCTCCTCGATCACGTCGATCTCGGTGGCGCAGTCGTAGCGCCACGAGGGGATGGCGACCTCGAGGTCGTCATCGACCGGACGGGAGGTGAAGCCGATGGGGTCGAGCAGCTCGACCATGCGATCCCGGCCCAGGTCGGTGCCGAGGAGCTTGGCCACCCGAGCCGGGCGCACCCGCACGGCCGGTCGTTCGGGGATCTGGCCCTCGGCCCGGACGGCCCCGTCCTCCAGCGGCGCCCCGAGCAGCTCGGCGAAGCGACGCATGGCGAGGTCGACCACCTCGGGGTCGGTGCCCTTCTCGAAGCGGGCCGATGCCTCGGACCGGAGCTTGTGGTGGCGCGACGACCGCACCAATCCGATGGGGTGGAACCAGGCCATCTCCAGCAAGACGTCGGTGGTCTCGTGGTCGATCTCGCTCTCGGCCCCACCCATGATCCCGGCCAGGCCGACGGGTCGGTCCGCCGCGTCGCAGATGAGCAGGTCCTGCCCGGTGAGCGGGCGTTCGACGTCGTCGAGGGTGGTGAGCACCTCGCCGTCAAGGGCCAAGCGGATCCTGAAGCCCGGCCCACTCACCTTGGCCAGGTCGTAGGGATGGTTGGGCTGGCCCAGCTCCAGCATCACGTAGTTCGACACGTCGACGACGTTGTTGATCGATCGCATGCCCAGGAGCGCGAGGCGGGCGGCCAGCCGGGGGTCGCCCTGACCGACGGCCACGTCACGCAGCACCCGTGCTTCGAAGCTGCCGCAGCGCTCGGGGGCCAGGATCTCCACCGACACGCCGCCGAGGTGATCGGCCGGCACCGTGGCCGGCGAGGGCGACGGGAGCGTGAAGGGCAGGCCCAGGCGGGCGGCGAGGTCACGGGCGACCCCGGCGATCGACATGGCGTCAGGGCGGTTGGGGTTGATCTCGAGGTCGTAGAGCACGTCGGGCTCGATGCCCATGGCCTCCGTGAAGGCCGTGCCCGGCTCGAGGTCGGGGGGAAGGATCAGGATGCCGCCGTGATCGCCGCCCAGCCCGAGCTCGGCCGGGGAGCACAGCATGCCGTTGGACCAGACCCCCGCCATCTTGCGGCGGCCGATCTCCATGCCGTTGGGCATGGTGGTGCCGATGGTGGCCAGCGGCACCAGGTCGCCGGCCGCCATGTTGAAGGCGCCGCACCCGATCTCGAGCGGCTCACCGTCGCCGGCGTCGACGATCACCTGGTGGATCTTGTTGGCGCCCTCGATGGCGCGCGTCTCGAGGACGCGCGCCACGACGATGCCGTCGAGGCCCTCGCCGATGCGGTCCATCTCCTCCACCGCCATCCCGAGGTCGCTCATCACGTCGCCGAGCGCGACCGGATCCCCCTCGAAGGGGGCGAAGTCGCGCAGCCAGGACAGCAGGACCTTCATGGCGGGGGTTTCCTAGAACTGGGAGAGGAAGCGGATGTCGTTGGTGAAGAGCTCGCGCAGGTCCTCGACGCCGTGGCGGGTGATGGCGAGCCGGTCGAGACCGAACCCGAAGGCGAACCCCTGCCACTCCTCCGGGTCGAGGCCGCAGTTGGTGAGCACGTTCGGGTGCACCATGCCGCAGCCGCCCAGCTCGAGGAACGAGCCGTCGGGGCGGATGATGTCGTACTCGGCGGAGGGCTCGGTGAAGGGGAAGTACGACGGGCGCAGCCGCGAGGCGAACTCGCCGCCGAAGTAGGCCTTGGTGAAGGTGTCGAGGGTGCCGGCGAGATCGGCGAAGGTGATGTCGCGGTCGATCACCAGCCCTTCGATCTGGTGGAACACCGGCATGTGGGTGGCGTCGGGCGTGTCCTGGCGGAAGACGCGACCCGGCATCACCGAGTAGATGGGCGGCTCGCCATCGGTCATCACCCGCACCTGCACCGGGGAGGTGTGGGTGCGCAGCACGGTGGAGCCCGGCTCACCCATCTCCACGTAGAGCGTGTCGTACATGTCGCGGGCGGGGTGGTCGGGCGGGAAGTTCAGCGCGCCGAAGTTGTGCCAGTCGGTCTCGACCTCGGGGCCCTCGGCGATGGTGAAGCCCATTCCGATGAAGACGTCTTCGAGGCGCTCGATGGCTTGGGTGACGAGGTGGATGTGACCGGCTCCGTCGCCGGGAGCGACCTCGGTGAGGTCGAGCCGCTCCGCCTCCAGGCTGGCCTGGCGCTCCACCGCCTCGAGCGCCTCACGGCGAGCGGCCACAGCGGCGTCGAGGGCTTCTCGAGCGTGGTTGAGGGCGGCGCCCACGACTCGCCGCTCGTCGGGATCGAGGGCGCCCATCTTGGCCTTGAACGACGACAGCGGCGATCGCTTCCCCCGCAGCTCCTGGTCGAGGGCGCGCAGGTCGTCGAGGGTGGCGGCCTCCTCGATGCGAGGCAGGGCGGCGGTCTCGATGGCTGTGATGTCGTCGAGCATGTCGGTGGGATGCTCCCCGCTCAGGTGGGGCCGTCGCCAATCGGTTCCGCGGCGCCGTCGATCTCGCCCATCTCCCGCTCGAAGGCATCGGTCGGCACCGTGAAGCGGAAGGTGCTCCCCTCCCCCAGCGCCGACGTGGCCGTGAGCTGCCCGCCGTGGGCTTCCACCAGCCCCTGGCTGATCCAGAGCCCGAGTCCGGTGCCGGTGGGCCGGCCGTGGTCGCGCCGGAAGAACTTCGTGAAGACCCGGGGCAGGTCGTCGGCGGGGATGCCGGCACCGGTGTCGCGCACCGACACGGCGACCGTGCTGCCGTCGACCTCTCCGGTGACCCGCATGGCCTTCGGGCTGCCGTACTTGGCCGCGTTCTCCACGAGGTTGGTGAGGACCTGCTCCACCTTGTCGGGGTCGGCGTAGACCCGAGGCACGTCGCCGGCGAAGGAGACGGTGCACTCCAGGTCTGGGATGCCGATCCGCACCTTCTCCACCACCGATGCCGCCAGCTCGGGGAGGTCGACCATCTGGCGCCGCAGCACGAGGCGCCCGGTCTCCAGACGGGAGATGTCGAGGAGCTCGGTGACCAGACGGGTGACGCGGTCGGCGTCGTGGTGCACCTGCTCGAGCATGGTGCGCTTCTGCTCGTCCTTGAGGCGGTCCCAGCGGCTGAGCATCAGCGACGTGTACCCCTTCACCGAGGTGAGCGGGCTGCGGAGCTCGTGCGACACGGTGGAGATGATGGCGATGCCCGATCGCTCGCCCGACGGACGCAACGACAGCACGGTGGTCTGCGCCGAGGAGCGGAGGGTCACCGTGGCGGGCACCTCAGCGCCGTCGCCCGCCCGGAAGGTGAGATCGACCTCGACCCCCTCCGGGGGGAGGTCGTCGCGCAGCGCGGGCGCACCGCCCGGCCGACGCACGTCGAGGGCCGCACCGACCGGCTGCCCCAGGTGGGCCTCGATGCCTTCGCCGAGCAGATCCACCGCGGCACGGTTCAGCGCCACCAGACGGCGGGCGGGATCGAGCACGAGCGTGGCGTCAGGAAGAGCATCGAGGTCGAGGGAGGTCACGACTCGCCCACCTGTCGCTGCCGCAGCGCCTCGAAGGCCACCACGGCGCCGGCCATGGCCACGTTGAGCGACTCCGACCGCCCGGCCATGGGGATCGTGAGCGGCTCGTCGACCGCCGCCACCACCTCGGCTGGCAGGCCGTGGGCCTCGCTCCCGAGCACCAGGGCGACGGGGCCGCGCAGGTCGACCTGGTGGTAGGGCCGCCCGCCCCGCACCACGGTGGCCGCGGTGCGGACGTCGGACCTCCGCAGCAGATCGAGAGCTCCCATGATGTCTCCTCCACTGGCCACCGGACGGTGGAACAGCGCCCCGGCAGACGACCGCACGCACTTCGGGTTGCTCGGATCGACCGATCGTCCGCAGAAGAGTACCGCCGCCGCGCCCGCCGCCTCGGCGGTGCGCACGAGCGTGCCGGCGTTGCCCGGGTCGGCCACGTCGACCAGCACCAGGGTGAGGTGCCCGGCCGCGGCGGCGGCCACAGCGTCGACCAGTGGGACCTCGAACCGATCGGCGACGGCGGCGAGCCCTTGGGGGGTGACGGTGTCGACGCTGCGGGCCAGCACGTCCGGGTGCACCGCGTGCACGGGCACCCCGGCCGTGGTGAGGGCGGCCAGCACGTCGGTGTCGGCGTCGGCGGTGGCAAAGGCCTCCCGGAGCGTCAGCCCGGCGGCCAGCGCTTCGGCCACCAGGGTGGGGCCCTCGATCACGAAGGCACCCTCCTCCGAGCGCGCAGCGCGGCGCCCCGAGAGGCGCCGCAGCCGCTGCACGCTGGGATGTCGGGACCCGATCGGGTCCCGCTGGTTCAGACGCTCTCCTTGGCCGAGGCCTCGGTGGCAGCCTGCACGAGGGCGGTGAAGGCCGCCGGCTCGCGCACGGCGAGATCGGCCAGCACCTTCCGATCGACCTCGATCTCCGCCAGGCGGAGCCCGGAGATGAACCGGCTGTAGCTGGTGCCGTTCTCGCGGCAGGCCGCGTTGATCCGCTGGATCCAGAGCGACCGGAAGTCGCCCTTGCGGGCCCGGCGATCGCGGAACGCGTAGCGCCCCGCGTGCATGACCGCCTCGTTGGCGGACTTGTAGGACCGGCTCTTGTTGCCGTAGTAGCCCTGGGCCTTCTCGAGAGTTGCCCTGCGCTTCTTCTTCGAGTGGACGGCGCGCTTGACCCGTGCCATGTGTTCGTTCCTCCTTGGTGGGGCCGTGCGGCCTAGCGGCCGAGCATCCGGTTGATGCGGGCGGCGTCGCCGGGGGCGACGCTGGTCTCGCCGGTGAGACGGCGCTGGCGCTTCGACGGGCGCTTGATCATCCCGTGCTGGTTGTTGATCTGGAGGCGCCGGAGCTTGCCGGTGCCGGTGACCTTGAAGCGCTTCTTGGCGCCCCGGTGGGTCTTCATCTTGGGCATGTGGGTCTCTCTTGCTCGGCCGACGGCCGATCAGGACTCGGTGGGGTCCTGCTCTGGTTCGTCGGACGCCTCCGGGGCGGCGGGCGCCTCGGTGGCGGTGGTGTCGGTGCTGGGTTCTTCGGGAGGGGTGCTGTCGTCGGGGGCTGGCCCGGTGTCGTGGGCCTCCTCGGCGGCAGCGGCTGCATCTGCCTTCTGCTTGGCGGCCTGGGCCCGCTTGTCGGGCGCCAGCACCATCGTCATGTTGCGACCATCGATGCGAGGGAAGATCTCCACCCGCCCCACGTCCTTCACGGCCTCCTCGACCTGGTCGAGGATCTTCTTGCCGAGCTCGGGGTGGTACACCTCACGACCACGGAAGGTCAGGGTGACCTTCACCTTGTGGCCCTCTGCGAGGAAGCGCTCCACCTTGCGGGTCTTGGTGTCGAAGTCGCCTCCGCCGATCTTCGGGCGGTACTTCATCTCCTTGATGACGACGTTGCTGGTCTTGCGGCGAGACTCCTTCGCCTTCTGGGCCGCCTCGTACTTGTACTTGCCGTAGTCCATGACCCGGCAGACGGGCGGGTTGGCCTGGGAAGCGACTTCGACGAGGTCGAGGTCGAGCTCCCGGGCGATGGCGAGGGCTTCGGGCAGCGGCTTGATGCCGATCTGCTGCCCGTCGTGTCCCACCAGACGTACTTCTCGAGCGCGGATCCGATCGTTGATCCGTGGCTCGCTGTTGGCCGGTGGCGTGGCTATCGCCGAATCCTCTTCATGTAGGCGCAGCTACCTCCTGTGCGCGAGGGGTGGATGGGCCCGGTGCCCACCAGCGCCTGGAAAACGACGACGGCGGACGCCGGAGGATGCCGACGTCCGCCAACAGGGGGTGCAGACTGCATCCCCTGGGTGACCTGGTCGACCCGGCGCACCTGGTGTTGCTCGGTGGCCGGGTGGGGGCGAGCCCCGCTTCCCGTTGTGTTGTGGCGCATAGGGTACGGGCATGACCCGACGCACCACAACCCGAGTCAGCCCCCGATGAGCCTGTGGACCCCCGGCGGCGAGCACCCCGTGGACCCCCAGCGGGGCCAGGGCGACCAGGGCGCAGCACCCGATCCGGCCGCTGAGGCCGACGCCGCCTTCGAGGCGCTGTCGCCCGAGGAGCAGGCCGACGTGCGGGCCATGCAGGCCGAGATGGCACAGGTCCGCCAGCAGCTGCTGGAGGCCCCGGCGGCGGTCGTCGTGGCCAACCATGCCATGGGGATCTACGAGCTGGCGGCCATCCACCTCACCTGCGAGCAGCCACAGCTGTCGGAGGCGTCGCTGGCCATCGATGCCCTGGCCGCCCTCGTGGAGGGCCTCGAGGGCCGGTTGGGCGACGCCGAGCCCACGCTGCGGGAGGCCTTGGGCCAGCTGCGGGCCGCCTACCTCGAGGTGCGCAACCGCGCCGGAGGCGACGGCGAGCCCGCCGCGACGTAGCATCAGCAGCACTCCGGGTGACCGAACCGGTCACCGGGCGACCGTGGGGGGACGAGCAGCTGATGTCGCAGGCCGCCGAGCCGGCTCCACCGGGCAACCACGAGGGCGTGACCACGGCCGGCCTCCGTGCGCTGCTGGCCGACACCAGCGACCTGGCGGCCGTGCTCGACGACGACGGTCGGTTCCAGTTCCTCAACCGGGCCGGCCGGCGGCTCCTCGCCCTCGCCCCCCAGGTCGTGCTCGAGGACCTCTCCGCCTTCGATCTGGTGGTGGCCGACGACCGCCACCTGCTCGAGAGCGAGGTGTGGCCGGCCATCCAGCTCGACGGGTGGTGGACCGGGACGATCTCCATCGCCGCGGGCGGCGGGACCGAAACACCCACCCGGTCCACCTTCCGGGCCCACACCGCGGCCGACGGGGCACCGGCCCACCTCACCTGGGTGGCACGCGACATCAGCACCGAGAAGGCCGTCTACGAGCGGCTGCACAAGACCATCTTCCAGGACGAGCTCACGGGGCTCCCGCACCGCTCGATCTTCCTCGACCGCCTCGACCTCTCCTTGCGGCGCTCGGCCGGGGAGGCCGAGCCGGTGGCGCTGCTGTTCGTCAGCCTCGATCGCTTCAAGGAGAAGAACGACCGCTACGGCCGAGAGGTCGGCGACCAGCTCCTCCGCCTGGTGGCCCAGCGCCTCGATGCCCTCCGAGGCCCGTCCGACACGGTGTCTCGGTGGGGCGGCGACGAGTTCGTGTTCTTGTGCGAGGCGCCCGAGGGGGTCGACGGCGCCGACACCGCCAGCCGGCTCCTGAGCGCCTTCGAGGCCCCGTTCCCGGCCGCGGAGGTCGAGGTCTTCCTCAGCGCCTCCATCGGCCTGGCCACCGCCCAGCCTGGTGCCGTCGGCACCGACCAGCTCCTGCGCCACGCCGAGGCCGCCGGGCAGATGGCCAAGCACCAGGGGGGCGGGGCGATCCACCCCTTCGACGAGGAGATGCAGGCCCGCGCCCTGCGCCGGGCCGAGATCGAGGACGGCCTGCGCGGGGCGGCCGACCGCGGCGAGCTGGTGCTCCACTTCCAGCCGGAGGTGTCGCTGCGCACCAACGACATCGTGGCGGTGGAGGCGCTGGTGCGCTGGCAGCACCCCGACTGGGGCCTGGTGGCCCCCGGCGAGTTCGTGCCCGTGGCCGAGACCTCCAACCTCATCCTGGAGGTCGGTCGCTGGGTGCTCACCGCGGCCATGGACCAGTGCGCCCGCTGGCGGAGCCAGTTCGCCGACCGGGCGCCCGTGGTGGCCATCAACATCTCCGCCCGCCAGTTCCTGCAGGACGACTTCGTGGAGCTGGTGGCCTCCACCATGGAGCACACCGGTGCCGAGCCCGGCGACGTGTGCCTCGAGATCACCGAGGGCGTCCTCATGGACGACGTCGACGTCACCGTGGCCACGCTGCGCCGCCTCAAGGCGCTGGGTGTGCAGCTGGCCGTCGACGACTTCGGCACCGGGTACTCGTCGCTGTCGTACCTGCGCCGCTTCCCCATCGACGTGCTCAAGGTCGACCAGTCGTTCGTGCGGGGCCTGGGCTACGACCCGGAGGACTCGGCCATCGTGCAGGCCGTGGTGCACATGGGTCGGGCGCTGCAGCTCACCACGGTGGCCGAGGGCGTGGAGACGGCGCACCACCTCATCGAGCTCCGCGAGCTCGACTGCGACATCGCCCAGGGGTACCACTTCGCCCGCCCCCGGCCGGCCGACACCATCACCAGGATGCTCGAGGCCGGCGTCGACTGGATGCTGGTGACCCTGTAGGACCGAGCTCCGAGGGCCGGCTCAGCAGGGGCTGATCCGGGTCGCTTCCCAGCGACCGAGGCCGCCCGGGCGCACCTCGAACTCCACCGCTCGGCCCACCTCGATCATGCGGGTGCCGTCGAGGATGGCGGTGCAGTGGAATGGATGGGTGGCGCCGTCGTCGGCCTCGATGGTGCCGAGGCCGCGAGGCTCGTCGAAGGCCACGACCTTCCCCTGCACGTCAGTGGACGATCTTGGCCAGGGGTAGCTCGATGATGTCGCTGGCGCCCGCATCCTTAAGGGCGGGGATCAGCGTGTTGATGGTGTCCTTGGCCACCACCGTCTCCACTGCGTAGCCGCCCTCGCCGAAGAGCTCGGAGACGGTCGGGGCCTTCATCGACGGGAGCAGCTCGATCACGGCATCCAGGTCGGTGCGGCCCACGTTGAGCTTCACGAGCACCTTGCCCCGGGCCTCCATCACGCCGTCGAGCAGCGTCTTGATCTGGTCCATGGCGTGGCGCTTGCCGGGATCGGCGCAGGCGGTGGGGTTGGCCACCAGCTCGGTGTAGCTGGTGAGCACCTCGCCGATGATCTTCAGCCCGGCGGCCCGCAGCGCTCGCCCGGTCTCCGTGATCTCCACGATGCAGTCGACGATGTCGGGCACCTTGGCCTCGGTGGCGCCGTAGGAGAGGCGCACGTCGGCCTCGATCCCGAGCTTCTCGAAGTAGCGGCCGGTGATCCCCAGGTACTCGGTGGAGATCCGCACCCCCTGCGGAAGGTCCTCGGCCCGCTCGATGGGACTGTCCTGCGGGACGGCCACCACCATCTTGATGGGGCGCGACGTCGCCTTGGAGTAGCGCAGCTCCCCCAGCGTGACGACGTCGCTGGCCGTCTCCTCCACCCAGTCGCGGCCGGTGATCCCGAGGTCGAACATGCCCTCGGCCACGTACATGGGGATCTCCTGCGGGCGCAGGATCCGCACGTCGATGATGCGAGGGTCGTTGATGGTGGCCTTGTAGTCGACCGTCGACGACCGCTCGACGCGGAGGTCGGCCGCCTCGAACAGCTCGAGGGTGGCCTTCTCCAACGAGCCCTTGGGCAGCACGAGTCGCAGCACGGTGCCGAGGGTAGGCCAGCCAGGAGAGGGGCCGAAATCGAGTTGCTCAGCCCTCCGGCGGGGCCTCGGGCGGGATGAGGGTGAGGGTGGCGTGCCCGGCGGCCACCGCGACCAGGTCGTCGGTGGGAGCCTGGTCGGGCTCGATCGTGCAGTCGCTGGCGAACGGGTTGAGGCCCTCGGGGATGACCGTGGCCCGCTCGACCTCGAGCAGCGGCCTCATCGTGCCCGCCGTGCAGTCGGGCACGTTGATGCTCACCACGGCCTCGACGGGCAGCTCGCCGGCCAGGAGAGCGGCGCGGTTCGCCTCGATCCACTCCACCACGAGGGCGGCCGCCGCGGCGTAGTCGGCGCCTTCACCCAGGCCTGCGCTGCCGGCCACCGCCGGGACGCCACGCCGCACCGCCTCCCGCCCGGCGCCCACGGTGCCCGACAGGTAGGCCAGCGGGCCGGTGTTCTGCCCCTCGTTGACACCCGACACGACGAGGTGGGGATCGAGCGCCAGCTCCTCCAGCGCCACCACCACGGAGTCGGCCGGGTATCCGCTCACCGCAGTGCCCTCCACGCCGCTGGCCGTCGCACCCGCCGCATGCGAAGCCCCGCCGGGCGTGGTGTTGTCGGACGAGCCGCTCTGGTTCTCGAGGGGAGCGACCACCAGCACCTCGACGGCCTCGAGCTCGAGCAGGGCGGTCACCAGCACGTCGATCCCCGGCGCACCGATGCCGTCGTCGTTGGTCACGACCAGCCGAAGCATCTCGACCGCGGCCGTCGTGGTGGTGTCGCCAGGAGCGCTGGTGGTGACGCCGCCGCCGTTCGACGTGGCGGGTGTGGAGTCGTCAGCGGAGTCGGAGCCGCAGGCGGCGAGCGCCGGGGCGCCGCAGAGCAGCATCGTGGTGGTGCGACGGAACACTGGCCCCCCTGGGTGTGGTGAGGGCCGGACCGTAGCCCGGATCTGACGGGTCGTCAGGAACGGGCGGGGAAGCGCTCGGCCAGCCGGGCCATCTCGACTGCGACGATGGCCGCGTCCTCGCCCACGTTGTGGCCGCCGGGCCCCTCGGAGCGGGCCAGGGCCTGCGCCTCGTCCTCAGTGGTGAGGGCGCCGAAGGCCACCGGCACCCCAGTGGTCAGCTGCACCTGCTGGATCCCCGCCGCGGCCTCCCCGGCGACCAGCTCGTAGTGACTGGTCTCGCCGCGGATGACGCAACCCAGGCAGATCACGGCGTCGACCGAACCCGAGGCGGCCAGGATCCGGGCGCCCATCGGCAGCTCGAAGCTCCCGGGCACCGTGACGTCGACGACATCGGCGGGGTCGACGCCGAGGCCGGCCAACCCCCGCCCCACGCCGGCGGCCAGGCGGTCGACGATGGGCGCGTTCCAGCGGGCCCGCACCACCCCGATGCGCAGCCCCGCACCGGTGAGCCCCGAGGGAGCGGCAGCGCCCCTGTCACCAGCGGTCACGAGACGGCCGGCTTTGCCCTCAGGACGCCCATGGAGCAGGAACAGCCCGAGGGCGCCGAGAAGGCCGCGGCCCGGCGCGGCCGCTGGGGGGTCCGGGGGGTCTCCCCCCAGACATCGACGGGAGTGCAGCTCGCTGTGCTCCCGGCGCTGAGCGCGAGCCGGAGGCGAGCACGCTGTGGGTGCAGCTCGCCGCAGGCGGCCGAAGGCCGCCGAGGACGATCACAAGACATCGTCGAGGCCCTCGAGGAGGTGGCCCATGCGCTCCCGCTTGGTGCGCAGGTAGGCCAGGTTCTCGGGGTTGACCGACACCACCGAGGGCACCCGCTCGGTGATCTCCAGGCCGAAGCCCTCGAGGCCGCCGCGCTTGGAGGGGTTGTTGGTGATGAGCCGCATGGTGGTGATGCCGAGATCGACGAGGATCTGGGCTCCGATGCCGTACTCCCGGCTGTCGTCGGGCAGGCCCAGGTCGAGGTTGGCGTCGACGGTGTCGCGCCCTTCCTCCTGGAGCCGGTAGGCGGCGATCTTGTGGCCGATGCCGATGCCCCGGCCCTCGTGGCCCCGCAAGTACACGACGACCCCGAGACCGGCATCGGCGACGATCTGCATGGCGGAGTCGAGCTGCACGCCGCAGTCGCAGCGCAGCGAACCGAACACGTCGCCGGTGAGGCACTCGCTGTGCACCCGCACCAGCACGTCGTCCTCGCCGGCCACGGCGCCCTTCACCATGGCGATGTGCTGCTCGCCGTCGAGGATCGACTCATAGGCGTAGCAGGTGAAGTCGCCCCACTGGGTGGGGATGCGGGCCTCCGCGATGCGCTTCACCAGCTTCTCGTTCTGGCGCCGGTAGCGGATCAGGTCGGCGATGGAGATCATCAGCAGGCCGTGCTTGTCGGCAAAGGCCTCCAGCTCGGGGACCCGGGCCATGTCGCGCTTGTCGTCGTCGACGATCTCGCACAGCAGCCCGGCCGGGTAGAGACCGGCCATGCGGCAGAGGTCGATGGTGGCCTCGGTGTGGCCGGCCCGCTTCAGCACGCCGCCCTCCCGCGCCATCAGCGGGTTGATGTGGCCGGGCCGGGCCAGGTCGCCGGGCCGGGTGGCGGGATCGCACATCGCCTTGAGCGTGGCGCAGCGGTCGTGGCTGGAGATGCCCGTGGAGGTGCCGTGGCGGTAGTCGACCGTGACCAGGAAGGCGGTGCGGTGGCTCTCGGTGTTCTGGGCCACCATCAGCGGGAGATCGAGCTCCACGGCGCGTTCGGAGGTGATCGGCGCGCACAGGTAGCCCGAGGTGTGGTGGAGGAAGAAGGCCACGCTCTCGGGCGTGACGAACTCGGCTGCTTGGATGAGATCGCCCTCGTTCTCGCGGTCCTCGTCGTCGACCACCACGAGGATCTCGCCCTTCGCGTAGGCCGCCACGGCGTCTTCGATCTTGGCGAAGGGCATGTCAGACATCCTTCCAGGAGAGCAGTCGCTCGACGTACTTGGCGGTGACGTCGACCTCGAGGTTCACCGGGTCGCCGGCACCCTTGTGGCCGAGCGTGGTGACGGCCATGGTGTGGGGGATGACGGCCACGGTGCAGCCGTCGGGGGTGGTCTGGGCCACCGTGAGGCTGATGCCGTCGATGGTGATGGAACCCTTCTCCACCACGTAGCGCAGCAGCTCCCGTGGCATCCGGAGCCGCAGATCGGGAGCCGGGGCGGCGATCTCGCCCACGCCGTCGACGTGGCCCTGCACGAGGTGGCCGCCGAGGCGGTCGCTGAGGCGGACCGGCCGCTCGAGGTTCACCGGATCGCCGCCGGCCAGGGCGCCGAGCGCGGTGCGGGCGAACGTCTCGTCGACTGCGTCGCACTCCCACCAGCCCTCATCCGCGTCCCAGCCCACCACCGTGAGGCACACGCCGTTCACCGCGATCGATGCCCCCATCACCACGTCGTCGAGCACCACCTTGGCGGCGATCCGCAGCCGCGGCCCGTCCCTCGAGACGAGCGTGCCCAGCTCCTCCACGATGCCGGTGAACATGATCAGCGTCCCTCCTGGGGATCGAGGTCGAGGCGAAGGTCGCCGCCCACCCGCCGCACGGCTCGCAGGCGCAACCGAGCGGTGTCGGCGATGGTGGCCGCACCGGGCCCGGCAAAGAGCCCGGCGCCGTCGTCGCCGCCGAACAGCGCCGGGGAGAGGTAGACCACGTAGCGGTCGACCAGCCCACCGTGGTGGAAGGCGTGGGCCACGGTGGGCCCGCCCTCCACCAGCAGCTGCAGGTGGCCGAGGTCGCCCAGCTCATCGAGGACGACGCCGAGGTCGCCGGTGCGCTCGAGGCAGGGATGCACCTTGGCTCCAGGCGCGGCATGGCCCAGCACCACCCGCACGGGATCACCGCTCGGGGCGGGCGCGTCGCGCACGGTGAGGCTGGGGTCGTCGGCCCGCACCGTGCCGGCCCCCACCAGGACGGCGTCGCTCTCGGCTCGCAGCGCGTGGGCGTCGGCACGGGCCTCGGGGCCGGTGATCCACTGGCTGCTGCCGTCGGGGGCGGCCGTGCGCCCGTCGAGCGTGGCGGCCAGCTTCAGCACCACGTAGGGGCGTCCGGTGCGACGGTGCACGAGGTAGGGGGCGAGGAGGGCTTCCGCCTCGACGACGCCGTCGCCCACCGTCACGTGGACGCCGTGCTCCCGGAGGCGGGCGATGCCCTGGCCGGACACCTGCGGGTCGGGGTCGTCGATGGCCACGTGCACGGTGGTCACCCCCGCCTCGATGAGCGCGTCGGCACAGGGAGGCGTGCGGCCGTGGTGGCTGCAGGGCTCGAGGGTGACCCACGCCGTCGCGCCGTGCAGGTCGACCCCCGAGGCGGCCGCCGCCTGGAGGGCCGCCGCCTCGGCGTGCGGGCCGCCCACCGCCGCCGTGGCCCCGTCGATGGTCGTGCCGTCGGCGGCCTCGATGTGGCAGCCCACCCACGGGTTGGGGGGTGCGACGGCCCGCACCGACGCGCCCAGCTCGAGGGCTCGGGTCATCTGCGGGCTCGGTGGGATGGTCATGCGTCTCCGGGGGCCAGCGGGGCCGCGCGCGGGAACGACGACAGCGGCCGACCAGGGTCGGCCACCACACGTCCTCGCTCCCATCCGGACTCTCACCGTCGGCTCCGGGATCTCACCGGATCGGCCGCCCCACTGGCGGTGGGGAGGTTCGCGGGCTGCACCGCCGGTCGGGACTTCCACCCAACCCCGCGAGGGCTTGTTCGATTGTGCGAGGAGCGTACCGCCGCCAGCTCGGACGATCCCTGTGACGTGCGTCTCGTCAGTGCGGGCGGCCGCCGGCCAGCAGGTCGAGGGCGTGGGGCACGACGTCGAGCACGGCGTCGAGGGTCTCCACGCAGCCCTTGGTGGACCCCGGCGTGTTGAGGACGAGGCTCTCTCCGACGGTGCCGGCGACGGCCCGGGACAGCCGCCCGAGCGGGCTGACGGTGCGCATGGCCTCGGCCAGCCCTGGCGCCTCCCGATCCAGCACGGCGAGGGTGCCTTCGGGGGTGAGGTCACGCGGACCGAACCCGGTGCCCCCCGTGGTGACCACCAGCCCGGCGAACCCCCGACAGGCCGTGCGCAGCGTGTCGCCCACGGCCTTGGTGCCATCGGCCGTCACGATCCGCTCCACGACGTCGTAACCCGCCTCGGCGAGGTGGGCCTCCACCGCCGCCCCCGAGCGGTCCTCGCGCGAGCCGTCGGCCACGCCATCGGACACGGTGATCACCTTCGCCAGCAGCACCATCACCCCAGTCTGCCTCGCCTCAGGGGCGGCGAAGGCGGAGGAGGTACATACCGTCGGTGCCAGCGGTCTGGGGCAGGAGGCGGGCACCGCGGCCCACCGGGTCCCAGGGTCCGTCGGGCACTTCCGCTGACTCGAGCTCGGGGTGGCTGGTCGCGAGGTGGGTGTCGATGGCGGGGCCTTCGGCGTCGGTGAGGGTGCAGACGGAGTACACGAGGGTTCCGCCGGGGCGCAGGAGGTCGACGGCGGCATCGACCAGGCGACGCTGCACCGCCCCGAGCCGCTGCGGTGAGCCGGCGTCGATGCGCCACCGGGCGTCGGGGCGACGGCGCAGGGTGCCCAGCCCCGAGCAGGGAGCATCGATCAGGACCCGGTCGAGCGAGCCCGGCGCGATGGGCGGCGCGGCGGCATCGGCCACCAGCAGCGGGAGGTGTCGCGCTACGACATTGGCGCCGATGAGCGAGACGCGACCGGGACGGATGTCGGCGGCGACCACGAACGCCCCGGAGTCGGCCAGGAGCGTCGCCTTGCCGCCTGGTGCCGCGCACAGGTCGGCCACCCGCTCGCCGGGGCGAGGCTCGACGGACTCGGCGACCCACTGCGAGGCAAGGTCCTGCACGTAGCCGTCGGCCCGCTCGGTGACGCTCGGCGCGGTGTTCATCACCTCGAGGGCGGCGATGGCCGCATCGGCGCCCAGGTCGGTGGTGAGCGCCTCCACGATCCAGTCGGGGTAGCTGAGCTCGGTCCCCGTGTCGGGCCAGCTCACGTCGTGGCTGGCCACCTTGCGCAGCACTGCGTTGACGAGGCCGCGTGCGGCCTTCGGGGCCACCTCAACGGTCTCGCCCACTGCCGCGTGCGGCGGCATGGCCAGGAAGTGGAGCTGGTAGGCGCCGAGGCGCAGGGCGTTGCGCACCCGCAGGTCGAGGTCGCGGGTGAGGAAGCGGTCGACGAGGAAGTCGCAGGCGCGGCGCATCCGGGTGGTGCCGTAGACGAGCTCGGTGGCGAAGTGGCGATCGCGTGCCGCCAGCCCGCTGCGGCCCAGCAGCTCCGGGAGCACCAGGTTGGCGTAGGCGCCGTCGCGGTCGATGCGGTCGAGGGCGTCGAGGGCGATGGCCCGGGCGGGACGGTTCACGAGCCCAATCCGTCAGACGGCGACCAGCGGGCACCACGCGCCCAGGCGTCGGCGGGCATCCTCGCCTTGCCCTCCGGCTGCACCTCCACGAGCTCGACGGACCCTTCGCCGGCCGCCAGCACCGGCCCGTCCCCCTGCGGGGGCACGTGGGTGCGCCACACCTTGAGCCGGCGACCCTGGTGGGTGGTCCACGCGCCACCGACGCGCACGATGCGGTGCACCTCCACGGCGGGCCGGGTCCAGTCGATCTGCAGCTCGGCGGGGTCGATCTTGGCGGCATGGGTGGGCTCCCCCTC
>JBPPMN010000108.1:0-2705 GCA_051306055.1 Acidimicrobiales bacterium
GGGCACGCGTGCACGCACGACGTGCACTGATGCCCCCAACCTCGGGCGGGCGCGAGCTCCTCGGGACGGGGGGTCAGTTCTGGTTGGCGCCGTCGAAGATCTCGCTCACCGAGTTGTCCTCGAACACGGCGTCGATCGTCTCGGCGAGCACCTTGGCCACCGACAGCACCTCGATCTTGTCGATCTGCTTCTCGCTCGGCAGCGGCAGGGTGTCGGTGATGATCACCTTGGAGATGACCGAGTTCTTGAAGCGGTCGATGGCCGGACCCGACAGCACGCCGTGGGTGGCCAGCGCGTAGATGTCGGCCGCGCCGCGCTCGCGGAGCTGGTCGGCCGCCGCGCAGATGGTGCCGCCGGTGTCGATCATGTCGTCGATGATCACGCAGGTGCGGCCGTCGACGTCGCCGACGATCTCCACCGCCTCCACCGTGTTCTTCACGCCCTTCACGCGGCGCTTGTGCACGATGGCGAGATCGGCGTTGAGCTGGTTGGTGTAGCGCTCGGCCACCTTCACCCGGCCGGCGTCGGGCGACACCACCACGAGGTCTTCGGGCAGGTTGGCCTTGATGTAGCCCACCAGCACCGGCATGGCGGTGAGGTGGTCGACCGGGCCGTCGAAGAAGCCCTGGATCTGGCCGGAGTGCAGGTCGACCGACATCAGGCGGTCGGCGCCGGCGGCGGTGAACATGTTGGCGATGAGCTTGGCCGTGATCGGCTCGCGGCCCTCGGCCTTGCGGTCTTGGCGGGCGTAGCCGTAGTTGGGGATCACCGCCGTGATGCGCTTGGCGGAGGCGCGGCGGGCGGCGTCGATCATGATCAGCTGCTCCATGATCACGTCGTTGACCGACAGCCCGTCGGGCCCGGCGCAGTGCGTCTGGATGATGAACACATCCGCGCCCCGCACGTTCTCGCCCAGCTTCGAGTGGATCTCGCCGTTGGCGAACTCCACCAGGTTGGGGTGTCCGAGCTCCACACCGAGGTGCTCGGCGATGTCGGTGGCCAGCGGGAGGTTCGACCGCCCCGCCAGCAGGTGCAGCCGCTTCTTCGTGACCAGCTCCATGGGTCCCCTCGGTACCGGAGTGGATGGGTGGGATGCGGCGGTCAGTCGCTCGGACCGGTCGCCACCTCTGCAGTGTAGAACGGCCCGGTGCGGGTGCCCGACGCCACCTCCGAGCCCGGCTGCAGCACGGCGTAGGGCCCCACCTGGCAGTCGGCCCCGATCTGGCTCCGGTGGGCGACGGTGTGCTCGAGGGTGGTGTGCTCACCGACGGCGCAGTCGACGAGGCGGCAGCCCGGGCCGATCTCCACGCCCTCACCGATCGAGGTGCTCCCCTGCAGGATGGTGCCGGGGAACACGGTCACGTCGGCGGCCAGCGTGACGGTGGTGTCGATGTAGGTGGCGGCGGGGTCGACCATGGTGACGCCCTGGGCCAGCCACGCCTGGTTGGTGCGCCGGCGCAGCTCGGCCTCGGCGGCCGCCAGCTGGGCCCGGTCGTTGATGCCGTGGGTCTCGTCGGGATCGGCCGCCACCACCGACATCACCTTGTGCCCGGCCTCGGCCAGCACCTCCACCACGTCGGTGAGGTAGAGCTCGCCCTGCGCGTTGTCGGGGCTGATCATGCGCAATGCCGGCGACAGCAGGCTGCGGCGGAAGCAGAAGATGCCGGTGTTGATCTCGTCGATCTCGAGCTCGTCGGGGGCGGCGTCGCGCTGCTCGACGATGCGGGCGATGCGGTCGTCCTTGCCCACCCGCACGATGCGGCCGTAGCCGGTGGGGTCGTCGAGGCGGGCGGTGAGGATGGTGCAGGCGGCGTCGGTGCGGCGGTGCTCGTGGACGAGGGCGGCGATGGTGCCCGGCTCCAGCAGCGGCGTGTCGCCGGGGAGGACGAGCACGTCGAGGTCGTCGTCGAGGTCGTCGTCGTGGGGCAGGCCGGTGAGGCCCACGGCCACGGCGTCGCCGGTGCCGCGCTGCACCGACTGCTCCACGAACTCGAGGCGCAGGCCGGCCCCGTCCTCCGTGAGCTTCTTGGTGACGCGCTCGGCACCGTGGCCCACCACCACCACGGCCCGGTCGATCTCGGCCGCCGGCAGGGCGTCGAGCACGTAGAGCACCATGGCCCGCCCGCAGAGCAGGTGGAGGGGCTTGGGCCGCGTGGAGCGCATCCGCGACCCCTCGCCCGCCGCCAGCACCACCGCAGAGAGCCGTCGCTCGGTCATGTCCACAGGTCTACCGCTTCCGGCCTGTGCCGATGCGCGCGCACGCTCCTAGGCGCTTCCACCCACCGGTGGTGGCGAGCTACGGGGCGAGGCCGGCGGCGTCGACGTCGCCGGGGACGATCTGGACGTAGAAGCGGCCGGCGATGCCGTCGGCCTCGACGGTGGGGATGTCGACCACGTCGCCGGTGTCGAGCAGCACGCTCACCTCGGTCGCCTCGGAGCCGGCCTGGCCGAACACCACCGTCTCGTCGCCGAAGGTGACGTCCTGCGGCGTGAGGGTGCAGGCGCCGTTGAGGCTCACCTCGTCGTCGTCGACGTAGAGGAAGGCGCACACGTCGTCCTCGATGTCGACCACGGCGTCGACCCGCCAGTCGGTGCCGTCGAGGGTGCCCTCATCCAGCGTGACGGTGGTCTCGCTGGGATCGTCGGAGCCGCTCAGCGCCGAGCCGGCCGCGAAGCCGAGGATCACCACCACGGGGAAGGCGATG
>JBPPMN010000171.1:0-9183 GCA_051306055.1 Acidimicrobiales bacterium
CGTCCACAGATCGGGTTCAGGTGGTGGGGTCGAGGAGGACCTTGAGGACGCCGTCCTCGCGGGCGTCGAAGACGCGGTAGCCCTCGGCGGCCTCCGACAGGCCCATGCGGTGGGTGAAGACCTCCTCGGGCTTGAGCTTGCCGCTCTGCACCAGTGGGAACAGCGCCGGCCAGGTGGTGGGGATGGCGGCCAGGGTGACCCGGAACGTGAGCCGCTTCATGAGCGCCACCGGGATCGGGAACGGGAAGGCGAAGTTGAGGTTCACCCCGATCACGGAGATGGTGCCGCCGGGGGCGGCGCAGAGGATGGCGTCGCTCACCGTCTGGTCGGCCCCGACCGCCTCGATCACGGCCTGGGCGCCCCGGCCGCCGGTGGCCTCGTAGACCTTGGCCACGGTGTTGCCGTCGCTGGCGTCGATGGGCTCGGCGCCGAGCTGCTCGGCCCGGGCGAGGCGGTCGGGCACCATGTCGACGGCGAGGATGCGGGACGGGCCGTAGAGCTGGGCGCACTGCAGGGCGAACACGCCCACGGGACCGAGGCCGATCACCACCACCGTGTCGCCAGGGGTGATGTCGGCCCGCTGGGCGCCGAGGTAGCCGGTGGGGAGGATGTCGGTGAGCAGCACCGCCTGCTCGGTGGAGATGCCCTCGGGGACCTTGACGACGCTGGCGTCGGCCGCCGGCACCGCCACTGCCTCGGCCTGGCCGCCGTGGAGCTCGAGCGAGGTGCCGAACACCTTGGTGCCGTTGTTGAGGCAGGTGACGTTGTCGCCCGCTCGGCACGGCGGGCACACGCCGCAGCCCACCACGCCCGACACCAGCACCCGGTCGCCCTTGCCCACGGTGGTGACCGCGGAGCCGACGTCTTCCACGGTGCCCACGAACTCGTGGCCCAGGTGCACCCCGGGGATGGTCATGGGCCCGTGGTACAGGTGCAGATCGGACCCGCAGATGGCCGTGCGCTCCACCCGCAGGAGCAGGCCGTCGGGGCCCGGGACGCCGGCGTCGGGCACCTCCTCCACCGAGACGTCCCGTTCACCGTTGAGCACGACAGCACGCATGGCGGGGGACCCTACTGGCGACCCGTCTGCCACCCGGGCCGTTCTCCCCACGGGGTCGCGGGCGCAGTAGGTTCGCTCCCTGCGGCGACGACACACCGAGAGGCAGGAGGCCACCGCGATGGTCGAGGACGGTGGCGCCCCCGCCGAGGACGAGCGCCCCACCTCACGTGATGCCGACGTCGTCGCGCCCCGCCCGCTGCTGAGCGCCCGTCAGCTGCTCGGCGTCACGGTGGCCCTGGCGCTCGTGCCGGTGGTGCGGATGCTCTGGATGATCCGGGATGCGCCGCGGCTGCAGTACGCCGACTACTGGCCGATGCTCCCCACCGTCCTGCGCCGCGACGGCGGGCTCGACCTCGCCGGGGCGTTCGAGTTCCGCAACGAGCACCCCGTGGTGTTCGCCAAGCTCCTCTACTGGATCAACACCCACCTCACGAGCGGGTCGAACGTGGCGCTCGGGCGCATCGTGGTGCTGATCGTGGTCCTCCAGGTCGTGCTGCTGGCGCTCCTGGCCCTCCGAACCGGGCCCTCCTCCCGACGGCCGTGGGCGGTGCTGGCGGTGGCGGCCAGCGTCCTGCTGTTCGCCCGTCAGGGGCTGTGGCACTTCTACCTGTCCATGAGCGGGGCGGCCTGGCTCACGGCCAACCTCTTCGCCATCGCCGCACTGGTCGCCCAGCAGCGCCGTCGCACCGACCTGATGCTGGCGGCGGCCGTGGCGGCCTCGATCAGCTACGGGACGGGCCTCGCCGTGTGGCCGGCGCTCCTCGTCGCCGGACTCCTGCGGGATCGCAGCCTCCTCCGGCAGTGGTACATCGCCGCGCTCGGGGTCCTCAGCGTCGTCTGGTACCGCTCGGAGTTCGTCGAGATCAACCGCGACACGGTGGGACGACCACCCATCGACAAGGCGGTGCGCCAGATCCTCGAGGTGCTCGGCGCCTTCTTCTACCCGCAGGACCGAGACATCTCGGTGCCGATCGGGGCGGCCATCGTGCTCGCGGCCGCAGGTGCCGCCATCACCTTTGCGTGGATCCGCTTGCGCGACGGCCGCGACGACCTGGCGGGGAGCGCATGGTCGGGGCTGCTCGTCTACGGGTTCGGCGGTGCGGTGCTGGCCGGCGCGGCTCGCGACAACGTGTTCGTCACGCTCACGGCCAGCCGCTACGCCGCCATCGGCGCGATGGTGCTGCTGTCGACGTTCGGGCTCCTCGCCTCGGTGGTCCCTCGGCTGAGCATCAGCCGTCGCGTCCCTGGGTGGGTGGGCGCCGCACTGGTGGCCCCGGTGCTGGTCGCCACCCTGCTGGCGGGCTCGGCCCGTCAGCCGGAGATGGCGATCGGCCACGCCAACCAGGACCTGCTGGTCATGGCCCTGCAGCTCGACGTGGCCGACGAGGCCACCCTCTGGCTCGGGGGGCTGGGCCGCATGCCGGTGGGGCTGGCCGACCTGCTGGAGGCCAACGACCACATCCCCTTCGACGGCTCGTTCGACCTCGACTGCGGCCGCCTCGGGACGGCGCTCGAACCCAGCGAGGTGGCCCCGCTGCCCATCGGCACCGACGCGCGCGTCGAGCTGGCCGCGTCCGAGCGCCTCGTGCCCGGCTACGGCATGGTCGGCTGGGTCGACCCCGGCGGGCGCTCCATCGACTGCATCGTCATCGTGGAGGGCGGCCGGATCACCGGCGCGGCCGGCTTCGGACCCCCGGCCAACGGCTACGCCAGGGGGTTTGAGGGGGCCCGGCCGGACGGCACGTGGTTCCACGGCCTGGCCGAGCCCGCCGACTCCGCCACCGCCCACGTGCGCTTCGAGGGCGACGACCTCTTCCACCCGATCCCGCTCTCGCCCACGGCCATCCCCGAACCCGAACCCGAACCCGAACCCGAGGGTTCCGCACCCTGACCCGCCGGGTCGGTGCCGCGAGGATCAGGCCGGGGGAAGGCGCCAGTCGACGGGCGCTCGGCCCGCCTCCTCCAGGGCGGCGTCGGCCCTCGAGAACGGGCGGCTCCCGAAGAAGCCGTTGTGGGCCGACAGGGGTGAGGGGTGGGGCGACTCGATCACCACGTGGCGGCCGGTGTCGACCAGCGCCCTCTTCTTCCGGGCCGAGGCGCCCCAAAGCAGGAAGACGACCCGCTCCGGCTTGTCGTCGACGGCGCTGATGACGGCGTCGGTGAACGTCTCCCAGCCCTTCCCCTGGTGGGAGGCGGCCTGACCGGCCCGCACGGTGAGGGTGGCGTTGAGCAGCAGCACCCCCTGCCGGGCCCAGGCCTCCAACGAGCCGTGGCCCGGCGGGTCGATGCCGAGGTCGCTCTGGAGCTCCTTGAAGATGTTGGCCAGCGACGGCGGCACCGGCACCCCGGGCCGCACCGAGAAGCACAGCCCGTGGGCCTGGCCGGCCCCGTGGTACGGGTCCTGGCCCAGGATCAGCACCTTCACGTCGGCGAACGGGGTGAGGTGCAGGGCCGCGAACACCTCCGGGTGGGCGGGGTACACGGCGTGCTGGGACCGCTCCTCGGCCACGAAGCGCTGCAGCTCCGGCCAGTACGGCTTGGCCAGCTCCGCCTTCAGCACGGGGTTCCAGTCGGTGCGGGGTGCCACGCCACCACGGTACGTGGGGCTACGATCCGAACGGATGTTCGTTCGTTCGACCCTGCTGAGGCGCCCGCCGATGTCACACCCCCTGCCTAGGTTCGCCTGACATGGCCCGCCTCAAGACCACCTACCGCTGCAGCGAGTGCGGCACCGCCGAGCCGAAGTGGACGGGGCGCTGCTCCGGCTGCGAGGCCTGGAACACCCTGGTGGAGGAGCCCGATGCCGTGGCGGAGGCCCGGGCTGCCGGCTCGGCGCTCGGTGGGGCCGGCACCCCGGTGCCGATCGGCGAGGTCGACACCGAGGCCTGGGCCCCGTCGGCCACTGGTCTCGGCGAGCTCGATCGGGTGCTGCAGGGTGGGCTCGTGCCGGGCTCCGTCACCCTGCTGGGTGGCGAGCCCGGCATCGGCAAGTCCACGCTGCTCCTGCAGGCCCTCGCCGGCCTGGCCCGGGCCGGCCACCGCTGCCTCTACGTCACGGCAGAGGAGTCGGCCCAGCAGGTGCGCCTCCGCGCTGAGCGGCTCGGTGCCTGTCCCCCTGAGCTGTGGCTGGTGAGCGACACCGCCCTGCCGCACCTGCTGGCCCACCTCGACACCGTGCAGCCCACGGTGGTGGCCATCGACTCGATCCAGACCGTCCACGACCCGGCCCTGGCCTCGGCCCCCGGCTCCGTGGCCCAGGTGCGCGAGTGCGCCCACCGCCTGGTGCGGGTGGCCAAGGAGCGGGCCATCGCCACCGTGCTGGTGGGCCACGTCACGAAGGATGGCGGCCTGGCCGGCCCCCGGGTGCTCGAGCACACGGTCGACACCGTGCTGTCGTTCGAGGGCGAGCGCCACCACGCCCTGCGCCTGCTGCGAGCGGTGAAGCACCGCTTCGGCGCCACCGACGAGCTCGGCCTCTTCGAGATGACCGGCACCGGCCTGGAGGGCGTGCCCGACGCGTCGGCGCTGTTCCTGGCCGACCGTCGGCCCGGCACCCCCGGCTCCGTGGTGGCGCCGGTGCTGGAGGGCAACCGCCCGCTCCTCGTGGAGGTGCAGGCCCTGGTCACGCCCTCGCCCCTGCCCAGCCCCCGTCGCTCGGCCCAGGGCCTCGACAGCGGGCGGCTGGCCCTCGTGATCGCGGTGCTGGAGGAGCGGGTGGGGGTGGGCCTCCACCAGGCCGACGTGCACTCCGTGGTCACCGGTGGCGTGAAGGCGGCCGAGCCCGGGGTCGACCTCGCCATCGCCCTCGCGCTGGTGTCGGCCCGCACCGGCCTCGCCCTGCGCGACGACCTCGTGGTGTGCGGCGAGGTGGGCCTCGGCGGCGAGCTCCGCCAGGTCCACCAGACCGCCCGGCGACTGGCCGAGGCGGCCCGCCTCGGCTTCCGGCGCGCCGTGGTGCCGGCCAGTGCCCCCGCCCATGCCCCCGGCCTCGAGGTGCTGCGGGCGGCCACCCTCGGCGAGGCCATCGACCTGGCCGGCTTCCACCGCTCGGCCAGCGGTGTCATCGACGTCGATGGGCGGCCGGTGCAGGCCGATCGGCCGGGGCTGCCGACCGAGCCCGTGGCCATCGGGCACCGTCGGGCTTCCTGAGGCTTCCCCGTCCAGCACGCAGGGCGCCAACTAACATCCGACGATGGCCCCGAGACGCAGCGCTGAGCTCCTCGAGGCGCTCACCGTCGTGGCGCCCGGTACCCAGCTGCGGGCCGGCCTCGATCGCATCCTCCAGGCCAAGATGGGCGGCCTCGTGGTGGTGGGCGACGGGCCCGAGGTGCTCAACATCTGCTCTGGCGGCTTCCTCCTCGATGCCGCCTTCAGCCCCCAGCGGCTCTCCGAGCTGGCCAAGATGGACGGCGCCATCATCCTGGCGTCCGATGCCAGCCGCATCGCCCGGGCCAACGTGCACCTCGTGCCCAACCCCAACGTCCCCACCTCGGAGACCGGCACCCGCCACCGCACCGCCGAGCGGGTGGCCCGCAGCATCGACGTGCCGGTGATCTCGATCTCCGAAGACATGGCGATCGTGGCCGTCTACGCCCGCGACCAGAAGCACACGCTGGAACCCATCCCGCGCCTGCTCACCCGATCGAACCAGGCCATCCAGACCCTCGAGCGCTACCGCAACCGGCTCGACGAGGTCACCGCCGCCCTCTCCACCGTGGAGGTGGAAGACCTCGTGACGGTGCGCGACGTCGTCACGGTGCTCCAGCGCACCGAGATGGTGCGCCGGGTGGCCGAGGAGATCGAGCTCGACATCGTGGAGCTCGGCGTCGACGGCCGGCTGGTGGCCCTGCAGCTAGAGGAGCTCATGGCCGGCGTCGACGACGATCGCCGCCTCGTCACCAAGGACTACTTCCACGAGGAGTCCGACTGGCACGTCGACGAAGCCCTCGCCGCGCTGGCCGACCTCAGCACCGAAGACCTCATCGACCTCAAGGCCGTTGGCGCGGCCCTTCACCTCCCCGACAAGGTGCTCGACCTCGACGAAGGCCTGCAGCCCCGCGGCTACCGGCTGCTGGCCCGCATCCCGCGGCTGCCCGAGCCGGTGGTGGAGCGCATCGTCACCCGGTTCGGCAACCTGCAGAAGATCATGCGGGCCACCATCGACGACCTCGACGACGTCGCCGGTGTGGGCGAGACCCGGGCCCGGGCCATCAAGGAGGGGCTGTCGAGGTTGGCCGAGAGCAGCATCCTCGACCGCTACAGCTGACCCTGCGCGAGCAGGGTGCTGAACGACGCGTGGCGCACGCCTCGCCGGCCCCCGGCACCGCTCGCGGCGTCCTCGTCCTCACCGCAGGGCCCCGGCTGCGCCGTCGTCCTGCGTCCTTGCGAGCGGCACCGCTGGCTCGGCGATCCGCACACCGACGTCCTTCAGCACCCTGCTAGAACTCGCCGATGCGCACCACCCTGCCCTCCGGCACGCCCGTCGAGATCGCACGCCCCGCCGACGGCCGCCCGCCGCAGCGCGGCCTCGTGCTCATCCCCGACATCGGCGGCCTTCGCCCGCTCTTCGACGAGCACGCGCAGCGGTTGGCCGACGAGCAGGGTTGGGCGGTGGCCGCGGTGGAGCCCTGGCCGGGCCGCGAGGACCTCACGCTCGAGGATCGCCTCGCCTCGGTGGCCACCATCGACGACCACGCCCTCCTGGCTGACCTCGCCGCGGCGGCCGATGTCCTCGGGGTGGAGCCCGTCGGCCTCACCGGCTTCTGCATGGGCGGCATGTTCACGCTCAAGGCCGCCGGCACGGGGCGCTTCCACCGAGCCGTGGCCTTCTACGGGATGCTGCGGGTGCCGGAGCACTGGCGAGGGGAGGGCACCATCGAGCCGCTCGATGCGGTCGCCGCCCCGGGAGCGTGCCCGGCCATGGCAGTGGTCGGCACCGTCGACCAGTGGACGCCTCCCGCCGACGTGGCCGCCGCCGAGGCCGCCGGGGTCAGGGTGGTGCGCTACGAGGGCGCCGACCACGGGTTCGTGCACGACCCCAGCCGCCCCGCCCACCGGGCGGCGGATGCGGCCGACGCCTGGAGTCGGGCCATCGCCTTCCTCAGCGAGTGACGGCGGCGGTCAGCGGGCCCGACGGCTGAGCTGCTCGCGGTCGAGGATGACGTAGCGGCGCTCGGCCTGGTCGATCCACCCCAGGCGCACGAAGCTGGCGATGGCCTTGTTGACGCGCTCGCGGGAGGCCCCGACCATGCCGGCCAGCTCCTCCTGGGTGACGGGCAGCAGGAACTCGTCGGCCTCGCCGCCGAGATCGAGGAGCCGCTTGGCGGTGCGACCCGTGACGTCGAGGAAGACGGAGTCGGCCAGGGCGGAGTCCATGCTGCGGAGGCGACCGGCCAGCAGCGCCACCACGCCCCACAGGAGCTCGGGGCGGGCCTCGAAGGTGGTCCGGACCGGGCCGTAGGGGATCTCGATGATCTGCGACGGCTCGAGCGCTCGGGCCTCGGCGGAGCGGCCCAACCCGTCGAGCAGGCCCATCTCACCGAAGAGCTCGCCTCGCTCCATGAGCGCGAAGACCGATTCCCGGCCGTCGTCGGACTTGCTGGCGATGGCGATGCGCCCGTCTTCCACCACGTAGAGGTTGGCCGGCTCGTCGCCCTCCGCGAAGATCACGTCGCCTCGCCGCAGCTCCCGTGAGGAACCCGCCGCAGCCACCTGGGCCAGCGCCGCGTCGTCGAGCTCTGCGAACAGCTCCGTACCCCGGATCAGGTCGATGTCCACCACTGCCGCAATCTAGACGAGCGCCGGTGACGGAATCGGCTGGGAGTATCGTTCGGCCGTGTCCACCTGGGTGATCGTCGTGGCCGGCGGCCGGGGCGAGCGCTTCGGCCAGCGCAAGCAGTACGAGACGTTGGGCGGCCGGCGGGTGCTCGACTGGGCCCTCGAAGCGGCCGCCGACCAGGCCGACGGGGTGGTGCTGGTGGTGCCCCACGACGCGGCCGACACCCCCGAGCCGCACGCCACGGTGGTGGTGGCTGGTGGCGACACCCGGTCGGCGTCGGTGCGGGCCGGTCTGGCCGCGGTGCCCGCGGAGGCCACCCAGATCCTGGTGCACGACGCCGCCCGCCCGGTGCCGGTGCCGGAGGTGTGGGCCCGGGTGCGCGAGGCCCTGGCCCTCGGCGCCGACGCCGTGGTGCCGGCGGTGCCGGTGGCCGACTCGCTCCGCCACGTGGCCGGGGGTCCGCTCGACCGTCGAGGGATCGTGGCCGTGCAGACGCCGCAGGGCTTCTCGGCCCACGTACTCCGCACGGCCCACGTGGGGGAGCCCGACGGCACCGACGATGCGTCGTTGGTGGAGGCGGCGGGTGGGAAGGTGGTGCTCGTGGACGGCGACCCGGCGAACCTCAAGCTCACCACCAGCGACGACCTCGCCGTGGCCGAGGCGCTGTGCGCCCGACGGAGCACCTCGTGAGCACCCCGTCGATCCGCGTGGGGCAGGGCTTCGACGTGCACCCGTTCTCCGACGACCCTGCCCGGCCCCTGGTCCTCGGTGGTGTCACCTTCACCGGCGAGCGGGGGCTGGCCGGCCACAGCGACGCCGACGTGGTGGCCCACGCCGTCACCGACGCCCTGCTCGGCGCCGCCGGCCTGGGCGACATCGGCCAGCACTTCCCCGACACCGATCCGGCGCTGGCCGGCGCCGACAGCATCGAGCTGCTGCGCCGGGCCATGGTCGATGTGCGCGGCGCGGGGTGGCAGCCCGGCAACGTCGACTGCACCGTGGTGCTGGAAGCGCCGAAGCTGGCCCCGAGGCGGGCCGAGCTCGAGGCGCGGCTGTCGGAGGTCGTGGGCGCACCGGTGACCGTCAAGGGCAAGCGAGCCGCGGGCCTCGGCGCGCTGGGCCGCCGAGAGGGCATCGCCTGCCTGGCTGTGGCCGTCGTGAGCCAGGAGGCAGGCCGATGAGCAAGCCGCGCAAGCCAGCCAAGCCCGGCGGTCGCGGCGGCACGCCCAAGGCTCCCACCCGGCGCTCGCCCACGCCCGGTCGTGCGCCGGCCGGGGGCCGCGGCCGGCCGAGCTCGGGCGCGGCCCGGGGCAAGCAGGGCGTGCGGGCCGGGGCGGCCGGGGCT
>JBPPMN010000182.1:0-5827 GCA_051306055.1 Acidimicrobiales bacterium
CGATGGAGCGCTGATGCGGCCGCGGGCCTTGCGCCCCCCAGCTCGGGCCGCTCGTGCTGTCGGACCCCGCCGACGCGGTAACCACGGCCGGGGAATGGCCCGATCGGGCCATTGCCGGTTCCGCTGCTCTCAGCCACGCTGGGCGAAGGTTCCGGTTGTGCCGCACCACGACCGGACCGCACGCCTACAGGAGCGACGGGGCGGCGCCGATGGAGCAGGGAAGAGGAGGGGGCGAGCGATGGCTGACAAGACGAGCGGCAGGCTGGGCACCCACGTGGTGGTGGACGGCGAAGATCTGACCGTGCAGGACACCGTGGCCGGGGCCGTGTGCGCCGGGGTGCTGTCGAGCGACCTGCTCGACCACGGCTGGGACACGTACTGGTGCGTCAACGGCGCCGGCCGGCACCGGTTGGTGCGGGCGTCGGAGCTGCTCGACGCCTGAGGCTCGGTCGCTGCAGCCGGTTGACCGTCGGCCGAGCGGGTAGGTCGGAGCGATGTCGTTCATCGTGCGCCGCCTGCTCCTGACCATGCTCGTCCCGTTCGCCTGGAAGCAGTGGCGCAACCGCAACCGACCCGCCGACGGGTCGCCTTCGAACGCCATCCAGCAGACCCGCTAGCTCGCCCCGCCCTCGGGCTCGCCCCGACCGGCGAGGCGCTCGCGCACGACGGCCCGCATCTGGCTGCGGCGCTCGTCGATGGTCTCGCGGATCGTGCTCGGGGCATCGTCGGCGTGGCGCAGCACCGTGAGCGTCACCCGGCCGATGTGCTTGAGGAAGCGGGGGCGCATGTTGCGCAGGGAGAACTCTGGATGGTCGGCCAGCGCGTCGCGCAGCTCCGGCGACACCACCACCGTGCCGGGGTAGGCGATGGCGGTGGCCCGGCTGGCCAGGTTCACCGTGGATCCATAGGCGTCGCCCTCCCGCTCGATCACCGGGCCGAGGGCCAGGCCTACCCGCACGTCGGACAGCTCGGCTGCATCGCGCGACGCATCGGCCAGCCCGAGGGCGATCTCGGCCGCCATCACCGGATCGTCCACGAGGAACATCACCTCGTCGCCGATCATCTTCACCACCCGCCCTCCACCGGCCACCACCACGTCGTAGGCCAGCCGCTCGAACTGGTCGACCACCTCGGCCAGCTCCTCGTCGCTCACCTGCTGGGCCAAGGCGGTGAACCCCACCAGGTCGGCGAAGCCCACCACCAGGCCGGGACCGTCCTCGGCGTCGCCGCGCAGCAGGCGGCGACGGGCGGCCACCTGGAGGTGCCGGCGCCACACCTGCTCCAGCACGGCGGGGAACATGGGCAGGAAGCCGCCGGCCTGGGAGGCGATGGGCTCGAGCACGTCGGCGCTCTCGTCGCCGTCCACCGAGCCGAGCACGTCCTCGGCCCGCGCGCTGACCGCGTCGATCAGCGCGGATGCCACCCGGGCCATCGACGAGCCGATCACCCGGGTCATGCCATAGGTGACCTCGGGGCTCACCACACCGCTGTGCATCAGATCGGCCACCGCGGCCAGGTTGGCCAGGTCGACGTCGGAGAAGATCTTCTCGCCGGGCTGCGGCTCCGGGAACCCCAGCGATCGCCAGATGTGGCGCAGCTCCTCCTCGGGGAGACCGGTGCTCTCACAGGCGGCGTCGAGGTCGTAGGCCAGCTCCTGGCCGAGAGCCAGGCGGTCGATGGCCAGCAGCACCAGGTGGCCCTCCAGCTGGGCCTGGACGACGGCCTCGGCCGGGACGCCGGAGGACCGCAGCAGCGCCAGGAGGTCCTGGGCGGGCGGGTCGACGTCGCTCACGACGGCCTCGGGGGCAGGGGCTCGATGGTGACCGGGATCGACAGGCCCCTCCGCTGCGGGGCGCGCTCCGGCACCGCCACGGGGCCCAGGAGCACCTCGCCCTGTCGCTCGTCGCTCCGCCACGTGGGGTCGAGGCCCGGGATGGTCAGGCGCACCGGGGTGTCCTGGTCGGGATGGGGCCGCAGCTCCCACAGCAGGGCCGGGCGCTCGCCGTGCCAGCGCACGGCGAAGGAGATCTCGCCATGGGCGGTGGGCAGGTCGTGGACCTCCCAGCCGGCGCCCAGCCAGGCCTCGGGCACGACGGGGCTGAGGGCCAGGGCGGGCGTGTCTCCGGCGACCTCCTGCACGAGGAGGTGCCGGAGGAGCGTGACCATGGCGGCGTTGGCGGCGGGGTCGTGGCCCTCGCCGGTGCCGGCATCGACGGGCGCCGCAGGCACCCGCGAGGGCCAGGCCCACGTGGGGCTGGCCCGGTCGAGCACGCGGTCGAGCCCGTCGAGCGCGCCGCCGTCTCCCGCTCCCGCCCGTCGTGCGGCCTGGAGCAGCCATCCGGCGGGATCGAGCGGGTCGTCGTCGACGCCCGGCGGAGGTGGCGAGGGGCGGGCCGCCACCTGGGCGGCGTGGCGGGCGTCGGCCGCGGCGCGGGGCTCGCCGGCCGCGGCGAGCAGGGTGGCCGCCTCGGGGAGAGCGCCGTGGCCGAGGGCCCGGTCGGCGACATCGCGCGCACGGGGCAGGGCCGCGACCAGAGCGGCCACCACCGGCGCAGCCGAGCGGGCGAAGTCGGCATCAGCCGTGAGCGCGTGGTGGCGGGCCACCGCGTGCAGTGCGGCGCCGGGAGAGCCGCTGCGGGCCAGCGACTGCGGATCGTCGAGCAGGCCGAACGCCGCCTCGTCGGCCAGGCCGAGCAGGTCGAGCGCCGCGGCCACCGGGGGCGAGGGAGGGGCCAGGAGCAGGTGGCGGACGCTGGCCAGCAGCGCCTCGCGGAGGCGGCGGTCAGGCACCTCGATCCGGGCCGCCCGCCGGGTGTGGGTGACCCAGCCGGCAGCCACCTGCGGGGCGTCGGGGACGACGCCGACGTCGAGCCCGGCCATGCCCCGCACCTCCACCCCCGGCGCCGGGAGCACGACCCGCAGCGTGGCGGTGTGGGCCAGCGGGAACACCATGGCCAGCGTGGCCCGCCCGTCGGGGCAGGTCACTGCGACGGGCCCCGCGACCGCGGCCTCGCCGGCGAAGACCGCCGCCGCCGCGTCGTCGTCGGTCCCGTGGCTGACCGCGACGCGCCCCGGGGGGCGAGCCAGCACTGCGGCCACCTCGCCGTCGACGCGCACGATGGAGCCGTCGAGCGACACCTCGCGCAGCCTGCCGAGGCGGTCGACCCCGTAGGGCCGCAGCGCCACCACCACGGCGAAGGGCACCTTGGTGGCGTTCTCCACCTCCACCACCACCACGTCGTCGCCGGCCGGGCTGCGGGCGCCGTAGGTGCGGTGCACCGCGTCTCCGCTCGGCACCCGCAGGCGGGTCTCCACCACAGGGCTGTTGCCGATCAGGCTCTGGCGCACGGCGGCCTCGCGGGCCGGCACGTGCCAGCGGTCCTCGGCACCGATCCACCAGTCGAGCGCCCACGCCGCACCGTCAGGCTGCACGAGGCCGGCCAGGTCCACTCGGGCCCGCCAGGCCGAGTCGAGGCTCCCGATGGTGGTCCAGCGCCGCCGGCCCACGTTGCCCTCGCCACCATCGGCATCGTCGCTCAGCCACCGCGGGCGCACCCAGCCCGCCGGCAGGCGGGGGGAGGGTCGCTGGCGGAGGCGCATGCGCGCCATCGAATCAGGCTCGCGGCATGTCGTGCATCTCCGCCCGGTTGCTGCGACCGAGCAGGCCCCGGTACGCCTCAGTGGCTGGGGCACCCTCGTGCACCACGGCGTAGACCGACGCGGCGATGGGCAGGTCGACGCCGTATCGCTCACCGAGCTCCATGACGACCTTGGAGGTCTTCACGCCCTCGGCCACCATGTTCATCTCGTCGATGATCTCCTCGATCGAGCGGCCCCGGCCCAGCTGCTCACCGACGTAGCGGTTGCGGCTCTGGGTGGAGATGCAGGTGGCGATGAGGTCGCCCATGCCGGCCAGGCCGGCAAAGGTCTGCTGCAGTCCGCCCATGGCGCAGCCCAGGCGGGTGAGCTCGGCCAGCCCGCGCGTGATCACGGCGGAACGGGTGTTGTCGCCGGTCCCGAGGCCGTCGGCCATGCCCGAGGCGATGGCCATCACGTTCTTCAGCGCCCCCGCCACCTCGCAGCCGATCACGTCGGGGTTGGTGTACACCCGGAACAGGTCGGTGGCGAAGACATCCTGCAGCGCTTCGGCGATGGTGTTGTCGTCCATGGCGATCACGGTCGCGGCGGCGTCGCCGGCCAGGATCTCCTTGGCCAGGTTGGGGCCCGTGAGCACCCCGCAGGGGTGGCCGGGGAGCTCGGCCTCCAGCACCTCGGTCATGCGCAGCAGGGTCCCCTGCTCGAGCCCCTTCGACAGGCTGACCACCGGCACCCAGGGGCGCAGGCACCCGGCCAGCGCCTGGGCCGTCTCGCGCATCACGTGCGACGGCACGCCCATCACGAGCAGGTCTGCCGTGCACACCGCCTCCTCCAACGAGCTGGTGGCCCGCAGCGACTCGGTGAGCTGGAAGCCCGGCAGATACCGGCTGTTGGTGTGGGACTCGTTCACCTCGGTCACCACATCGTCCCGCCGCGCCCACAGCGTGGTGGGGGCGTTCTTGGCGCAGAGGTGGGCCACCGTGGTGCCCCAGGATCCCCCGCCGATCACCGCGACCTGCATCGACATGAGCCGGACCCTACTGGCCGCTGCGGCCGTTAGGGTCGAGGCGTGTCGACCGGCTCCACCCCGCCTGCCCGGTCGCTCCGCGCTGCCGTGCTGGTGCCGGTGAAGGCCTTCGATCGCGCCAAGGCCCGCCTCGCTCCGGCTCGCAGCCCCATCGAGCGCGCCGACTTGGCCCGCGCCATGGCGGCCACCGTGCTCGAGGCCGCCGGGAGCCTGCCCACCGCTGTCGTGTGCGACGATCCGGCCGTTCGCTCCTGGGCCGAGGAGCAAGGCGCCGAGGCGATCTGGACGCCGGGCCTCGGGCTCAACGGCGCGGTGGAAGCCGGCGTGACCCACCTGGCCGAGCGCGGGGTCGAGCAGGTGATCGTGGCCCACGCCGACCTCCCGCTCGCTCGCGACCTCACGTGGCTGGCCGACCACCGTGGCGTCACGCTCGTGCCCGACCGCCGCCGCGACGGCACCAACGTGGCCTGCGTGCCCGCCACCGCCGGGTTCACCTTCGCCTACGGCGCCGCCAGCTTCGCCGCCCACCGGGCGGAGGCGGCCCGCCTCGGACTGATCACCCGGCTCGTGCCCGACCCCCGCCTCGGCTGGGACGTCGACGAACCGGCCGACCTCGAGGTGCCGACTGCGATGCAGCCACCGGGGTACCTCTCCCCTGTCCCCACCGCCCCATCCCGCTGAAGCCGAAGAGGACCATGTCGCTCGACCTGCCTACCCCTGCCGTCGCCCTCGCCATCGGTGCCCACCCCGACGACATCGAGTTCGGCTGCGGCGCCACCCTCGCCAAGTGGGCCGCCGCCGGCACCGTGGTGCACCACCTGGTCTGCACCGACGGCTCCAAGGGCAGCTGGGACCCGTCGGCCGACGTGGCCGCCCTCGTCGTGCAACGGCAGGCCGAGCAGCGGGCCGCCGCCCACGCCCTCGGCGCCACCGGGCAGTGCGTGTTCCTCGGGTGGCCCGACGGCGAGCTCGACTCCGGCCTGCGCCAGCGGTGGGAGGTCGCCTTCTGGATCCGCAAGCTGCAGCCCACCGTGGTGCTGGGCCACGACCCGTGGAAGCGCTACCGCCTCCACCCCGACCACCGCCACGCCGGTCTCCTCGCGGTCGAGGGCATCGTCGCCGCCCGCGACCCGCTGTTCTTCCCCGAGCAGGAGCTCGAGCACCACCGGCCCGACGTGGCCCTGCTGTGGGAGGCCGACGAGC
>JBPPMN010000202.1:0-19743 GCA_051306055.1 Acidimicrobiales bacterium
GCGAGTTGCACGCCCCGCAGGGCCGATGCCATCGCCCGCTGGGGTTCGTCGGTCGTTCTGGCGACGACGCTGTGAGCGAGCGCCATCTGGGGGGCTTCGCCGATGCGATGTTCTTCGGCGAAGGCGATCGACGCCTCGGCCAGACGGCGGGCTGTGTCTGGATGTCCGTTCTCGAGTTCGGCGACGGCCTCGAAGGTCGGTGTGACGGCGGCGACGAAGTAGTCGGGATAACTCGCGGCCATTTCGTTCGCTTGGGCGAGGTAGGGGCGGGCCTCGTCGAACCTGCCGCCCATCACCCGAACGCCTCCCAGAACCATCGGATGGGTGGGTTCGGTGATCGGCGCCTGCGCTTCGACGGTTGCGAGGCCGGATGCGACGTCGCCCCGTGCGAGGTGGATCATGGCAGACAGCGACTGGATGAGTCCGGCGTCGACACCGTCAGTGTCGAGTCGGCTCGCAGTGGCGAGCGCTCGTTCGGCCTCAGCGAATCGACCGGTGACGAAGGAGACCCAGCCGTGGACGATCGCCAGCCCCTCGTGCTCGTCGACGAGGTCGCCGAGCCGTTCGATGTAGCGGGTGACCGTGTAGGTGCGGCCGACGTTGAGGAGCTTGGTGGCGTTGTCGGCGACGATGTCGGCAGCCTCGATGCGACGCCCAGCTCGCAGAAAGTGCTCGACAGCGGCCATCAGGTCGCCCGCTTCGGCGTGCCATCGGCCTGCCTCGGCGTGGAGCTCCGCACAGCGCTCCGGAGCGGTCCGCTCGAGCTCGGCACGCAGCAGATCCCGGAGGAGATGGTGGAAGCGGAACCACGTCCCGGTTCGATCGAGCGCGATCACCAACTGGTTCGATGAGGCCAAGTCGCCGAGCCACGCGGCGCCGTCATCGACGCCACAGACCTGATCGATCAGCGGTCCCGACACCCGGTCGAGGATCGACACCTCGAGGAGGCGGCGGCGTTCCTCCTCGTCGATCGAGTCGAGGAACTCATCGGTCAGGTAGTCCGCCACGAGTTGGTCGTCGCCCTGGAACGAATCGACGAAGCCGTCGATGTCGTCCTCGCCCCGCAGTGACAGCCCGGCGAGCACGAGACCGGCGGCCCAGCCCTCGGTCCGTTGATGGAGGCGATCGACGGCCTCCGGTCGCATCCCGGTGGACTCGGCGTCGAGCAGCCAGCTCGCCTCGTCGGTGTCGAACCGGAGGTCGTCGGCGCGGACTTCGGTCAGCCGGTCGCGGACGCGGAGTCGGCCGAGACGGAACGGCGGATCGACACGAGTCGACACCACGAGGATCAGGTTCGGCGGTCGGAGTGTGATCAGGCGTTCGACGCTGTGGTGGACGTCGGGGTTGGTGATGAGGTGGTAGTCGTCGATCACGAGCACGACCTCCTCGCCGGCTGCACTGGTCTCGTTCACGACCGCGCCGACCACGGTGTCGAGCCCGTCACCCTGAGCGGAGCGCACCGCCTCGGGAAGCGCCGGCACCGACTCGTGCAGCGCTGCAGCGATGTAGGTCCAGAAGCCGGACGGGTCGTTGTCGCTCTCGTCGATCTGCAACCAGCCGACCCGCGTCGAGCGTGCGTCGAGCCACCCGTCGATCAATGTCGACTTTCCTGACCCTGCCGGTGCGCTGACCAACACGACGCCCCGGCCTGCGTCGACGGAGCTGTCGATGAGATCGATCAGCCGGGCGCGCCGGAGGTACCGGCCTGGCGGCCGAGGCGGGGTGACCTTGGTGGCGGTGACGCCCGCATCCGGACCGGCCATGAACGCAGGCTAGGGCAGCCCGCACAAGGCCTGGTCCCGAGCGCTCGGGCGGGTCACCCGGGTGAGATCACCCGGGGGATGATGTCTGCTCACCCCGGCCGGGTGGAGCATCGAGTCATGCCCCGACCCGCCCGCTACGAGATCGAGATCCGTGGCCGAGCGACCCAGCGGATCCTCCACCCCGTCGTCGACGACTTCGAGATCTCACCGACCGAGCACGGCACCACCCGCCTCGTCGGCGAGGTCCGCGACCCATCCCACCTCAACGGCCTGCTCGCGCACTTCACCTCGATGAACGTCGACGTCGTCGCACTCCGACGCCTCGACCACCCCGATCCCACCCGGCCCGAATCTCCACACCAACCCAACACACCAACGAAAGGCATTACGTCATGACCATCACCGAATCCACCGCACCACCGACCGACCCGCCGACCACCGACTCGGGGCGATTGCAGCGCATCGGCGGCGCCGCCGCCCTGCTCGCCGCCGGCACTTTCGGCTACGGCATCGTCATGTTCGCGACCACCTTCGCCGACTACACGGATCCCGACGCCACGCCGGCCGACTCGGTGGAGTTCCTCGTCGCCCATCAAGGAGCGCTCCTCGCCTGGTACATCGGCATCTTCATCGTCTTCGGCGCGGCGCTCGTCCCTCTCGGTCTGGCCCTGCGCCAGCGCTTCGCCGACCGAACACCCGCATTGGCGAACACGGCGATGGTGTTCGCGGCCATCTGGGCCGCGCTGATGTTCGCCACCGGCATGATCTCCAACATCGGGATCGAGTCGGTCGCCGACCTCGCCGACTCCGACCCCGACGGCGCCGTCACGGTCTGGTCGACGATCGACGCCGTCACGAACGGCCTCGGCGGCGGCAACGAACTCGTCGGTGGCATCTGGATCCTGCTCGTGTCCATCGCCGGACTGGTCACCGCTGGTCTGCCGCGCTGGCTCAACTGGGTCGGTGTTGTCACCGCCGTCGCCGGAGTCGTCACCGTGGTTCCCGACTTCGAGGTCGTGGAAATGGTCTTCGGTCTCGGCTCGATCATCTGGTTCGTCGGCGTGGGCATCACGCTGCGCCGCACTGCGAGCTCGCCGGTGGCGTCATGACCGCCGCGGGCCGCATCCAGGGAACCGAGCCCGCCGCTCAGCCGAGCTCGCGGTGAGCGCGCCCGATGGAAGCGAGCGTCCGATCCACGTCGTCCTCGTCCGTCCGCCAGCTCACGACGCTGATGCGCATCGCGGCACGGCCTCGCCAGACCGTCCCACTCATCCAGCACTCGCCTTCCTCCTGCACCCGCCGCAGCACGGCTTCGGTGCGAGCGTCGTCGCCGAACCCGACGAGCACCTGGTTCAGCCGGACGTCGTTCATCACCTCGACACCCTCCAGCCGCCCGAGCTCGGTCGCGAGGCGCGTGGCGTGCGCACAGCTGCCGTCGACGAGAGCGGCGACACCGTGCCGGCCCAGCGATCGCAGGGCGGCGTAGATCGGGAAGCCGCGCGCTCGGCGTGAGAACTCCGGACCCCAGTCCAGCTGGTCCCGAGGGCCGGCGTCGGCATCGGCGTGCACGAGGTAGTCGGCGTGGACGCTCATGGCCCGCTGGTGGGAGGCGGGATGGGCACAGAACGCGAGGCCGGAGTCGTAGGGGACGTTCAGCCACTTGTGCGCATCGGTCGCCCACGAATCGGCCTGCTCGATCCCGTCGACGAGCGACCGCAAGGTCGGCGACGCCGCAGCCCACATCCCGAACGCACCGTCGACGTGGACCCAGGCCCCGGCGTCGTGGCTGAGCTCGCAGACCTCGCCGATGGGGTCGATCGCCCCCGTGTTGACCTCCCCTGCCTGTGCGCACACGATCGTCGGACCGTCGTCCGCAGACAACGCGTCGGCCAGGGCGCCAGGAAGGATGCGCCCGTCGGCATCGGTGGCCACGGGAACGATCGCCCGACTGCCGATGCCCAGGTAGCGAAGGGCGCGGTCGACGGTGATGTGGCGGTCGTCGCCGACGACCACCCGGATCGGTGGTGCTCCTGCCAGCCCGGCCTCGTTCACGTCCCAGCCGACCTGCTCCAGGACGTGCAGGCGCGCCGCTGAGAGGCCGGTGAAGTGGGCCATCTGACATCCGGTGACGAGCGCGAACGATGCGCCGGGTGGCAGCTGGAGCAGGTCCTTGAGCCACCGTCCGACGGCTTCCTCCACCACCGCGGCGGCGGGAGCGAGGGCGTACATGCCGGCGTTCTGATCCCATGCCGACGTCATCCAGTCAGCCGCGATGGCCGCCGGAAGCGCCGACCCGATCACGAAGCCGAAGTAGCGCCCGGACGCCATGGCCACGACGCCGGGGTCCGACGCTCGAAGCAGGTGCTCGACCACAGCGCTGGCCGGGACCGGGTCGCCGCCCAGCTCGATGTCGAGCGCGCTCCGCAGCTCCTCCACCGTCGCCGTCGAGCCCACCGGGCGCCTGTCGAGCCCGTCCAAGAAGTCGGCCGCCGCGCCAGCCGTGTCGATGAGCAGTTCGCGCACATCATCCATCGGGCCATCCTGACCTCCCCATCGACCTCCTGCTCTCGAGGTGCGAGACGTCGGTGGCGGTGGGGCTCAGCGTTCCTCGGACGACCCACCCGGCGCTACGTTGGGCTCGTGACCTCCGAGAGGCTCGTCGAGCTCGGCCAGCTGCGGCGGGCGCGTGACTTCATCGACTGCGACCACGACCACGACCACGACGACGACCCGTCCACGCTCATCGATGCCACGATCGGCGACCTCGAGGACTGGCGGGGTGAGCGGCTCGCCCAGCTCCGCGCCCTCATCCTCGCCGCAGCCCCCGACATGGCGGAGGAGGTCAAGTGGCGCAAGCCGACCAACCCGAACGGCGTGCCGACCTGGACCTGCGACGGGATCGTCTGCACCGGCGAGATCTACAAGGACAAGGTGAAGCTGACCTTCTTCCAGGGCGCCTCACTGCCTGATCCTGACGGGCTCTTCAACTCGAGCCTCGACGGCAAGACGCGCCGAGCCATCGACCTCCAGGAGTCCGACGAGCTCGACGTCGACGCCTTCACGGCTCTCGTGCAGGCCGCCGTCGACCACAACCGCGCCTGACGCCGCCGTCGGCGCGCTCGGCTCGACCAGCTCGTCGACCCACCCCTCTCAGAGACCCGCGGAGATCCACCATGAAGACGATGACGTGCCGCCAGCTCGGCGGCCCCTGCGACCACGAGCACCGCGGCGAGTCCGCCGACGACGTGATCAAGGCCCAGGACCAGCACCTCAAGGAGATGGTCGGTGGCGGGGACAGCGCCCACCAGCCGGCCCGTGACGACATGAGGTCGCGGGGGCGGCGCCCGATCTCGGGCATGCGCTGGTACACCCAGGCCAAGAAGGACTTCGCCGCCCTCGAGGAGAGCTGAGCCACCGGCGCCGGTCGGTCCGCTGGGAGCGCAACCACGGCCGGTCGGCGGCAGCGAGGACCTGGCAGCAAGCGCACGATGTCGGCATGACGACCACCTTCATCGCCATCCTCGACCTCTCCGTCTCCGCCGCCGATCGCCCCGCCGCCCTCGCGCAGCTGGCCGGCGAGCAGCCCATCGTGCGGGCGATGGCCGGCTGCGTCGACTTCCGCCTGTTCCCGGCCCCCGACAGCGACACCGCCATCACCGTGCTCCACGAGTGGTCCGACCAGGCCGCCTTCGATGCCTACCTGAGCTCCGACGCCTTCGCTCGTTCGGGTGCCGTGCTGCGTCCGCTCATGCAGGGACCGCCGTCGAGCCGCCGGTTCCGGGTCGAGCTGGTCGAGGTCGTGGGCTGACCTGCGATCATGCACAGCGTGGCCCGTCCGGCGTTCAGCTTCGTCCGCGACATGGAGCCTGCGCCCGCGCAGGGGTTCTGCGTCGACCGGCACTACCTCCTGTACGCATCTCGTGGTGTGCTCCGACTCGAGGTCGATGGGACGAGCTGGTCCCTGCCGCCAGCTCGGGCCGCCCTGGTCCGGGCCGACGTGCCCATCGAGGTCACCATCCCGCAGCGGGCCACGACCTCGTCAGTGCTCTTCAGCCGGGAGTTCGCGCCGCCCCCGCCAGCGGACCTGACGGTGGTCGACGTGACACCCCTGTGCCGGTCCCTCATCGCCGAGTGCGCGCAGTGGGGCGACGAGCAAGCGCCGCTCGACGGCTACGCGCTGGCGATGTTCCGTGCCCTGGCCGAGGCGACGTGGGCGCTGGCCGAGCGGCCGAGTCCGGCCCGCATGCCCAGCGGAAGATCCCGGGAGGTCCGCAGCGCGCTCGCCCTCACAGCGGACCGGATGGCTGATGCCCCGCGGTTCGAGGAGATCGCATCTGAGGTCGGCCTGGCGCCGCGCTCCCTGGCTCGGCGGTTCGAGCAGGAGCTGGGGATGACCTGGCGCGCCGCGCTCCGCCGTCTCCGGGTGCTTCGGTCGATCGAGCTCCTCGCCGGGACCGACCGATCGGCGACCCAGATCGGGATGGACGTGGGCTACCAGTCGTTGTCGGCCTTCAACGCCGCGTTCCGCGACCTCATCGGCCAGACCCCGACCGAGTACCGCGCCGGGTTCACGCTCTGACGTCCCGTCGCCCCTCGCGTGTCGGGAACCGGGGGCGGGTCCGGGGGCGTCTGACACCATGTGATGGTGCGACGTCCGGCTTCCGGCTTGGTGGTGGCAGCCCTCCTCCTCGCGGGCTGCGGCGGCGACGCAGGCACCACGCAGGGGGCGACGGCCGGTGGGGGAGAGCTCCCCCACGGGCTGGCGCGCTGTCCCGGTGATCGGGTCCTGGCCGCCGCCGATGCCTCCCACTACCGCGACGAGCCGGTCTACGTGGGCAACGAGATGCCGGTCGAGGAGGTCCGGGCCTGGGCGGCCGCCCAACCGGCGTTCGAGGAGATCTGGATCGACCGCGACCACAACGGCTGGATCAGCGTGGGGTTCAGCGAAGGGGCCGACGACCGACAGGCGGAGCTCGAGCAGGAGTTCCCCGGCGTCGGGGTGGTCGCGGTGCCGCTCGACTGGACGGCCGCGGAGCTCGAGGCGCTGCGGGCCGAGGCGTTCGGGGCGATGGAGGACGCCGGCTTCCCGGTCGGCGGGAGCCACAGCGTCCCGGCGGGGCTGGTGGAGGTCTTCGTCGGCGAGCTCGACGACGAGCACCTCGCGCCGCTCGCCGATCTGGCCGGTCCGCGGCTGTGCGTCGACGGGGTCGACTCCGACGACGTGATCCGCGAGGGACCGCAGCCGACCCAGGGCGACGGGTGGCGGCTGCTGGGCGCTGACCGCACCGGCCAGACCTACCGGACCGGCGTCGCCACCAGCCAGGAGCAGTACGAGTCGCTCTGGCTCGACAGCGGAGTGAGCGGTGAGCCGCCGGCGGTCGACTTCGACTCGGAGATCGTGATCTGGTTCGGCGCCGTCTACGGCTCGGGTTGCGAGGTCCGCCTCGACGATGTGGTGGTCGACGCAGATCGGGCCGTCGTCCACGCCGACCTCGTCATCCCCGGGGTGCACCAGGGCTGCAACGACGACGCCAACCCGGCGGCGTACCTGGTGGCGCTGCAGCGGGACCGTCTGCCCGTCGGCGGCTTCGTGGTGCAGATCGGTCCCGACGATCCCCCTGCCGGGGTGCCCGAGGAGCGCACCGTGGTCGACGTCGACCTGCGCTCTCCGGGCTCCACCGCTCAGGACGAGGAGATCCACCAGGACGAGGAGCTGGTGGGCCGAACGGACCGGTACGTGGTGGCCGCCGGCGGGGTGATCGAGCCCGGGTACCCCGCCGCCTACGACCTCGACCTCAGCTGCACCTTCTCCACCTTCGGCCCGCTGAACGAGGTGGTGTGGCAGGCCGACGCGCAGGGTCTCGATGCCGCCCCACCGGAGGCGTGGCTGGCGGCCGCCGACGACCGGGGGATCGTGGAGGTCGAGGTGCTCATCGAGACCGATCCCGCCCGTCTGCGCCTCACCGCCAACGGCCACACCGAGCGCTACGTCCCGAGCCCCGGAGCGACCGGCACCTGCCCCTGATCGAGAGGTCAGCGGGGAGGGGTGGTTCAGCCCTCCACGCGGCGGTGCTCGACCAGGAGGGTGACGGCCAACAGCGCGTCGACGGCCACCAGGAGCACGATCCCGTCCCACGAGCCCCCGGCCGCCACCAGCAGGGCCAGGGCGGCGCCGGCCACGAGCCGTTCCCGGGCGACGGCGCGGAACGCCCGCCAGACCGCGGCCGACACACCGACGATGGCGGCGGCCAGCCCGGCGAACAGCATGAGGCGGAACGAGCTCGGCACCGGATCGCTCGGGTGCAGGGTGATCTCCTCCAGCGCCGCCGCCGACAGGATGATGCCGGCCACGATCGGCGCGTGGCTCCAGGTGTAGACGTCGCGCACGAAGCGGCCCCGCTCGTGGGCGGGCAGGCCGTCGGCCCGGTGCTCGAGGGCCGGGCTGGGCCGGTCGAAGTAGCTCCACCAGATGAGCCCGGCGAACACCCCCGAGGCCACCAGCGCCGCCACCGTCCGCCCTGGGACGCCCTCGCCGTTCTCCAGGGCGGCGATCACCGGCAACCCGATGGCCACGATCACCTCGCCGAGGGCGATGATGATGATGAGCGCGTGCCGCTCCGCGAAGTGGCCGGCGCGCACCACCCAGTCGCCCTTGCCCGCCAACACCATGGCCACCAGCACGATGGCCAGGCTCAGCAGCCACACGACGATGCGACCGTCGCCGTCGACCCCGGCGCCCAGGAGCAGCACGACGATGGCCACCACGTTCGGGGCCACCCACCGCAGCACCGTCTGCCGGTTCGTGGTGCCCCGCTCGCTGCTCAGCCCCTGCACCGCGAACCCCAGGGCCATGATGACGGCCAGGGACACGGCGAACACCGCGCCGCCCTCCTCGAGAGCGGTGGAGGTCGACGCCGCCATCGGGACGCTCACGGCGGTGGCCGCGAGCATCACGAGCCGGACCGGGCGGCCGTTGCCCGACACGACGTTGGTGGCCCACGTGAGCTGCTGCCACGGGAGCCACAGGAGGCCGAACAGGAGACCGGCCCGGCCGACGCCGGACCAGGTCGGGTCGTGGATCAGGATGCCGACCAGCTGCGAGAACGCCAGCACGTAGGCCAGGTCGAAGAACAGCTCCACCGGATCAGCGGTGAAGTCCTCGGTCCGCTCGGGCACCTCGATTCCTCTCATGGGCGCCGAGCGTAGGTGCGAGTCGGGGCGAGCGGCCCCCAGCGGCCGGAGCGGCACGAACCGTGGCCGCCTCGACCCACCGGGTGGGTGCTGCTCGACACCCCGCTCTTCGAGACCGTGGCGGCCCAGGAGCGTGGCTCCGTGCTCCCATCCGGTCAGGCGCTGAGCATGCCGGTCGACAAGGCGTCCTGGTCGACTGCCTCTGAGCTCCTCTGAGCCTGGCCCGCCCCGTGACGGCTACTTGATGAGCGGGTCGCGGGGGAGGCCGAGGATGCGCTCGCCGATCTGGTTGCGCTTGATCTCGGACGTGCCACCGGCGATCGACATGCCGCGGTGCATCAGCACGAGCATGTTGCTCATCGCACCGGCTCCGTCCATGAAGGCGGCGTCGGGACCGTGGACGGCGGTGAGGATGGCGGCGGCCTCATGGCCCACCTCCGACAGCACGAGCTTGGTCATGGCCCCCTCGGGTCCGGGCTCGCCGCCGACGACCGCCCGGTTGGCCGCCCGCAGGTTGAGCAGCCCCATGGCCTGGTGCTCAGCGATGTAGTGGCCGATGCGGCCAGCGCCGCCGGGGAGGCGCTCCGGGTGGGCGTCGAAGGGCGGGATGAGGGAGGCCCCGGGCATCGACATGCCGCCGCCGCCACCACCGATGCTCACGCTCTCGTTGCCGAGCGTGGCGCGGGCCACGGTCCAGCCGCCGTCGACGGGACCGACCACGTCGTCGTCGGGGACGAGCACGTCGTTGAAGAAGACCTCGTTGAACTCGGAGTTGCCGCTCGTCATCTTCAGCGGCCGCACCTCCACGCCCTCGGCGTGCATGTCGATGGCCATCATCGTGATGCCCTCGTGCTTGGGGACATCCGGGTTGGTGCGCACGGTGGCGAAGCCCATGCCGGCCACGTGGGCACCGCTGGTCCACACCTTCTGGCCGTTGACGAGCCAGCCGCCGTCGACGCGGGTGGCCTTCGTCTTCACGCCGGCGGCGTCGGACCCGGCGTCGGGTTCGCTGAAGAGCTGGCACCAGATGACGTCCTGGTTGAGGGCGGGACGCACCCAACGAGCGATCTGGTCCTCAGTGGCGTACTGGATGATGGTGAGGATGTTCCAGGCCGTGATGCCGTAGGCGGGGCGCTTGATGCCGGCGGTGGCGAACTCCTGCTCGATCACCAGCTGCTCGATGGCCCCCGCGGCCCGGCCCCAGGGCTTGGGCCAGTGGGGCATCACGTAGCCGGTGTCGATGAGCTCGGTGCGCTGCTGGTCGGCCGGGAGGTCCTTGATGCGCTCGGCGAAGGCCCGCACCCCGTCGCGGATGGCCTCGGCCTCCGGCGGGAGCTCCACGGTCTTGGCTCGCTCGACGCCCTGGCGCACGAGGTCGGTGAGGTCGCGAGCGGCCTCGTCGGCGTCGAGGACGGTCAGGAGGGTGGTGGCGCGGCGCATGAAGAGGTGGGCGTCGTGCTCCCAGGTGATGGCGATGCCGCCGTGCACCTGGGTGTTGAGGTTGGCGCACAGGTCGGCGGCGGGCGGGGCCAGCGTGGCGGCCACCGCGGCGGCGTAGCTCAGCTGGTCGCCACCGGTCGACGCAGCGCGGGCGGCGTCCCACACGGCACTGGTGGCCATCTCGGTGGCCACCACCATGTTGGCGCAGTGGTGCTTCACGGCCTGGAACATGGCGATCGGGCGGCCGAACTGGATGCGCTCCTTGGCGTAGGCGGCCGCCATCTCGGTGCACTCGCGGGCGAGGCCGACGGCCTCCGCGGAGAGGATCACCCGGGCCAGGTCGACCAGGGTGCGCCGGGCACCTGCGATCACCGTGACCGGGGCTCCGTCGAGCGTGACCCGCGACGAGCGCCGCGACGGATCGAGGTTGGGGGGCGTCTCGACGGTGACGCCGTCGCCCACCTCCACCACCACGACGTCGTCGCCGGCCGGCACGAGCAGCAGCTGGGCCAGGCCACCGCCCAGCACCACGCCGGCGTCGCCGGAGGCGGTGCCGCCGGAGACGGTGACGTCGCCCCCGAGCGCCACCGCGGCGGTGGTGGAGCCGTCGGCCAGGCCCGGCAGGAGCCGAGCCTGCAGATCTGCGTCGGCCGCGCTGGCCAGGACTGCGCTGGCGATGACGGTGGGGACGAACGGGCCGGGGGCCACGAAGCGGGCCATCTGCTCCACGACCACCACCAGCTCCTCCAGGCTGTACCCGGAGCCGCCGTGGGCCTCGGGCAGGTGGAGTCCCAACCAGCCCAGACCGGCGGCGTCAGACCACAGGGCCGGCATCGGTTCTTCGTCGGCCTCCAGCAGCGCTCGAGCGGCGCCGCGGGCGTCTCGCTTGGTGAGGAGGTCGGCGGCCGTCTCGGCCAGGGCTCGGTGGTCTTCGGTGATGGCGATCGACATGGCCGGAGCGTAACTTGACCGGACGGTCAAGGGCGATCGCGGCTCAGCTGGTCGGGGGGCCGAAGGCTCGGGCCGCGGCCCGCCAGGTGGCGTCGAGGTCGCTGCCCTCGGGGTAGCGGCCGTCGATCTCGAGGATGGACATGCCGTGCGCGCAGCTCCACAGGGCCTGGGCCCGCTGGGGGTCGTGGTCGGCGGCGACGTAGAACGGGTGGCCGGCCCAGTCCTCCACATCCGGAGCGAGCAGGTGGCGCCGGAGCTCGCCGGTGGTGGCCAACCGGTAGCGGTGGGGGTGCTCCTGCGCCTGCGCCCGGTAGGCCGCCAGCACCGCACCGACGGGTCCCGCCCGCCCCGGCCGGCGCAGCGAGGCGTGGAGGGCATCGCCCATCTCCAGCAGCGCGTCCTCCACCACTGCGGCCTCCACCACCGCCTTGTCGCGCACGTGCTTGTAGAGCGAGGGGGCCTGGATCCCCAGGTCGTCGGCCAGTCGCCGCATGGTGAGGGCCTCCGGCCCCTCTGCGTCGAGGAGGGTGGTGGCGGACCTCACGAGCTGCTGCATCCTGGTGGTGCGGTCCGACCCCGGAGGGCGGGGCAAGAGGTCAGCCGGCATCGGTGAGCCGGAAGACGGGGTGCTTCGGCGCGATGGCGGCCAGCTCGGCGTCGGTGGAGTCGGCCGAGGTGCCATCGAAGAACACGCCCACCTCCGCCTTCCAGCGCCGCAGGTACTCCCGGAGCACCTGCACCTTCTCGTCGTCGTGGAGCTCGGTGGCAGCGTGCTCGGTGCGGGTCCGGCCCAGCAGGAGGGCCAGCCGGCCCTCGTTGGCGCGCACGTTGCGCACCCACTGGCCCTCACCCCGGGGCGACACGAGGTACTGGGCCCCACCGGCCTCGAGCAGGTTGACCGGGGTGCGCCGCAGCTCGCCCGTGGAGCGGCCGGGTACCTCGAGCACCCGGCTGCCCCACACGCTGACCCCCATGCGGGTGAGGCGGGCGACGAGGCGGTTGAAGATGTTGCGGGTGAACCACCCGGGGGCTCGGTAGTGGGCGGCGGTGGTGGTCATGGCGGGCTCCTGTGGTTGGCTAATGCTGTTAGCCACCACTATGGCTAACAGCATTAGCCGCGTCAAGCCCCTACGGTCGCGGCGTGGAGCTGAACGACCTGCAGCGGCTGATGGCGGCCACCTACGGGGAGCAAGACCGCGCCAGAGGCGTGCCGGCCACGGTGGCCTGGCTCACCGAGGAGCTCGGCGAGCTGGCCCAGGCGGTGCGCAAGGGCACGCCGGAGCAGCAGCTCCACGAGCTCGGCGACGTCCTCGCGTGGCTGGCCTCGCTGGCCGACCAGCTCGGTCTCTCGCTCGACGACGCGGTGGCCCGCTACGCCGACGGCTGCCCCCGCTGCGGCACCATCCCCTGCACCTGCTGAGCCCGATCCCCGGATCTGTGGACGCTGGCGTCCGCTATGCGGACGAATCCGTCCACAGAACGGGTCAGGGGCGGGCTAGGAGGGCTTCGGCGATCTGGATGGCGTTGAGGGCGGCGCCCTTGCGGAGGTTGTCGCCGCTGAGGAACAGGGCCAGCCCGCGGCCGTCGGGGACGGTGGGGTCGACCCGGAGGCGGCCCACCTGGGTGGTGTTGCCGCCGGCGACCTCGAGGGGCGTGGGTACCTCGGAGAGCTCGACGCCCTCGGCGGTGGCCAGGATCTCCCGGGCTTCGGCGGGGGACAGGGGCCGCTCGAACGTGGCGTTGACGGCCATCGAGTGCCCGGTGAACACCGGCACCCGCACGCAGAGGACCGACACCAGCAGCTCGGGCAGCTCGAGGATCTTGCGGCTCTCGTTGCGGAGCTTCTGGTCCTCGTCGGTCTCGTCGGCGCCGTCGTCGACGAAGCTCCCGGCCTGGGGGATGACGTTGAAGGCGATCGTCTTCGGGAACTTGGAGGGGGCGGGGAACTCCACTGCGGCACCGTCGTGGGTGAGGGCGGCGGCCCCGTCGGCCACCTTCTGCACCTGCTCCTCGAGCTCGGCCACCCCGGCCAGCCCGCCGCCGGACACGGCCTGGTAGGTGCTGACCACCATCGACCGCAGGCCGGCGGCCCGGTCGAGCGGCTTCAGCACCGGCATGGCCACCATCGTGGTGCAGTTGGGGTTGGCGATGATCCCCTTCGGGATCGAGGAGAGGACGTGGCCGTTCACCTCGGGCACCACGAGCGGCACGTCGGGGTCCATCCGCCAGGCAGAGGAGTTGTCGATCACCGTCACCCCGGCGGCGGCCACCTTCGGGGCGAGGGCGCGGGAGGCGGTGGCACCGGCCGAGAACAGGGCGATGTCGAGGCCGTCGTAGGACGCCGTCTCGGCGTCCTCCACGGTGATGTCCTTGCCCTGCCAGGCGATGGTGCGCCCGGCGGACCGGGCAGAGGCGAACAGGCGGAGCTCGTCGACCGGGAAGGCCCGCTCGGCGAGGATGTTGAGCATGACGCCACCGACCTGGCCGGTGGCACCGAAGAGTCCGACGCGCATGGTCCCAGGCTACGGCGGTGAGACCCGTGGGCCCAAGGCGCTAGGACCCGAGCGGATAGGTGGCGAGCGGGTTCGTCCACCTATCCGCTCGGGTCCTTGAGCGCTACTGGACGCCCAGCTCGAAGGCGTCGTGGAGGGCCTGCACGGCCTGCTCCACCTGCGCCTCGCGCACGATGCAGGAGATTCGGATGGCCGAGGTGGAGATCATCTCGATGTTGATGCCGGCGGCGGCCAGCGTCTCGAAGGTGGTGGCGGCCACGCCAGGGTTGGACTTCATCCCGGCGCCCACGAGGCTCACGCGGGCGATGGCGCCGTCGGTGGCCACGCCGGAGGCGCCGATCTCACCGGCCAGCGCGGAGGTGATGGCCTCGCTCTTGGTGATGTCGTCGTGGGGGACGGTGAAGGAGATGTCGGTGACGCCGTGGTCGGAGGTGTTCTGCACGATGAGGTCGACGTTGACGTCCTGGTCGGCCAGCAGCCGGAACAGGCGCGCGGCGATGCCGGGTTGGTCGGGCACCCCGCTCACGGTCACCTTGGCCTCCGACGTGTCGTGCACGACGGCCGAGACGATGGCCTGCTCCATGGACGGATCCTCCTCTTGCACCCAGGTGCCGGGCTCCCAGGTGAACGCTGAACGGACATGGAGCCGCACGCCCCAGGTGCGGGCGAACTCCACCGAGCGCATGGCCGGCTTCGGGCACCCGCACGCGGTCATCTCGAGCATCTCCTCGAAGCTGACGGCGGACATGCGGCGGGCGTCGGCGACCAGGCGGGGGTCGGCCGTGAACACACCCGGGACGTCGGTGTAGAGCTCGCACGAGTGGGCCTCGAGGGCATGGGCCACCGCTACAGCGGTGGTGTCGGAACCGCCGCGGCCGAGGAACGTGATCTCGCGATCGCCCGACACGCCCTGGGCGCCGCCGATCACCGGGGTGTGGCCGGCGGCCAGGGCGGTGCGCAGCCGGTCGGGTCGGAGCTCCACGATGCGGGCGTTGGTGTGGGTGCTGTCGGTGATGAAGCCGGCTTGGCTGCCCGTGAAGCTGTCAGCGGGGATGCCGATGTCGTGCAGCGCCATGCACAGCAGGGCGGTGGCCTTGCGCTCACCGGCGGTGATCAGCATGTCCATCTCGCGGCCGGGCCGGACCTTCGACACCTCACCGGCCAGGCGGATCAGCTCGTCGGTCTCCTTGCCCATCGCGCTGACGACGACCACGACGTCGTCGCCGCGCCGCTTGGTGCGGGCGACGTGGTCGGCCACCTCGCGGATGCGCTCGGGATCAGCCACGGAGGTGCCGCCGAACTTCTGCACGACGAGGGACACGGCCGAGGACGCTACCGCCGGCGGGGGCTGATCACGAACCTGTTGGGCCGCCCTGGTCGACCAGCGCACCCCACCCGTGGAGCGTCTCCAGCGTGGACGCCTCGTCGGCTCGCAGCAGCGAGGAGATGGCGCGGAGGTCGTCGCGCCGGATGGTGAGGACTCGGCCGTTGTAGTCGCCGCGCTCGAGGATGATCGAGCGCAGGTAGCGCAGCACGGCGTCGGCTTCGGGCGCCTGCTGCAGCGCGGTGAGGTCGAGGACCAGGCGGGTGGGCCGGGCCGGGTCGGCGCCGTCGTCCTCGCCGAGCAGCACGCCCATGGGCACCTCGTAGAAGAGGGCGAGGTCGCGCAGGCGCGGGAGGCTGAGGTTTCGGAAGCCCCGCTCGTAGGCGCCGACCGCAGACGCGCTCCAGCGGCCTCCCGACTGGCGCTCCACATCGTCGAGGGAGAGCCCTCGGGCCCGTCGCACCGAACGCAGGCGCTGTCCCACTTCGCTGGAGAAGCTGCCCGCAGCTTCGTCGTGATCGTCGGCGGTCATGAACTCCTGCTTCGTGCTCCGCGCCCGCCATCTCAGGCCGGGAGCGATCCGCCGCATCCCAGCTGCGGTCGCAGTCTATGGCGCGCTCGACCCCCGGTGGCGCTCCGGGCTCGAATCGGACGCCGCGAACGGCACCACTAGTGTTCCGCGCCATGCCGAGCGAGAAGCGACTGCGACAAGACGAAGGACGGCTCCAGCGCCTGGAGGCCCAGCGCCAGGAGACCCAGCGCCAGCAGCGCAAGCGCCAGGGCCGGACCCTCGTGCTCATCCTGGTGGCGCTGCTCGCCGTGGCCGGGATCATCTCCCTCCTCTCGGGCGACGACGACAGCCCGGTCACCAGCGGCGACACCGACGCCACCGACGAGGCCACCGACGACGGCGACACCGGTGAGACGCCCGTCGAGATCGCCCTGCCCGAACCGGGAGCGTCCATCACGGGTGAGACCCCCTGCCCGCCGGACGACGGCAGCGCCGAGCGCACCACGTCGTTCGAGCAGGCCCCGCCGATGTGCATCGACGACACGAAGGCCTACACCGCCACCTTGGAGACCAGCGAGGGCGACATCGTGATCGACCTCGACGTGGCCAACGCCCCCGAGACCGTGAACAACTTCGTGGTGCTGTCGCGCTACGGGTTCTACGACGGCGTGGCCTTCCACCGGATCGTCCCCGGCTTCGTGAACCAGGCTGGCGACCCCGTCGGGCCCTCGCCCGGCCAGGGCGGCCCCGGCTACGCCATCCCCGATGAGCTCCCCGCCGACCCCGCCACCGCCTACGGCCCGGGTGTCGTGGCCATGGCCAACTCCGGCCCGGAGTCGGGCGGCAGCCAGTTCTTCCTCGTCATCGGCGATCCCAGCGGCGCCCTCTCCGGCGCCGGGTCCTACAGCGTCTTCGGCCAGATCGTGGAGGGCCAGGAGGTCTCGGCGGCCATCAACGAGCTCGCCGTGGGCGAGTCGCCCACGAAGCTCGTCACCATCGACAGCGTGGTCATCACCGAGAGCTGAGGCCGGCGGTCCCGACGGGCGAGGTCAGGCCCGCAGCCCGCGCGGCGCGTCCGACGATCGGGCGGGATCGGCGGCGTGGGCCGGCAGGCTGAAGCCGAAGCGGGAGCCGCCGCCGGGGCGCTCGTCGCACCAGATCTCGCCGCCCATCTCGTCGAGGGACCGCCGGGCGATGTAGAGGCCGAGCCCGACGCCCTGCTGCGGGCGGGTGAGGTGGTCGCCGAGCCGGGTGAACTTCTCGAACACCCGCTCGCGGTCGCCGGGAGCGATGCCCGGGCCCTCGTCGCTGACGGTGGTGACCACCCGGTCGGCGTCGCGGGTGGCGGACACCGTGATCGGGGTGCCCTCGGGCGAGTACTTCAGCGCGTTCGAGAGGAGGTTGGCGAGGATGCCGGTCAGCAGGTTGACGTCGCCCACCACCCGAGCGACCGACGCGTCCACGGTGGCGGTGATCGTGCGGCTGGGGTCGTTGCGGCGGTAGAGGTCGACCTGCTCGTGCACGAGGGTTGGCCAGTCGAGCACCTCGGGCACCACCACCAGACCCTTCTGATCGATGCTGGTGGCCTGGAGCAGGCTGTTGACCAGGTCCTCGAGGCGCTGCTCCTCCCGCAGCATCACGTCGTAGATCCGCTGCCGGTCGTCGCTGGTGAACTGGTCGTCGCGCCGCTGCAGCGTGTGGAGGAACCCCTTGATCGGGGTGAGCGGTGTGCGCAGCTCGTGGCTCACCTGCGCGATCCAACCGTCCTTGTCGTCTTGCAGCTTCTTGCGCTCGGTGTCGTCGCGGGCCACCACGGCGTAGCCGCCCTCGGAGAGGGGCGACCAGCTGCAGGTGAGCCAGCGCTCCTCGGCCCCGGCCCCGTCGAGGCGCACCAGCGCCACCTCGGGGCGGCCCGTGCGGCCGGGATCAGCGGAGCCGTGGCGGGGTCGGTCCTCCTCGTCGACCGGACGGAAGACGGCGCCCACGGGGTGCCCGACGGCGTCGTCCTCTGGGACGCCGGTGATGCGCACCATGGCCGGGTTCCACGACCGCACCGAGAGGTCGAGGCCGACCGTGAAGATGCCGTCGGACGACGACTCCAGCACGTCGGCCAGCGTGCGTCGCTCGGCCTGCACCTCCGTGAAGAGCGACAGCCGGTGCAACGTGGAGGAGACCCGCTGGGCCAGAGCGTCGAGCATGCTCTCCTGCTGCGCGGTGTAGGCCCGCCCATCGGCCCGGGCGCTCACCGCGATCGATCCGCAGGGCACGCCCGCGTCGTCGAGCAGGCGCATCCGGCTCCCGTCGCCGTAGATCGAGCGGCTGGTGTTGCCGACCGACACCCGCACGGTGTCGCCGATGCCCTCGATCAGCACCGTGGCCGCTGGGGCCCCCAGCAGCGCCAGGGCGTGCTCGGCCAGCTCGCGAGCGGCGTCCTGGGGATCGCGGGCGGCGGCCAGCGCCAGCTCGGCCTGGCGGAGCCGATCCATCTGGTCGACCTGGAGCCCGACCCCGCCGGCCAGCCGTCGAGCGAGGACGAGCACCGACACGAGCGGCACGGCCACCATCGGGAGCAGCAGGGGCTCCACCACCACCAGCCACACGGCCAGCACGGCGGAGCCCAGGGCCGCGGCGACCAGCGGGGCCCGCAGGCCCCGGTGCTCACTGCCCTGATCGTGCCGACGATCCATCTGCGCGCGCTCCTCGGGCGGCCACTCGCGGCCGTAGTCCGCATCGTCCCGATTTCGTCCGCTGCGGTCCATGGCACGTGCGGGCCATTTGGGACTAGTCATCGCGCCGGTCCCAGGCGGGCCATTGGGCCTACTTGGGCGCGCTGACCGCCGTGGGGTCAGGCCGTGGGGAGAGCGCCGAGCCCTGCGTCCTGGCCGTCGACGTAGACGGTCACGGCGCCGGCGCCGGCCGTGCGCCACGTGCCGTCGGGGTCGCGCAGGAGCGCGGTGCGCTCGTCGATCCCCGCGATCGGCATCCCCTTCGGCGCGATCTTGAGGGTGCGCTTGGCCTTGTCCTCGCTCCACGTGTCGTGGTGGGGGATCACCGCCAGCTGGGCGAGGGCACCGAGCCCGAGGGTGAGCGCCCCGCCCCGAGGGTCGACCATGGGGTCGCACAGCACCATGGCGCCGGATCCGGATCCAGCCAGCACGGCCCCGCCCTGCCAAGCAGCCACCAGCGCGTCCCACACCGGCGAGTCCTTGAGGACGGAGCGGAGGTGCATCGGCGATCCGTCAGCGAGGTAGACGAAGCGGGCGCCCGCCAGGGTGTCGGCGTTGGGCTGGTGGAGCGCATCGGGGCGGGTGAGCACGGGGAGCGCCGTCACCGTGGCTCCCAGGTCGCCGAACCAGCGCTCGGCCGCCTCCACGCTGCGGGCCGGGTGCTCGTAGGCCGCCGCCGTGGCCAGCACCACCACCTCGCCACCGCCGCTGGCCGCCAGCAGGTCGTGGTCGAAGTCGCATCCGGCGCGCCACTCGGCGCCACCGACGAGGGCCAGGATCCCGGTCATGGCCGCACGCTACCGCCGGGGCGTCGGAGGCTCGGCCGGCGCTCCTTTGGAGCCGACGGTTACCGATCGGTAGCGTCGCGGCCCATGAGCATCAAGCGTCTGGGCATCGTCGGGTCGGGGATCATGGGGTCGGGCATCGCGGAGGTGGCCGCCAAGTCCGGGGTCGAGGTGGTGCTGCGGTCGCGTCAGCAGGCCTCCGCCGACGCCATGCTGGCCGGCCTCGAGAAGTCGCTGGCCAAGCAGGTCGACCGCGGCAAGCTCGACGAGGCCACGGCCAAGGAGATCTCGGCTCGCGTCACCGCCACCGACGATCTGGCCCAGCTGGCCGACTGCGACCTCGTGCTCGAGTCGGTCGTGGAGGACCTCGACGTGAAGAAGGCGCTGTTCGCCGAGCTCGACGGCATCGTGAAGGCCGACGCCATCCTCGCCACCAACACCTCCACGCTGTCGGTGGTCGACCTGGCCATGGCCACCGGCCGGCCCGAGCAGGTGGTGGGCATCCACTTCTTCAACCCTGCACCGATGATGAGCCTCGT
>JBPPMN010000214.1:0-11385 GCA_051306055.1 Acidimicrobiales bacterium
CGCCCCCTCCCCACCCCGAGTTCTGGCGTCAGGATCGGGCGCACCGCGCCCAGAACCGACGCCAGACCCGGGGGTGGGGGGCTCGAGGGTGGCGGTGGCGGCGCTGGCGTTGAGGTCGGGGGTGCGCACCTCCACGCCGTGGCGACGGGCGTCCTGCACAAGGGTGTGCGGGGCGTAGAAGCCCATCGGCTGGGCGTCGAGCAGGGCGGCGCAGAAGGCGGCCGGGTAGAAGCGCTTGAGCCAGGCCGAGGCGTACACGAGGTAGGCGAAGCTCACCGAGTGGCTCTCGGGGAAGCCGTAGCTGGCGAAGGCGGCCAGCTTCAGCCAGATCTGCTCGATCACCTCGGGGGTCACGCCGCGCTCGGCGGCGCCGTCGGCGAAGCGCTGGTGCAGCCGCTCCATGCGCTCCTTGCTGCGCTTGGAGCCCATGGCTTGGCGCAGCTGGTCGGCCTCGCCGGGGGTGAAGCCGCCCACGTCGATGGCCATCTGCATGAGCTGCTCCTGGAACAGCGGCACGCCGAGCGTCTTGGCCAGGCTCTTCTCCAGCAGCGGGTGGAGGTAGGTGACATCCTCCTGGCCGTTGCGGCGCCGGATGTAGGGGTGCACCGAGCCGCCCTGGATGGGGCCCGGGCGGATGAGGGCCACCTCCACCACCAGGTCGTAGAAGCGACGGGGCCGCAGCCGGGGCAGGGTGGCCATCTGCGCCCGGCTCTCCACCTGGAACACGCCCACGGAGTCGGCTCGGCAGAGCATGTCGTAGACCTCGTCGTCCTGACCGATGGTGGCCAGGTCGAGCTCGTGGCCGTGCACCTCGCCCACCAGGTCGATGCAGCGGTGGAGCACCTCGAGCATCCCGAGGCCGAGCAGGTCGAACTTCACCAGGCCCACCGCCGCGCAGTCGTCCTTGTCCCACTGGAGCACCGTGCGGATGGGCTCGGTGCCGTGCATCCCCTTGGCCTTGGAGGTGGTGCCGGTCATCCGGGCCCACTCCACCGGGCACACCTCCACGATGGGTCGGTCGCAGATCACCATGCCGCCGGAGTGGATGCCGAGGTGGCGCGGTGCATGCTCGAGCTCGGCGGCCAGGGCCAGCACGTCGGCGGGGATCTCCTTGTCGGCCTCCTGCTGCTGGGCGGTGACGGCCACGCCGCCCCACGCATCGGCCTGCTTCGACCAGGCATCCTGCTGGCCGCTGGCGTAGCCGAGGGCCTTGGCGACGTCGCGGATCGATGACTTGGCCCGGTAGGTGATCACGTTGGCCACCTGAGCGGCGTGGCGGCGGCCGTGCTTGGCGTAGACGTACTGGATGGCCTCCTCCCGCCGGCCCGACTCGATGTCGATGTCGATGTCGGGCGGGCCGTCGCGCTCGGGCGACAGGAAGCGCTCGAAGAGCAGGCCGAGCTGCACGGCATCTGCGTTGGTGATGCCGAGGGCGTAGCAGACGGCGCTGTTGGCGGCGCTGCCCCGGCCCTGGCAGTAGATGTTCGACCGACGGCAGAAGTCGACGATGTCCCACACCACCAGGAAGTAGCCGGGGAACCCGAGCTGCTCGATGAGGGCCAGCTCGTGCTCGATCTGCCGGTAGGCACCCGGCACCCGTTCGGTGCCCCAGGAGCCGTAGCGCCGTTCGGCCCCCTCGGCGGTGAGGCGGCGCAGGTAGGCCATCTCGGAGAGGCCGTCGGGGCACGGGAACGGCGGCAGCCGTGGCGCCACCAGCTGCAGGTCGAAGGCGCAGGCCCGGCCCAGCTCGGCCGCCCGCTCCACCGCACCGGGCCAACGGGCGAAGCGACGGGCCTGCTCGTCGCCCGAGCGCAGGTGGGCGCCGGCGCAGGCCGGCAGCCAGGGATCGAGGTCGTCGAGGCTGCGACGAGCCCGCACCGCCGCCATGGCGGTGGCCAGCCGGCGCCCGGCCGGGGTGGCGTAGTGGGCGTTGGTGGTGGCCACCACGTCGACGCCGGCACGGATGGCCAGCTGCGCCAGGGCGTCGTTGCGCACGGAGTCGAGCGGGTCGCCGTGGTCGCACAGCTCCACGGCCACGTTGTGGCGCCCGAAGGTGGCGGCCAGCGCCTCGAGCTCCCGGGCGGCGGCAGCCGGGCCGTGGCGCTCCAGGGCGGCGGGCACGGTGCCCTTGCGGCAGCCGGTGAGCACCAGCCAGTGGTCGCCGTGCACCTCCTCCCAGGCGATGCCGTCGTAGATGGGCTTGCCCTTCTCGGCGCCGGCCAGCTGGGCGGCACTGATCGTCGACGCCAACCGGGCGTAGCCCTCCGGGTCGCGGGCCAGCACCAGCAGGTGGGTGCCCTCGGGGTCGGGCATGCCGTTCTGGGGCTTGGTGAGCCCGAGCGACAGCTCGGAGCCGAACACGGTGGGCACCCCCACCGCCCGGGCCGCCTCGGCGAAGCGCACCACGCCGTAGAAGCCGTCGTGGTCGGTGAGGGCCAGCGCCTCCAGGCCCAGGCGGGCCGCCTCCTCGGCCAGCACCTCGGGATGGCTGGCGCCGTCGAGGAAGCTGAAGGTGGAGTGGCAGTGCAGCTCGGCGTAGGACGTGGCGCTGACCCGGCGCTCCAGCACCGCCGGCGGCACGTACGACGACCGCACCGGCGACCAGGCCGGGCTGTCGCCGCCGTTGGCGCCCTCGGGCACGTGGGTGGGCCGGGGGCGGCCGCGCGGCGCCCGGTCGGACAGCGTCCGCTCCAGCTCGCTCCAGGGCACGTCCGGGTTGTTGAACCCCACCGGCCCAGGATCGAACACCTGTTCGCTCTCGTCAAGCGGACCCGTGAGCGGGGGCGATACGGTCCCGCCCATGCTCCCGCCGCACACGATCCTCGGGCACGGCCCCGCCTTCGTCTGGGGCCACGGCCTCACCAGCAGCCGGGCCAGCGAGGACGTCGGCGGGCTGTTCGACTGGACGCCGGTCACCGAGCGAGGTCGGCGGGTGGTGCGCTACGACGCCGCCGGCCACGGGGAGGCCGGTGGGCCGGCTGACCCCGCCGCCTACGCCTGGCCCCGCCTGGCCGACGACCTCCTCGCCCTCATGGACGGCCTCGGGGTCGAGCGGGCCGATGCCGGCGGCGCCTCCATGGGCTGCGCCACCACGCTGCACGCAGAGGTGCAGGCCCCTCATCGCTTCGACCGGCTCGTCCTGGTGATCCCGCCCACCGCCTGGGAGACCCGCGCCGCGCAGGCCGGGCTGTACGAGGCCTCGGCAGCCGTCGTGGAGCAGGACGGCAAGGCGGCCTGGCTGGCGCTGGCCGAGCAGCAGCCACGTCCGGCCATCTTCGCCGAGCTGCCGCCCTTCCCCGTCACCGCCGACATCCCGGAGGAGCTGCTGCCGTCGGTGCTGCGCGGCGCCGCCACCTCCGACCTCCCGCCGCCGGAGGCCATCGCGCAGCTCGCCCAGCCCGCACTCGTGCTGGCCTGGGCCGGCGACCCGGGTCACCCCGAGTCCACCGCCGAGCGCCTGGCCGAGCTCCTCCCCGCCGCCGAGCTGCAGGTGGCGACCCGCATCCGCGAGGTCCTGGGCTGGCCGGCGCAGGTGGCCGACTTCCTGGGCTGACCCTCGAAGGGCCGCGCTACGGTCGGCGCCGGCTGCACCGGAGACGAGGGGGACACCGATGCCGTACATCCAGGGCCGGGTCGTGCACGACGCCGACGCCCACATCATGGAGGAGCCCACCTGGCTCCTCGACCACGCCGATCCCGACGTGCGGGAGCGCCTGGCGCCGAGCGTGTCGCTGGCCCTCTCCCCCGACGAGGACGTCGACGTGATCGAGCACTTCCGGCAGCGCCACGCCGACCCGGAGTTCCGGGCGCGCGATGAGGCCGAGATCATGGACCGCAAGAACTTCAAGGCCACCGGCTCGTTCATCGCCGAGGACCGGCCGCTGGCCCTCGACCTGCTCGGCGTGGCCAGCCAGCTGGTGTTCAACACGTTCAACAACGGCCACCTGCTGCGCCTCGAGCGGGGCGACGACCTCGACCTGGCCTACGGCGCGGCCCTGGCCCACAACCGAGGCATGGTGGAGTTCTGCTCGGTCGACGACCGCCTGCTCCCCACCTGCTACGTGCCGCTGGCCGACTTCGACCGGTCGGCGGCGGCCGCCACCCAGGCCATCGAGATGGGCGCTGCCGCCCTGCTCGTGCCCAGCGGCTGCCCGGTCGGTCACTCCCCCAGCCACGTCGGCCTCGACCCCGTGTGGCGCCAGGCCGAGGAGGCGGGCATCCCGGTCGTGCTCCACGTGGGCGGCGGCGGGCAGCTGCTCGACCCCCGCTACTTCGACAACGGTGGGCCCTACGTCAAAGACTTCCATGGCGGCGACGAGAACTTCCGCTCGGTCGACTACATGGCCATCCCCGGCCCGCCGGCCCAGACCCTCGCCACGATGATCATCGACGGCGTCCTGGAGCGGCACCCGTCGCTCAAGGTGGGCGTGATCGAGCAGGGCGCCATCTGGGTCCCCAGCTGGATGCGGCAGATGGAGTCGGCCTTCGACGCCTTCGCCCGCCACGAGGATCGGCTGCAGTCCCTCTCCATGCGACCGAGCGACTACGTGCGCCGCCAGGTGAAGGCCACGCCGTACCCCACCGAGGACGTGCGCTGGATCGTGGAGCAGGCCGGCGCGGAGGTGCCGCTGTTCTCCACCGACTTCCCCCACGTGGAGGGTGGTCGCCGTCCGGTGGAGCGCTTCGAGGCCAGCCTGGGCGATGCCTCCGACGCCGTGCGCCAGGCCTTCTACTGCGACAACTTCGTCGACCTCATGGGCACCGCCATCGACCGGGTGCCTCTGACCGCGGCCAGCTGACGGCGGAGCGGCCCGGTCAGGCCAGGCCGAGCTGGCGGAGGATGTCGCCGGAGTCGAAGTAGACGCGCTCGCACACGATGCCGTCGCCGCCGTCCTCGAAGATGAACAAGGCCGCCATCCGGCTGCGGAAGGTGCCGCCGGTGGGAGCGATCCCCCGCAGCTCGCCGAGGTGGGTGCCCAGCAGATCGAGCTCCACCACCACGGCGTCGTCGGCGTGGCGCAGCGACACCAGCTCGTTGCGCTGGTCGGGGAAGGCCCCGCGGCTCGCCGCGAAGTAGTGCCGCACCTCCTCCTCGCCGTCGAAGACCTGGCCGGTGGCCATGAGCTCGTAGCGGGGGTGAGCGAAGGTGCCGAGGACGGTGTCGTAGTCGTGGACGTTCTCCGCCTCCATGTGGCGACGGACCACCGCCTCGCGACGCGCGTCCAGGTCGTCGGTCGTCATCGCTCCAGGCTTCCAGTGGTCATCCGGGCACGTCTCCCGGGCGCTGGCCGTAGATGGCCCAGGCCGCCACCACGCCGCCGATGGCCCCGAAGAGGTGGGCCTGCCAGGAGATGCCCGGGCGCGGGATGAGGCCCCACAGCACCCCGCCGTAGACCATCAGCACCAGGAGGCCGCCCAGCAGGTAGCTGACCTTGCGGGCGAACACGCCTCGGCTGACGAGGTAGGTGACGTAGCCGAAGACGAGCCCGCTGGCACCGATGTGCACCGTGCCCGATCCCCCGGTGAGCCAGGTGCCCACGCCGCTCGTCAGCCCGACGACGACGGTCACCTGCACGAAGCGGCGGACGCTGCCGAGGCAGATGGCGGCGCCGAGGATGAGGAAGGGGAACGTGTTGGTGATGAGGTGCCCGAACCCGTTGTGCAGGAAGGGCGCCAGCACCACGCCGTCGAGGCCGCTGAGCTGTCGGGGCTCGATGCCGAAGCGGTCGAGGCGGCCGTCGGCCACCAGGTCGAGCACCTCGGTCACCCACATCACCGCCAGCAGCACCAGCACGGGCGCGATGCCGGCGGCCAGGTCGCTACCCCGCGGCCGCTCGACGGGATCGGCGGCCATCAGCGCTCCGCCACGAGGGGGACGACGCTGGACCTCGCGCAGAGGTACACCGCCCGGACGGCGAAGGTCTGGCGCAGCTCGGCCAGGATCTCGTCGAAGAACTCCTCGCGGTAGGTGGCGTCGGTGACCAGCACCACCGTGAAGTAGAGGCCTGAGAAGGAGGCCAGGAAGGCGCTCAGCTTCAGCAGCTCAGCGGTGAGCACGAGCTCCCGACCGAGCACGCCGAAGCCCAGCACCTGGTCGCCAGGGGCCCCGATCCAGGTGGCCAGCACCTCCGGCGTGACGGTGAGCAGCCCGAAGGCCACGAAGAACACCCCCAGGATCACCGTCACCAGCACCACCTGCAGGCCCTGGCTGAACAGGGCCACCAGCAGCACGTTGCCCCGCTGGCGGGTCGACAGAGGGGCCGGCTCCAGCGAGCAGGCGGTGAGGTCGGCGACGCCCTCGGCCGGGGTGCCGGCGATCTCGTCCCCCAGCTCCGCCGCCGTGGCGAAGGTGGCCAACCGGTCGAGCTCGCGCGGGAGCCGGGTGACGAGGAAGGCCACGCCGATGAGCAGGAAGAGCCCGATGGTGGCCCCGAGGAACAGTCCGTCGAAGCCGGCCGCCACCTGCCACATCTCCGTGTTGACGAACAGCACGATCTGGATCAGCAGCAGGAGCGGCAGGGCCCGTCCGAGCAGCCCCGCCACCGCACCCAGCTCTCGGCCCGTCTTGGTCAGCGCCCACCGGGTGAGCGGGAGGAGCCCGTAGCTGGTGACGAGGTAGATGGCGCCGAGCAGGGCCAGGTTCACCACCGCCAGGCTCACGGCCTGGCCGAGCTGCTGGCTGATCACGTAGGTGATCAGGGCGGGGGCCAGCACGAAGGTGGCGATCTCCGCTGGGCCCACGCGGTCGGGCCGGGTCAGGCGAGGCCGGCCGCGCAGGGTGTTGATGCCCGCCCACAAGCCCAGCAGCAGGGCGAGGCCGCCGATGCTGGCCAGCAGGTTCTGCCACCACCGGAAGTCGGCGTCGAGGGCACCGAGCACCTCCACCACGGCCAGGGCGGTGAGGATCGGCACCATGCGGGTGAACACGTCGTCGGTGGCGGAGTAGTCCTCGATCAGGTGCGGGGTGCCCCGCCGCATGAACCACCCCTCCAGGACCTGCAGGCGAGCCGGGGTCGCTCGCTCGCCCCCCGCTCCCCCTGCCGCTGCGCCCGCCACCGGTGCAGTCTGACCGAGGCGGGCGGCCCGGAGCGGCCGACGGCGCCGAACGCTCACTCCGGCGACGCCTCGTAGGCCTCGACCAGCCACTCGACGAGCTCGTCGTCGACCTCGTCCCCCGTGCGCACGTTGACGACGTGGTACCGCAAGGTCCCCGCCTCCAGCACCTTGCGGGCGATGCGGGCGCTGCGCACCGTGCGGGGCAGCAGGAACGACACGGCCACCCAACGGGTCTTCGGGCGGAGCTCGGCGAACATGCGGGACCGCTTGAGGAAGATCCCCACCGAGACGGGCTCCACGTGGACGGGACCCAGGTCGGGATGCGCGTCGAGGCCCGCCATGACGGCGTCGAACACCGGCCGCTCGTGGGGCGGGCCGGTGGAGAAGTACTCCTCCACGGTCATGGCCGGCGCGCACTCGTGGCCCTGCCTCGTGCGGGCGAACCGCCGCTGGCAGTCGGGGCAGGTCCAGGCGGGCACGCCCTCCAGCATGCCCCGGCCTACCCTGCGGCGGTGGCCCGCTCCGCCGTCGACGTGTCCGCCGTGCTCGCGGCCTTGGCCGATCTGCTCCCCAGCGGTGCCCTGATCACCGATCCCGACGTGGTGGAGGGATATCGCCACGACCGGGCTTCGACGGCGCGGGCCGGACACCCGCTGGCGCTCGTCCGGGCCACGTCGACGGCCGACGTGCAGGCCACCTTGCGCACCGCGTCGGCCCACGGGGTGCCCGTGGTGCCACGGGGCGCCGGCACCGGGCTGTCCGGCGGATCGTCGGCCATCGAGGGCGCCATCACGCTGTCGACCGAGCGGATGCGGGCCATCTCCGTGGATGCCGCAGAGATGGTGGCGGTGGTGCAACCGGGGCTGCTCAACGCGGAGGTGAAGGCGGCGGCTCGGGAGCACGGCCTCTGGTACCCGCCCGACCCGTCGAGCTTCGAGATCTGCTCGATCGGCGGCAACCTGGCCACCAACGCCGGAGGGCTGTGCTGCGTGAAGTACGGCGTCACCACCGACTACGTCCTCGGCCTCGAGGTGGTGCTGGCCGACGGCCGGGTGCTGCGGCTCGGCGGCCACACCATCAAGGACGCCGCCGGCTACGACCTCAAGCGGCTGTTCGTCGGCTCGGAGGGCACCCTCGGGATCATCACCGAGGCCACGCTGCGCCTCCGCCCGCCCCCGCCGCCGGCCACCACCATCGTGGGCACCTTCGCCGACGTGGTGGCCGCGGGCGTGGCCGTCACCGCGGTGGTCGCCGCGGTGCGTCCCGCCGCCCTCGAGCTGATGGACGCGGCCGCGGTGGCGGCGGTGGAGCGGGTGCAGCCGATGGGGCTCGAGGCCGACATCGGGGCCCTGCTGCTGGCCCAGGTCGACGGCGGGGGCGACGAGGCCGCCGCCGTGCAGGACGCCTTCCGCTCCGCCGGGGCCACCTACGTGGCGGCCAGCGACGACCTCGACGAGGGCGAGATGCTCATGGCCGCCCGACGCATGGCCATCCCGTGCGTGGAGCGGCTGGGCACGGTGCTCATCGAGGACGTCGGGGTGCCCATCCCCCAGATCCCGGCGCTGGTGGCGGCCGTCGCCGAGGTGGCCGCTCGCCACGACACCGCCATCCCGGTGATCGGTCACGCCGGCGACGGCAACTTCCACCCGCTGGTGTGCTTCGACGCCACCGACCCGGCTGCCACCGCCCGAGCGGAAGCCGCCTTCGACGAGGTGATGCAGGCGGCCTTGGCGCTGGGCGGCACCATCACCGGCGAGCACGGGATCGGCTCGCTCAAGGCGCGCCACCTCGCCCAGCAGGTGGGTCCCGACGTGCTCGCCGTGATGCAGGCGGTGAAGGCGGCCCTCGACCCCCAGGCCACCCTCAACCCCGGCAAGTGGCTCTGACCGGCGGCGCAGCCCGGCTCCGTGCAGGCTTCTTTGCACCACAGCGCGGGTTCCCTGCACAGACCTGTCCGGGGTGCCGGCACCCGAGGGACTGTGCACGCTTTCTCGCACAACAGCGCGAGTTGCCTTCACAGACCTGCGATCGGCGCTCAGTCGTAGGTTGCCTCGACGTGCCAGGTGCCGGCTTCGAGGGTGACGAGGCGGGCGGTGCCGTCGCTCGTCACCAGCTGCAGGCGGGCCCGTCGCCGGTGACGGGCGCTGTCCCACCAGCGCTCCTCCAGTGGCCACGGGCCGGCCCAGGCCACCACGGCCAGCCACGGTCCGCCGGCCACCGAGACCTGCGCCGGCGGCCCCGACAGCTCCCCGCGACCGCTCACCCGCAGCGACGTCCCGGCGAGGTCGGTCACCTCGGCGTCGACGGGAGCGTGGTGCACCCAGGCCGGGCTCGGCGCCGGCAGGCGACCGGGCCAGGGGCCGGCCACCCGATCGCGGTGGGCGCCGGCGCGCTCCGCCGTGAGGTCGACGGCCTCGGCCTCGACCAGGGCGATCTGGGTGGCCGGGTCACGGCTGCCCCGCCACTCGGGCACGGCCACCGACCCCACCCCGAGCAGACCCTGCACGCGGGCCACGGCCCGGCTGGCCCGGTCGCTGGTGGCCGCGTCGCTGCCCCAGAAGCCCAGCTGGCGACCGCCCGCCGGCACGATCTCCTCCGGGGTGAGCCAGAGGCGGCTGATGCCGGCCGTGGGCCGGTGGCGGGCCGAGCCCTGGAGCCAGCCGTCGAGCTGCCAGCGGAGGCGGTCGGCGATGGCCGCCGCCGTGAGGGCGCCCTCGGCCCGCCACACCCGCTCCAGCTGCTCCCCGTGCTCGGTCTCGGCGCCGATCACCACCCGGGTGCAGGCCGACCCCCGCGCCCACAGCGAGGTGTGGAGCTCCTCGGCCAGGCCGCGGGCGAGGAAGGCGGCGGGGGCCACGGTGTCGGCGGGTGGATCGAGCTCCACCCGCACGGTGAGGTCGGCCGGGGGCGGACCGAGGGCCGGCGGGTGCTCGTCGAGGCCGCCGGCCAGGCGCCAGGCGGTGAGGCCCTCCCATCCGAAGCGGGCCAGCACGTCGCGCTCGGGCAGGGCGGCCACCGCGCCGAGCGTGCGGAGGCCGAGGCGCTGCCACACCTCCACCAGGGCCGGCCGCTCCAGGGTGGCGGTGGGCAGCCCGGCCAGGAAGGCCGCCGACGTGCCCGCCGGCACCACCAGGGTGGCAGCGTCGACCCGAGCCGACGAGGCGGCCAGGGCGGCGACGAAGGCACCGTCGGCGATCCCCACCCGCACGTCGGGGTCGATCCGCCGTCGGTTCGATGCCGACGGGGTCGAGGTCGAACCGGCCAGTGCCTCGGTCACGACGGCGAGGGCCCGCGTGGCCAGGGCGTCGTCGCCGCCGAAGAAGCGCGACGGCCCCCGGGTGGGGAAGGCCACCAGGCCCGGCTCGGTGAGCTCCACCCGGGGGGTGAGGGCATCGAGGGTGGCCACGATCGGCTCGAAGGCCCGGGCGTCGCGGGCGGGGTCGTGGTCGAGCACCACCAGCGCCGGGCACCGGGCCTGGGCCTCCCGCCGTCGCTGGCCCACCGCGACGTCGTGCTCACGGGCGGCGGGCGAGGTGGCCACCACCCGGTTGGCGTGGACCACGGCCGCCGCCTCGTCGAGTGGCACGCCCGCCGCCACGACCGGCCAGTCGGCGCAGCGCACCACCAGCGTCCGCACCGCCGACGATGCCTGCGACAGCAGACGACCCTCCAGGGCAGATCGTGTCGCAGGCTGACGCGGCGCGGTCGGTCCGGCTGCCGCTCGGAGGGCCATGGTCAGCCCACGGCGCGCAGCGGTCGCCGGGCCTGGTCCTCGCCGTCGACCGGGCCCTCCCCCGATGGGGTGGCCGACGGGCGTACCGGCGGAGCGGCCACCGCCACCGTGCCGTCGGTGCCGGGCAGCCAGAGGTCGACCGTGCGGGGTCGGGCCGCCTCCCCGCGACCGGTCTGGGCCACCCGGACCTTGCGGGCCAGCAGGTGGCCGTGGCCATCGTCGAGCCCCTCCCAGCGCGCCTTGGTGACCTCCAGGCGGACGTCGGCACCCTCGGGCCAGCTCGGTCCCAGCGGGAGCAGCACCGCCCCCCGCTCCCGGGCCCGGGCCACCAGACGACGGGCGTCGGCCGACCGGATGCCGCCCCGGCCGGCGTGGAGCACCACGAGGTCGAAGCCGTCGACCAGGGCCGCCACCACGCCGGCCCAGGCGTCGCGCTCGGGGGCGGCCACCAGCACGAGCCGCTCGAGGGCGACGCCGATCTCGTCGGCCGCCGCCAGCCCCAGCGACGGCAGCCCCACCGAGGCCACCCAGGCGCCGCCCTGCGAGGCCTCGGCCACCAGGTCCAGGGCCAGCGACGTAGCGCCCCCCGCCCCCTG
>JBPPMN010000261.1:0-8685 GCA_051306055.1 Acidimicrobiales bacterium
GCCACCCGTTCCGCCGTCCCGAAGCGCACCATCTCGGTGCGCCGGCCCGACCTCGAGTACCCCGACGAGGCGCTGCCCAAGTACTTCGTGGCCGACGACATCCTGCGCAGCCACATCGCCGCCATGCTCTCTGCAGTGTTCCCCGAGGGCGAGGACTTCTTCGTCCGCAGCGTGCGCACCTACCGCGACGACATCACCGATCCCGAGCTCAAGAAGCAGGTGAAGGGGTTCATCGGCCAGGAGGCCCTCCACGGGCGCGAGCACCGCAGCTTCAACGACCGGCTCCAGCAGCTCGGCTTCCCCACCGGGTTCGTCGACCGGAGGGTGAAGCACGGCCTGGCCCTGCTCGGGAAGGTCGCTCCCAAGCGCACCCAGCTGGCGGTCACCGCCGGCCTCGAGCACTACACCGCCACCCTCGCCGAGGTGCTGCTGCGCAACGAGCGAGCGCTCGATGAGTTCGGCAGCGACGAGATTCGCACGCTGTTCTCCTGGCACGCCCTGGAGGAGACCGAGCACAAGTCGGTGGCCTTCGACGTGTTCGAGCACGTGTGCGGGAAGCGCTGGGTGCGGGTGGGCACCATGTACGGCTGCCACGTGGGCTTCCTGCTGGGCATGACCGTGGCCGTCTCGCTCTCCCTCGCCCTCGACCAGGAGGCCCGCCGCCGACCCGGCGCCGTCCTGCGCAGAGTCGGCAAGCTGCGCAGCCACCCCTTCTTCACGCTCGACGTGGTGCGCCGCCTGCGCGACTACGACCGGGCCGGCTTCCACCCCGACGACCACGACACGGCCGAGCTGCTGGCCCACTGGCGCCAGGAGCTCGACGGCCTCCAGGCCGCCTCCTAGCGACGTCGGATCGAACCTGCCCCGCCGTCAGCCGGTGTTCTGGAGGCCGGCGGCGACGCCGTTGACCGCCAGCAGGAGCAGCCGTTGGGCCGATTGGTGGTCTTCGTCGCCGCTGCGCACCGCTTCCAGCGCGCGCAGCTGCAGCCACGACAGCGCGTTGACGTAGGGAGCGCGAGCGGCCACCGCCGGCCCGAGGTTGCCCTTGCCACCGAGGAGCTCGGGATGACCGGTGACTGCGGTGACCCACCGCTCGGTCCGGTCCCACTCCGCCTGCACCTCGACCACGATGTCCGGGCGACCGCCGAGGGCGAAGAAGCGCTGTGCCAGCTCCCGGTCGCACTTGGCCAGGCTCATCTCCGCCACGTCGACGAGTGACGTGAACAGGGGCCAGGTCGCGTAGGCCTCTTGGAGGAGCGGCAGGTCGTCGACCTCGGCGAAGGCGGAGCCCAGCCCGTACCAACCTGGGAGGTTGGAGCGGGTGAGCGACCACGAGAACACCCACGGGATGGCCCGCAGGTCGGCCAGGTCGCGTCCGGTCAGCACACCGGCCCGCTTGGCCGGCCGGGATCCCAGTCGCATCTCGCCGATCTCTTCGAGCGGCGAGACGCGGGCCAGGAAGTCGGCGAAGCCGTCGGTGGCGACGAGGTCGAGGTAGGCAGCTCGCGACGAGTCGGCGAGCACCGAGGCCAGCCCTTCGAAGCGCTCCGCCGCCGCCGCCGTGCGCTCGGCCACGGCCGGCTCCTCGGCACGGAGAGCAGCCACCGTGATCCGCTCGAGGTGGCGTTGGGCCACCGTGGGGTGCCCGTACCGGGCGAAGATCACCTCGCCCTGCTCGGTCACCTTGAAGCGTCGCGACACCGAACCGGGTGGCTGGGCCAGGATCGCCCGGTGCACGGGGCCGCCCCCGCGCCCCAGCGAACCACCGCGGCCGTGGAAGAGGGTGAGGGCAACGCCCCGCTCAGCCGCCCAGCGGGCCAGGGCGTCCTGGGCACGGTAGAGGGCGACGGTGGCGGCCACCGGGCCCACGTCTTTGGCGGAGTCGGAGTACCCCACCATCACCTCCAGGTGCTGCCTGCGGGCGGCGAGCCAGGTGGCGGTGCTGGCCAACGACGTCCAGGCCTCGACGATGGCGGGCGCGGCGGCCAGGTCGTCACCCGTCTCGAACAGGGGGACCACGTCGAGCTCCAGCGGCGCCGACCGCAGGGCCAGCCGTGCCAGCGCCCGGACGGCCACGAGGTCTGCCACCGACTGCGTGAAGCTCACGATGTAGCGCCCGCAGGCTCGGCGACCCCAACGGCGCTGGAGCACCGCCATGACCCGGATGGTGGCCAGCACCTCCACCGCCACATCGCTGCGGGGCTCGACGTGATCGGGCCACCCATCGCGAGCCAGCCGGTCGAGGAGCAGCTCGTCACCGCTGGAAGCGGCGGGATCGGACACCTCCGGGAGCTGGTCGAGCAGGTCGGCCAGCGCGTCGCGATGGACCTTGGAGTGCTGCCGCACCTCCAGCTCGGCCAGGTGGAAGCCAAAGGTGTCGACCTGCCAGATGAGGTCCTGCAGCCCTCCCTGCGCCAGCCGGTGCGCCCCCGCCGCCGTGAGGCTGCCCTGCACGACCCGCAGGGATCCGAGCAGCTCGTCGACATCGGTGTAGGCCATCGTGGCGTCGCCGGTGCGGGTGGCGCCGAGGCGGGCCGCCACCACGAGCATCTTGGCCCGGTGGGGCTCAGCCGGCGACGAGAGCTGGATGTCGGCCAGCAGTCGCGGCCAGGCGGCGGCGTCGAGGGCCAACCGCTCGCGCAGCGCCGGCGAGGGTGGGGTGGAGGCAGCGTCGGCGGTGAGCGACCGCCCCACCTGCGCGGCGGCCCCCTCGAGGGCCCGCAGCACGTGATCGGCGTGGATCTCCAGGGTCTCGCCCGTGACCGCCGCGGTGACGAAGGGGTTCCCGTCGCGATCGCCACCGATCCAGGACCCGAAGCGCAGGAAGGCCGGGATCTGCTCGCCGACATCGGCATCGTCGACGCCGAGGGCGGTGGCGGCCGACCGGTAGAGCCGGGGAGCGAGGTCGAACAGCGTGGTGTCGAAGGTAGCCATCGCCGTGCGGACCTCGTCGAGCGGTCCAGGCCGCGTGGAGCGCAGCGGAGCGGTGCGCCAGAGCACCTCGACGGCCTCGTGGAGGACTCGATGGCGGGCCGCCTGCTCGTCGGCGGCCAGGCTCCGGTCGCAGAGCGCTCCGAGGTGGGAGCCGATGCGGTCGACGGCGGCCACCACCGCTCGCCGGCGCGCCTCGGTGGGATGCGCGGTGAGCACGGAGTGCACCCGGAGCTCAGCCAGCGCCTCCGGGGAGATCGACCCGGGGTCGAGCGCCGGCCACAGCGTCGCGTCGGCGTGGTGCGAGCCCTGGCGCAGCTGCCGGACATGCCCTCGCTCCTCCACGATGTTGGCCAGGTGGAACCGCACCGACAGGGCCTTGGCGACGGCCTCCGCTCGGGCCAGGTCGAAGCTCGACACCACCGCCATCGCGTCGCCCGACGAGGAGGCGGCGAGGCGCAGGGCGTCGAGGTCGTCGGCCACGCCCGGAGCGGCATCGTCGAGCACCTCCCGCAGGACGCTGGAGAGCAGATCGAGCTCGTCGACCGGGGGTGACTGGTCTGGCATCGAGGTGGATCCTGGGTCGGCGGCGGCGTGCTCGTCGTCGAGACCACCGTAACGCCGCGGCGGACGGCTCCCGATGCGGTAGTCCTGGCCGGAGAATCGACCGGCGGTTCACGTCAGGTCGAAGGGCACGGACTCCCGGTCGACGTTGCCGCCGCTGAGCAGCACCCCCACGTCATCCCCGAGCGCCACGCCATCGTCCACCAGCGCCAGCAGACCCGCCACCGCGGTCGCCGCACTGGGCTCCACCAGCAGCGCGGCATCCCGGTAGAGGAGCTCCATGGCGGCCAGGATCTGGTCCTCGGACACCGTGCGGATCCGCACGTGGTGGGCGCGCAGGATGCGGAAGGTGCGTGGCCCCAGGGTGGCGGCCAGACCGTCGGCGATCGAGGTGGCGTTTCCGGTCGTGTCGAGCTCGCCCGCGGCGAGGGATCGGTGGGCGTCAGCGAGGGTGGCCGGCTCGGCGCCCCACAGGTCGATCGTGGCGTCGAGGCCGTGGGCAGCCAGGGCCGCGCCGCTGAGCAGCCCGCCGCCGCCGACGGGCGCCACCACCGAGGTGATGGCGGGAACCTCCTCCAGCAGCTCGAGGGTGGCGGTGCCCTGCCCGGCGATCACCATCGGATCGGCCGAGGGGTGCACCTCCACCGCGCCGGTCGTGCGCAGCACCTCCCGCAGGCCCGCCTCGCGTGCGGCCATGGTGGGCTCGCACCACACGATCCGGGCTCCCGCCGCCCGGGTGGCCTCCTGCTTGGCCCGGGGCGCGGTGCGCGGCATCACGATGTGGCAGGGCACGCCTCGCTCCGCTGCGGCCCGCGCCAGCGCGGCGGCGTGGTTGCCCGACGAGTGGGCCGCCACTCCCCCACGCACCTGCGCCTCGGACAGGGCGAGCACGGCGTGGGTGGCGCCCCGCGCCTTGAAGGCACCGCCCACCTGGAGGTGCTCGGCCTTGAGGTGCACCCGGCGGCCGACCAGCTCGTCGAGGGTCGGGATGCGCAGGACCGGCGTGCGCACGACCCTGCCGGCGATCCGCTCGGCGGCCGCCCGCACGTCGCCGAAGGTGGGGTCGTCGAGGGCCACGCGGGTCAGGCCCAGGCCGCCACCGCGTCGATGGCCGCGCCGATCTGCTGGCGACCCCGCTCGAGCACGGTCCGCTCCCACTCCTGATCGTCCGGGGTGAAGCAGCACCGGTAGGCCCACACCGCCGCCGCGTGATCGGGTCGGCGACGGTCGCCGAGCCGGTGCACCCACTGCTCGTGGTAGGTGGCCACCAGCTGCTCCTCATCGCCCGCCGAGCCGAGCTCCAGCACGGTGGCGTGGGTGGTGGCGGCAGGGAAGGAGTCGGCCAGCCCTCGAGCGAGACCGCCTCGCTTCGGCGCCGTGCTCACATCGGGCTCGGCGGCCACGGTGGGATGGACGTTGGGGAAGATCGGCCGCAAGAAGGCATCTTGCGGCGAGCCGGCCGGACGGTCGGACAGCGCGGTGAGCTCGCCGTAGGGCCCGTGGCCGGTGTGGAGGTCGACCACCAGCAGGCGCTCGACCGCATCGAGCCGCGCCTTGGCGATGGCCTCCACGGTGCTCGTCGACTCCTCGGTGCGGTGACCGCCGAAGTGCAGGCCATCGGCGTGGCGGTACTGGCCGGCGGTGATGGCCGCCGTCACCCAGGGCAGCCCCCGCTCGGCCACGAGCGCGGCGGCCTGGACGAGGAGGTCGTCGACCGACGGGAGCTCCGGCGTGTCGGGGCAGGCCAGCGCGTGGACCTCGTCGTAGTCGTCGTTGTGGTCGGGCTCGGCGCCGCTGCGACCCCAGTTGCGGTTGAGGTCGACGTTGGACTCGTTCTGGCGCCGCCACCACGCCATGCCCCAAGGGTTCACGGCGTGAACGATCACCACGGCCATGTCGTCGGGCAGGGCACGCGGGTCGACGCTGGCGAGGAGGCCGACCTGGAGCTGGGAGCCGGCGAAGCCCTCGACCCCGTGGACGCCCGCCAGCAGGAGGAGGGCGCGCGTGGGCTGCGGGGCGCCGAGGGTGACCACGTCGATCGACAGCCCCTGGCCCTCCGGGCCACGGGCGGCGATCGGGTGGGCGTCGACGACCTGTCCGGCCACGGTGGCCGCCCACCGGAAGCGGGCGCGGCACTCGTCGTAGGTGAGTGGAAGCCGGTCGAGGCGCACGGGCTGCGGGGTCAGCTGACGATCTCGCTGGTCTGCATCACCGGCGTGATCGTCGTGCAGTTCGCCACGTCGGCCATCACGTCGGCCGTGCCCGGCTTCCCCATCGCCTCGCCGATGGCCTCCATCGACTCGAAGGTGAAGTGCACCGCCGCCTCGTAGGGCCCGTCGAGGCCCTTGTCGATCTGCGCGCCGTCGAGCCTCCAGGTCGAGACGGCCAGCGGCACGTGCGAGTCGCGGTAGTAGTCGTGGTCGAAGGTGGCGCCGTCGGTGCGCGGGTACAAGACGCTGAGTCGGATCATCCCGGCATCCTGCCACTCGCCGAGCGGGGGGCACCTTCGCCTGGCGCACCGACCGAGCCTCACCGGAGCATCGCTCGGCCCTGGGTCGTCCAGCCGAGCAGCTTCGGGTCGCCCTTGGCGTAGTAGGTGCCTCGGGCAGCGTCCCGGCCGCGCCGTCTGCGGCACCGATCAGGCGGCCCGGACCTCTTCGGCCATGGCGTCGATGGCGCCGCGACGGTGGGTGCCGGCCAGGCTGGCCCAGGCCGCCGCCCCCATCGGGATGGGCAGCCAGAACTGCACCAGGCGGTAGGTGGCCACGGCCAGGCTGGCCGCGGCGCGAGGTGCCCCGAAGCCCACCAACGTGACGATGAGGGTGGCCTCGATCACCCCGAGGCCGCCGGGCGACAGCGGGATGGCGGCCAGGACGTTGGCCAGGCCGTAGGCGACCAAGAGGCCGGCGATCGGTGCCCGGTAGCCGAAGGCCGCCAAGAAGAGCCACAGCACTGCGATGTCGAGGAGCCAGTTGGCGGCCGCCCAGCCGATGGCGGTGACCGCCAGCCGCGGTCGCTCGGTGAAGGTGGCCAGCTGCCCGGCCACCCGCTCGAAGGCCGCGGCCACCCGGTCGGGGTCCACCTTCGGGATCTGATCGGCCATCCGGGCGATGGTCCGGACGGTCCGGTCCCGTCCTCGGGTGAGGGCCAGGACCGCTCCGGCGGCCACGAGGAGCAGCACGGCGCCGACGGCGGCTGCGGCTGCGTAGAGGGGCTGGAAGCCGGTGGCGGGGATCGACACCACCAGCCCCACCCACAGCAGCCCGTTCAGGACGAGGGCCGATCCGAGCCCTTGGGCGGCCATGGCGAAGCTGGCCTGGGCGGGGTCGACTCCGGCGCGGGTGAGGAGGCGGTACTGCAGCACGCCGCCGGCCGCCGCGCCCCCCGGCACGACGTGGTTGAGCGCCAGCGACGACAGCACGATCCGATACATCCGCCAGCTGTCGGGACGCTGGTCAGGCGGCAGAAGCGACCGGGTCAGCTGGCCGTAGGCGGCCAGGGCGAGACCCTCCAGCAGCACGGCGGCGAGGAGCAGCAGCGGGTTCAGGTCTGACAGCAGGCCCAGCGCCCGCCGCGTCCCGCCGATCTGGGGGAGCACCAGGAAGTGGAAGACGGCGGCGAAGGCCATCACCCTCGCCGCCAGCCCCAGCGATCGGAGCCGACGACGTCGAGGTGGTGCTCCCTCGACGCCGGCCATGCGCCAGCGTGCCAGACGTCGGCCTCGACGCCTCCTTTTCGCGGTTCGCCCCTGACCGCTGGCGCGCTCGGAGCCCGGTCGGCGCGACCTAAGACCGACAGAGGTTGGTCTCGGAGTGGGCGAGGGGGGACTTGAACCCCCACGAGGTTTCCCTCACTGGCACCTGAAGCCAGCGCGTCTGCCAATTCCGCCACTCGCCCGAGTGGAGACGGTGATGGTAGCGCCTAGGGCCCCACGCTCCCCAAGCGACTCTGCCGGCTGGGTAGCGTCGGCGGATCGTGGCCGAGCTCCCTTCCACCGATGGTGCGCTGATCCGGGTGTGGGCGATCGGCGCTCCGGCGGAGCTCGACCTGCGAGCGCTGCGGGTCGGGGGAGCACCGACCGCTGAGGCCGACGGCTTCGAGCTGACCACCACCGACGACGACCACGGCCTGTGGCGCCAGCTGGCCGAGACCCGGCCGCACGTGGTGCTGACCTTCGGCGACGTCGAGCACCACCAGCACCTGGCCGCTGCGCCGCTCTCGGTGCGCCGCCGCTGGATCCACGCCGCCGGGCAGGCGCTGCCGGAGCTCGCCGCCCAGGTGCTGCACACCTTCGTCACCGAGGCCACCGGCGACCGGTTCCCCGACGTGCCGTTGGTGAGCGTCTTCACCTGCACCTACCGCACCGGCGCCGCGGTGCGGACCGCCTACGAGTCGCTGCTGGCCCAGACCCACCAGGACTGGGAGTGGGTGGTCTACGACGACTCCGACGACGACGGGGCCACCTTCGGGGTCCTCACGGAGCTGGCCGCGGTCGACCCGCGCGTGCAGCCGTTCCGAGGGGTCGGCAACGACGGGTCGATCGGTGCGGTGAAGCGGCGGGCCTGCGGGCTCTGCCGCGGATCGCTCGTGGTGGAGCTCGATCACGACGATCGGCTGCTGCCCCGCTGCCTCGAGCTGGTGGTGGCCGCGGCCCGACAGCACCCGGAGGCGGGCTTCTTCTACTCCGACGGCGCCGAGGTGCTGCAGGACGGGTCGGCGGCGGGCTACCCCGACGGCTGGGCCTTCGGGTTCGGCGCCTATCGCACCGAGGTGATCGAGGGGCGCCCGCTGCTGGTGCAGTGCTACCCGCCAGTGAACGCCAAGACCATCCGCCACATCACCTCGGCGCCCAACCACGTACGGGCCTGGCGGGCCTCGGCCTACCAGCGCTGTGGTGGCCACAGCCCCGACCTGATTGTGTGCGACGACTTCGACCTCTGCCTGCGCATGTTCCTCACCACCCGAATGGTCCACATCCCCGAGTGCTGCTACATCCAGGTGCACCGCGAGGGGGCCAACGCCCAGCGGCGCCGCAACCGGGAGATCCAGCGCCTCACCCAGGCGCTCCTGCAGCGCTACCACCACGAGCTGCACGCTCGGTTCGAGGACCTCGGCATCGACGACTTCATCTGGACCGGCGACGGCACGCTCGACTGGGCGCGCCCCGGTCCCCCCGACGGGGCCCCGGCC
>JBPPMN010000270.1:0-5950 GCA_051306055.1 Acidimicrobiales bacterium
CCGGGGGAAGCGTCGGCGAGGTGGCGGTGGGGATGGCGCGAGCCGGTGAAGGGCCGGCGGGAGCGGGAGCGGAGATCGAGGTGGGGTGCAGCCATGTCAGGTCCTCACGGTCGGGCGACGGGCGGGATGTCCATCGGGGAGCGGGGTGCAGATCGGTCCGGCGGCCAGGCGCGGGACGGGATGGTCAGCCGGGTGTGCGGTGAAGGACTCCACTGACACCCAGTGCCGGAAGGCCGTGGGGCCGACCTCGTCCCTCAACGATGCGGTCTGGCTGCGGTGGGCGGCGAGCCCCGCCATCTTGCGGTCGAGCAGCTCGCCCTGGAGCCAGAGCTCCACGGCCAGGTCGGCGTCGTCCACCAGACGCGGCAGGTCGGGGCTGGCGAACACGGCATCGTGGTCGAGACCGTCCGGCTCGAGCGCGCTGGCCGCGGCCGACACCGCCGTGCGCAGCACGCGGGCCTCCGGGAGGCAACGCTCCGCCACCTCCACGGTCCAGCGACCCACGGCCACGTGGTCGGGGTGGCCGGTGTGGCCGTCGTCGTCGAAGGTGACGATCGTGTCGGGGGCGAAGTCGACCAGGCGGGCCGCGATCTGCGTCATGGCCTCCGTGGCATCGACCGCAGCACAGCCGCCGTCGGGCAGGTCGAGCACGTGGTGGTCGTCCACCCCGAGGGCGGTGAGCGCCTTGGCCAGCTCACGGCGGCGACCTGGACCGGGGCCTCCGGCCTCGCCCGAGGTGGCGGTGATGCACCGGACCGGCTGGCCCAGCATCCGCGCCGCCGCCATGAGCCCGCCGGCGAGGTAGGCCTCGTCGTCGGGGTGGGCGAACACACAGGCGATGGCCCCGAGGCCGCGCACCTGGGCGGCGACGGGATCGGGCATCGAGACCGCGGAGGGGGTGGCCATCAGCCCCACCGCGGCTGCTCGTCGGGATCGATCCCGAGCGAGCCCTTGGCCACGATCTCGTAGCTGTCGGCCGGGTTGGTCGGATGCACCCGACCGAGGCGGCCGTCTCGGAAGATCTGCTCGAGACGGTTGCGCTTGGCCAGCCCGCCGCCGCCGGCCAGCTCGAGGGCACGGTCGATCACCGACCAGGCGGAGGTGACCGTCATGTGCTTGGCGGCCACGATCTTGATGGGCCACTCGGCGCCGTGGTCGACGCCTTCGGACCACTCGCGGCAAACGGTGCCCAGGTGGCCGTCGATCGACTCGAGGGTCATGCGCATCTCGGCCACGCCGCGCTGCACCTCGGGGTGGTGGGCCTGGGTGCGGTTGAGGGCCAGCGTGGTCTTGCCCTTGGCCGAGGCCACGGCGAGGTCGAAGGCCCGCTGGGCGATCCCGGCATAGACGGTCCCGAACCCGAGGAGGGCCCAGGCCATCACGTTGAGGTGGAAGAGCCCGGCGCCGGCGTTGCCGGCCGGCGACACGCTGGCCACGAGGTGGTCGGGCACGAAGGCGCCCTCCAGCACGGTGTCGTGGCTGGCGGTGGCTCGCATTCCGAGGGCGTCCCATGTCTCCACGATCCGGTAGCCGGAGGCGTCGCGGGGCAGGAATGCGTGCACGACCTGCGGGTTGTCCGGGTCGCTGATGTCCATGCCGTGGAGCCCGAAGTAGGTCCAGACCGGCGAGAGGCTGCCGAAGATCTTGTGGCCGGTGAAGCGCCAGCCCCCGTCGACCCGCTCGGCCACCGTGGTGGCGGCCACCAGGCCGGCATCATTGCCGACCTCGCCGTGGCCGGCGGCGAACACCTCGCCCTGTGCGGCGGCCTCCAGGATCCAGCCGAGGCTGTCGTCGCCGAAGCGGGCCATGTCGGCCGCCACGCCCGTCCAGTACAGGTGCATGTTGATGGCGATGGCGGTGGCCGGGGCGTGGTAGGCCAGCCGGCGCTGGTGAGCCATGACCTCGGCCAGGGTGAGCCCGTAGCCCCCCAGCTCCTGGGGGACGGCCAGCAGCAGGTAGCCGGAATCACGCAGCTCCTCGAAATCCTCCGAGAAGAAGCGGTTCTCCCGGTCGTACTGTGGGGCCCGCTCGTCGAAGCGGGCCAGCATGTCGTCGGTGAGCGGTTCGGTGCGGAGCGGGTGGAGCGTGGTCATGATGTCCTCGATGGGTGCGTGGTGGGACTGGTCAGCGATCACCCAACCAACCGCCGGTTGCACGGCGGAGCCGCGGCGGTGACACCGACCGCACGGGTGGCCGTCGACCTGCTCGGACCGCTCCGGCTGTGGGTGGGCGACGAGACCGTGGAGGTGCCGGGCCCGAGACGGCGCGCCGTGCTGGCCCTGCTGGCCCTGGCCGAGGGTCGCGCTGTGTCGGTCGACGGCTTCCTCGACGCCGTGTGGCCCGACGAGGTGCCCACCACCGGCCGCCGAGCGCTCCACGCCCACATCTCCCGGCTGCGGGGCCACCTCGGCCCCGGAGCCGAGCGCCTGGAGCGCCAGGGCAGCGCCTACTCGCTCCACCTCGACGACGACGGCCTCGACGTGGGTCGGGCCCGGCGGTTGGCCGCTGCGGGGCGCCGCCGGTCGGCCACCGACCCCAACGCCGCCCGGCCGCTGCTCGACGAGGCTTGGAGCCTCTGGCGGGGACGGGCGCTCGACGAGTTCCCCGACGTCGCCCCCCTCGCGGCCGAGGCGACCGGCCTCGAGGAGCTGCGAGCGGAGATCCTCGACGACCTGCTGGAGGCCGGCCTGGCCGCCGGCACGCCGGGCGTGCTGCAGCAAGCGCTGGGCGCCACCGCCGCCGACCCCCGGCGGGAGCGCACCCACCGCCTCCTGATGCGAGCCCTGGCGGCGGTCGGCCGCGCCTCCGAGGCTCTCGAGGTGGCGCACCAGTTCCGCCGTCGCCTGGTGGAGGCCACCGGGCTCGATCCGTCGACGGCGCTGGCCGAGCTCGAGCAGGCCATCGCGTCGGGGGGCATCGGGTCGGGAGGCATCGAGACGCTCCGCCCCGCGCCGAGCGCGGCTGCCGACGGCGCGCCGGCCCCGTCGTCGGCTGGTCGGTCGGTCGCGCCCGATGCGGCCCCGCTGGTCGGACGGAGCTCCGAGCTCTCCCGGTTGGAGCACCTCATGGCCGCGCCCGGCCTCGTGACCGTGCTCGGCCCAGGGGGTGTGGGCAAGACCTCGCTGGCCCGCGCCGCCACCGACCGGCTGGCGAGCGACCGCGACCTCGTGGTGGTCGACCTCGGGGCGGTCACCTCGAGCGACGACGTGATGGGCGCCTTCGCCACGGCGCTGCACCTGTCCAGCGCCCACCGCGACGACGTGGTCGACCGCGCCGCCGACCGCCTGGCCGTCGGCGATCCCGTGGTGCTGCTCGACAGCTGCGAGCACCTCCTCGAGTCGTGCCGGGTGCTCGTGGGAGCGCTGCTCCCCCGTTGCCCTCGCCTCAGCGTGGTGGCCACCTCCCGGGAGCGGCTGGGCCTGGGCGCAGAGCGGCTCCTGCGCATGGGCCCGCTCCCCCTTCCCGACCCCGGCGAGGACCGACCCGAGGTCCTGGCGGCCAACCCGGCGGTGCAGGCCTTCGTGGCCCATGCCTCGCGGTCCGGGGCCATGACGGTCGATCATGACAGCGCGCCCGTCATCTCCGAGGTGGTGCGCCGCCTCGACGGCCTCCCGCTGGCCCTCGAGCTGGCCGCTGGTCGGGTGGCCACCCTCGGGCTGGTGGGCCTCCTCGAGTCCCTGGGCCGCTCCCTCGACCTGCTCGGGCGACGCGACGGTGACCCGCGGCACCAGACGCTGCGACGAGCCGTCGAGTGGTCGTACCGCCTGCTCGGTGACGACGACCGGATGCTCTTCCGTGCCCTCGGCACCTTTCCCGGCGGTGTGGAGCTCACCGCGGTGCGCCACGTCGCCGCCGCGCTGGACCTGCGCGACGACCCTGCCCTGCTGATGGCCCGTCTGGCGGATGCGTCGATGCTGGCACCCGACGCCGACCTCGTGGCTCGCTACACGATGCTCGAGACGATCCGGGCCCTGGCCCGGGAGGAGCAGCAATCGGCCGGCGAGCAGGACCGCTGCGACCAGATCCTGCTCGACTGGGCCTCACTGGTGGCGGCCACCGTCGACCAGGGCTTCGACACGCGTGAGGGCGCATCGGTCGATCGGCTCCTGCGCAGGGAGATGCCCAACCTGCGAGCAGCCCGGGCCATCGCCATCCGGCGCGGATCGATCGACGGGATGGTCGACGCCGTGCTGCACCTGCACGAGGCGGCCCACCAGCGGGACCTTCCCGAGCTGGGGGCGTGGACCATCGACCTGGCCCAGTCACCGCTGGTCGACGTCCACCCTCGCCGAGCTGAGCTGCTGGGCGCCGCCAGCGTGGCGTCGTGGATGCGCGGCGACCTCGCCGCCGCGCAGCGCTTCGCGGAGGCCGGCCTGGCGGAGGCCGACGAGTCCACCGCACGGCGGTCGCTCGATGGCCTGGGGGCCGTCCACCTCTTCGCCGGCGATCCCGCCGAGGCCGAGAGGCTGTGGACCGAGGCCGATCGCGTGTCCGACGAACCCCACCACCACTACCTGGCCTCTGCTGCGCTGTGCGCCGGGTACAACGGCGACGACGACCGGGCCGACGAGCTGCTCGCCCAGGCCTTCGCCCAGGCCATCGAGCGGGAGTCGGACGCTGCACTCGCCTACTGCCACTACACCCGGGCCGAGGTGGCCTCGGTCGACCACCCCGACGAGGCCCGCGAGGACTACTCCACCTGCATCGTGCTGGCCCAGCGGGTGGGCGCCACCTTCGTGGGCAGCCTGGCCTCGGTGGGGCTGGTGTCGCTGCTGGCCCGTGGAGGTGACGCCCGCGAGGCCCTCGACGGGTTCCGGTGGCTGCTGCGCTACTTCAGCCGATCCGGCAACTGGACCCAGCAGTGGACCACCGTGCGCAACCTGGCTGCCCTCCTCGCCCGCCACGGCGAGCCGGAGGTGGCGGCCCTGCTCCTGCACTGCGCCGACCAGGCCGCCGAAGGGTCGGCCATCAACGAGGAGCAGCGCCCCGCCTACGAGGCGCTGCAGGCCGAGATCGCCGCCGCCCTCGGGCCGGAGGGCCGCCGGCGCGTCGACCGCCAGGCCATGACCACCAGCCGGGTGGCCGCGGTGGAAGCGGCCCTCGAGGCCATCGACCGGGTGCTGGCGAGCCTCTGACGGCTACGGCCGGCGGCCGGTGAGGGCGATGAGGCGGGTCTGCGGGTCGGCGTCGACGGGCACAGGCACCCGCGTGCCCGTAGTGGCCGCTGGCGACCGTGCGGTACCGATCTGCGATCTCGCCCATCGGGTGATCTCCCCTCTGGCTGGTCGTCGCAGCATCGACGGTTGGAACGCCGCCATCTCATCGCGATGCTGCCCACCCCAGAGCGGGGTGGGCAGCATCGAGGGCTGGCAGGCGCTGAGAGGTCAGCGGGTGGCGGCCGCGCTCCGCTTGGCGGTGGAGGCCGTGGACTTCGCGGCGTTGGCGCCGGTGGAGGTGGTGCGCTTGACCGCCTTCTTGGCGGTGCGGCCGGCGGTGGTGGCGCCGCGCTTGGCCGTGGTGGTGGTGCGCTTGGCACCCTTGCGGGCGCTGGTGCCCGCACCCTTGGCGCCGGCCTTGGCGGCCCGGGCGGTACTGGCTCCGCCTCGCTTGGCGGTGCGCGCTGTGCGCTTGGCACCCGTCTTCGCCTTGGCGGCGGTCGTGCGACCGGTCCTGTTGGCCCGGTGCACGGTGTCGGTGGCCGCCTCCTTGGCGTCCTCCACCGCCTCGATGGCGGCGTCGGTCATCTCGGCCAGCTGGTTGCGCACCTTGCGGGCCGTGCTGCGAGTGACGGACGATCCGGTGGGCGAAACCCCCGGCTTCTTGCGTCGCAGGACGGTGGCGATCAGGTCCTGCAGGGCGGTGACGCCACCCTGGGCCACGCCGCTGACGGTGTCAACGACGCGATCGGCCACTCCGGCCGCAGTGCCCGTCACCAGGTTCCCGGGAGGGG